>QHVS01000029.1:8915-28415 GCA_003223635.1 Acidobacteriota bacterium | reverse complement strand
GTTCCTGCCGCCGTGGCGCTGTTCATCTGGTGGAAGTTCGCCTAAGGGCGCTCGCTTTCACTTCCCACTCCGGCCGCTCGCGCCAGCGCTCGTGCATCCACACCCACTGCTCGGGCACGCGGCGGATCTGCTCCTCGATGTCGGCGGTGATCAGCGCGGTGAGAGCGATCGGATCGTCGTCGCGGCGAGTCTCCATCGGCGGATTGCAGCGGACGTATTGCTTGCCGTTCCGGCGTTCGATGAACACCGACACCACCGCAGCACCGGTGCGGATGGCCAGCTTAGCCGGCCCGATCGGCGTGAGCGCGGGCCGTCCGAAGAACGGAACCTTCGCGCTCTCGGTGCGGATGTTCTGATCGATGAGAAATGCCAGGAAGCTGCCGCGCTTGATCGCGCTCATCATTTCCCGCGCTGCGCCGGTCGACCCCCGATCGATGGTATGCACGCCGGCTCGCGAGCGGATGCGGGTGATGAAGCGATTCATCTCCGGCTCGTTCCGTTCCCGCTGGAGCACCGTGACCGGTATGCCAAACGTCGCCGCCGAATAGGCCAGCCACTCCCAGTTTCCGCAGTGGCCGGTGAAGGCGACCACTCCGCGTCCGCTCTTCGTCAGCTCGAGGATCGGCTCGAGACCTTCGAACACAGTGGTTCGGTCGCGCGTGGCGAAGTCGAGATTCGGCAGCCAGACAATCTCCATCAACGATTCTCCGAGGTGATGGAACATGCGGCGGATGGTGGCGCGCCGGCGGCGTTCACTCCACTCCGGAAATGCGGCGGCGATGTTGCGCAGAGCGATGCGCCGATGACGGCGTGCGACGTGCCAGGCCAGATGGCCGAGAGCGATGCCGATGCCGCGCGCGACGGGCAAAGGGAGGTGCCTGCCGATCAGTTCGAGGATGCGGAGCGGAACGTAGAGGAGCCGCGATCTAAGTGCTCTGCGCTTCCGGTTTTCCAATCTCGAATTCCTTGACGATGTGCTCCCACTCGCCGCGTTCCTGCAGCAGGCGTTCCACGGTTTCGCGAAATGCACCCTGGCCACCGCGGCTGGAGAGCTTCCATGATGCTGCGTGACGGACTTGCGCGGCCGCGTCGGATGGCGCGGCGGAAATGCCCGCTCGCACCATCGGCGCGAGGTCCGGGAGATCATCGCCGAGGTAGAGCATCTGATCGAAGCGCAGGTCGAGCTTTTTGAGCAGCCGCTCGCACGACTCCAGCTTGTTTTCCGCTCCCTGATGCAATTCGTGAATGGCCAGCTCGCGCGCCCGGCGCACAAGGGCGGGGGAGCGGCGGCTGGTGAGAAGAGCGACGGTGATGCCGGCGCGCTGGGCCAGCTTGGCGCCCAGGCCGTCGCGCACGTTGAACTCCTTCACCTCGCGCGTCTCGCCGGCGTAGATGATTTTTCCGTCGGTCCAGACACCGTCTACGTCGGAGACGATGAGGCGGATATCGGAGGCCTTCGACATGCGGACGGGATACTAGCGCACGGACTGTCATCCGAGAATCGCGGTCCGCAATGAAACGAGATCTTCCGCCGATTCGAAGAAGTGATCCGGATTCTCGGCGCGGAGTTTGTCGGCGGACGTCTTCCCCGATGCGATGGCGATGGTCGTCGCGGCGTGCGGCACGCCGCAGCGGATGTCCCAGATGGAGTCGCCGATGATGACCACGTCGCGTCCGGCGAAGCGACGGCCGCCAAACGCCGCTGCGCGTTCGATGGCGATGGGAGGAAGGTCCTCCCGACGCGGCGAGTCGCTGCCGAAGGCGCCGAAGGGAAAGTAATCATTCAGCGAAGGGGGTCCGAGCTTGAGCCGCGCGCCCGGTTCGATGTTTCCGGTCAGAAGGCCGAGAGTGCTGCGTTCGTCGTTGCGCAACGCGTCGAGAAGCACGCGAATGCCGGGAAGCTCGCGGACCCGCCCATCGACATTCCGCGCCAGTGCAGTCACGTAGCGGTCCCAGAGATTGATCGCGCGCGCGTCAATCTCCTTCTCAGAAAATCCGGCACCGCGCAGCACCATATGCGCGATCTGCGGATCGGTGCGCCCGGAGAAATCGTATTGCCGGAGTTCGCCTCGAAACCCGTACACGTCGGCCAGCGCCGCGGCGAATGCATCGCGCGCCGCGCCGCCGTCGGTGATGAGAGTGCCGTCGATATCGAAGAGAACGAGTTTGGGCATTCGCGGTTCGAGTGTGGCACAGACACTCGTGTCTGTGCTGCACAGGCAAGAGTGCCTGTGCCACATGTACACTCCCCGCCATGGCGATTTTGAAGGTAGCCCGCCTTGGCCATCCAGCGTTGCGTCACAAAGCCTCCGACGTCGAGGTGAAGGACATTAAGGCGGGGAAGTTTCAGCCGCTGATCGACGACATGATCGAGACGATGCATGCGTATGAGGGCGTGGGTCTGGCCGGGCCTCAGGTGCATCTACCGCTGCGGATTTTCGTCTTCGAGGTGGAGGAGCGGGTGGCCAAGCGCCGCGGCATCCCCCAGCTCGGCGCCGGTGTCTTCTTCAACGCCGTCTACGAGCCGGACGGCGACGAGACGATCACCGACTGGGAGGGCTGTCTCAGCGTTCCCTTCCTCGGCGGCGAGGTCCCGCGCTACAAGCGCATCAAGTTACGCGGCGTGGATCACGAAGGAAAGGGGGCATCGATCGAAGTCGACTCCTTCACCGCGCGCATTTTTCAGCACGAAGTCGATCACACCGACGGCCGCGTCTATCTCGATCGCATGCCCGATCTGACCACGCTGGGCTACACGATCGTGCTGTAGATCACCGCCTTGGAAGGCGGCGGCAAGCCGCCGCACTCCGTAGGCGCTTCGCGCACTTTCATGCGACGGCGCGGAAAGCTTCGAGGAACTGCTGCATCTGCTCCGGCTTGCCGATGGTCACGCGCAGATGCTGCGGCAGGGCGGGGAAGAGACGCCCGACCTGCACGCCGCGGTCGCGCAGGGTGGTGATCACCGGCTTCACGTCTCGGCGCATCTCGATCATGATGAAGTTCGCCTCCGACGGGATCACCTCGTATCCGAGCTTGTTCAGCGATCCCACCAGGTCGCGCTTCGTCTCGGAGTTGCGCCGCCGCCCTTCGGTGACCTGACGCGGATCGGCGAGACTGGCGCGCGCGGCGGCCAGAGCAATCACGTTTGTAGAGTCCCACGCCGCCTGCTGCTGCAGCTTTCGGATGACGTCGCGCTGAGCGATCGCGTAGCCGCAACGGAGCCCGGCCATTCCGTAAATCTTGGAGAACGTGCGCGAGACGATCAGATTCGGCCGAATCGCGACCAACGGAACGGTACTCTCGTAGTCGGCACTCTCCGCGTAATGATGGTACGCCTCATCCATGAGCACCATCGTCGTCTGCGGCAGGGCATCGAGAAACGCGCGCAGCCGTTGTTTCGGCGTGATGCTGGCGGTCGGATTGTTCGGGTTGCAGATGTAGATGAGTCCCGCGTTTGCGGCGACCATCTTGCTGAGATCGTGCGCATACGCGGAGTCGAGCGGAACCTTGACCGTCTCTGCGCCGGCCGCCCGAGCGTAGAAGCCGATGGCCTCGAATGTCGGATCGGCCATGGCCAGCTTGCGCGAGCCGCCCAGATACGCTGCCGCCGCGAGCTTGAGGATCTCGCTCGAGCCGTCGCCGAGGATCACCTGATCTGTGGAAACGGAGTGCAGCCGGGCGATGCTTTCAACGAGGGCGTCCGCTGCTTCGTCGGGATATCGCCAGGCCAGCTTCATTGCATCGCGCATGGCGTCGAGGGCCAGCGGCGATGGGCCATAGGGGTTCTCGTTCGCGCTGAGGCGGACCGGTGTGTGAGGGCCGGCTTTAGCCGGCTGGCTGAAGCCGGTCTGCACACCGCCCACGCTGAGGAAACCGAGGGCACCGAGTCGTCCGAAATCGCGTCGTGTTGTCAGCATGCGGCGACTATACGCGTCGTCAGGGAAAGAGGCGTAGGGCCAGCGACTGCGTCTCCGCGAGGAGATCCAGAAACTTCGAGCGGGGGATCTCCCGCGCTCCCAAGGCGCGCATGTGCGGGGTCATGACCTGGCAGTCAAGCCAGGTTGAGCCGCATTCGCGCAGATGTTGAATCATGCGGAGCAGAGCGAGCTTCGACGCGTCGGGGCGGCGATGAAACATGCTCTCGCCGGTGAAGACTCCGCTGCTGTCGACGCCGTACAGTCCGCCGACCAGCTCCTCTCCCTCCCACACTTCGATGCTGTGCGCGTCGCCGGCGTCGTGCATCCGCGTGTAGGCCTCGATGATCTCCGGGCCGATCCAGGTCCCCTGATCCTCGGCCCGCTCCGCAGTGGCGCAGGCGCGGATCACGTCGCGGAACGCGCGATCGATGGTGAAGCGGAACCCCGATTTCTTCTCCGATCGCCGCAGCGATCGCCCCACGTGCAGCTCGTCGAAAAAGAGAACCGCACGCCGTCGAGGCGAGAACCATGGCAGCGGCAGCCGTTCGTGCGGCCAGGGAAAGATGCCGTGCCGATAGGCGTCCCGCAGCGTCTCGATGTGCAGGTCGGCGCCGATGGCGATCATGTCGCCGCGGGCCGAACGGGGATCGGGGAACAGGGATGAGGGATGAGGGATGAGGGATGAATCTTGGCGCGATTTCATCCCTCAGCCCTCAGCCCTCATCCTAATAAACGAGCCGAAGCCCCTCGTCGTCGGCGTCAACAACGACCGTGCCACTGACCTGAAGGCCCCCGAACAAGATTTCGTCCACGAGCGGCTCCTTGATCTTCTGCTGAATCAGCCGGGCCATGGGGCGAGCCCCGAATGCGCGGTCGTAGCCGTTCTTGGCCAGCCATGCGCGTCCGGCCTCACGAAGCTCGAGCGTGACGTTCTTCGGCGCGAGCTGCGCTCGCAGCTCGTCGATGAACTTGTCGACCACGCGCTCGATGATCTGGAAGCTCAGCGCGTCGAAGGCGATCCAGGCGTCGAGTCGATTGCGGAACTCCGGCGCGAACGTCCGCTCGATCACGCCGCGGCCCTTGCCGCTCACGCCGGTCTGCGTAAAGCCCATCCCGCTGTCGCTCATTTCGCGTGCGCCGGCGTTGGTGGTCATGATCAGAACGACGTTGCGGAAGTCGGCCTTCTTGCCGTTGTTGTCGGTGAGCGTGGCGTGATCCATCACTTGCAGCAGAATGGAGAAGAGATTGGGATGCGCCTTCTCGATCTCGTCGAGCACCAGCACGGCGTAGGGCGTGCGGATGATGGCGTCAGTGAGCAGCCCGCCCTGATCGAAGCCGACGTAGCCCGGCGGCGCGCCAATGAGCCGCGACACCGTGTGCGGCTCCATGTATTCGCTCATGTCGAAGCGGATGAACTCGACGCCCAGTGCGACGGCGAGCTGCTTGGCCAGCTCGGTCTTGCCCACGCCGGTGGGGCCGGAGAAGAGGAACGAGCCGATCGGCTTTTCCGGATGGCCGAGGCCGGAACGAGACAGCTTGATGGCGCTGACGAGCTGCTTGACGGCGTGATCCTGACCGAAGATGACCTTTTGCAAATCGGATTCGAGATGCTGCAGGCGCGACTTCTCGTTGACGGCGATCGTGCGCGGCGGAATCTTGGCCATGCGGGCGATGACCTGCTCGATCTCGTCCTCGCCGATGACTTGTGGAGCGGCGGCCTTCAGGCCGCCGTTCGACGGGCTGAAGCCCGTCGCTCCACGCAGCATCCGAGCCCGCGCACCTGCCTCGTCCAACACGTCGATCGCCTTGTCCGGCAGATGTCGATCGTGCAGGTACTTCGCTGAGAGGCGCGCGGCGAGGTCGATCGCCTCGTCGCTGAAGGTCACGCCGTGATGCTGCTCGTAGTAGCTCTTCAGGCCCTTGAGGATCTCGATCGTCTCATCGATGGTTGGTTCGCCGATCTCGATCTTCTGGAAGCGTCTGGCCAGCGCGCGGTCGCGCTCGAAGGACGCCTTGTACTCGGCATACGTCGTCGATCCGATGCAGCGCAGCTTTCCGGAGGCGATGGCCGGCTTCAGGATGTTCGAGGCATCCATCGTCCCGCCGCTGACCGCGCCTGCGCCGACGACGGTGTGAATCTCATCGATGAAAAGAATTGCCTCTTTCTTTTCGATAAGCGCGGTAATCACCGCTTTGAGCCGCTGCTCGAACTCGCCGCGGTACTTCGTTCCCGCCAGCACCGCACCCATGTCCAGCGACCAGACCTCGGCGTCTTTCAGCACCGCCGGGACTTCCTTGTTGTGAATCTTCAGAGCCAGCCCTTCGGCGATCGCCGTCTTCCCGACGCCCGGCTCGCCGACGAAGAGCGGATTGTTCTTGCGCCGCCGGCAAAGGATCTGGATGGTCCGCTCCAGCTCCGGAACGCGTCCGATGAGAGGATCGATCTCGCCGTTCTTGGCGCGTTCGTTCAGGTTCATGGCAAAGAGCTTGAGCGGATCGCCGGTCGGACCGCTCGCTTCATCATCGGGCGCAACGAAGGCCGGCTTCGGCGAAATGACCGCGGCTCTGCCGATCCCGTGCGACAGGTAGCTGAGCACGTCGAGTTTGTTCACTCCCTGGCTGCGGAGAAGATACACAGCCTGCGAACGCTCGGCCTGGTAGAGGGCGGCGAGCATCTGGCCGGTGTCCACTTCCTTGCGGCCGGAGCTCTGGGCGTGGAGCTGCGCGTACTGCACGACGCGCTGCAGCATCGCCGTCAGCACCGGCTGGACCTCGGCATCGTCCGGCAGCTTCTCCAACGTACGGTTCAGAAAATCGTCGAGCTGCTTCTTCAGCAGGGGAATGTCGCCGCCGCATTGGCGGACCACATCGGCCACCTCGCGGTCGTGCAGCAGCGCGTACAGCAGATGCTCGAGCGTGACGTACTCGTGACGTCGCTTGATGGCGTCGTTCAACGCGAATTCGAAGGATTTCTGGAGTGGCTTGGCGATCATTGGTCCTTTTCTATCGTACACAACAGCGGAAACTCGTGTTCTCTTGCCATGGCCGTGGTTTTGGCCACCTTCATCTCGGCCACCTCGTATGTGTAGACACCGGCGAGGCCTATGCCCTTGACGTGTACGTTGAGCATCACCTGGATGGCCTTATCTACCGGCATGTTGAACACAGACTCGAGAACGTGGACGACGAAGTCCATGGTCGTGTAATCGTCATTGTGGAGGAGGACTTTGAAGAGCGGCGGCTCTTCGACCTTCTCCTCGCTTTCCGCGACCGGCGCCTCATCGTATTTCGATTCGGGCATCGGCGGATCTCTAGAACGCTGCGAAATCGAATGCTGTTCCGCGGCCGCGGGCAACCGCCCGCTCATAGACGATCGCCGCGGCGGCGACATCCTGCAGGGCCATCCCGGTGGAATCGAAGATGATCGTCTCATCCTCCCGCTCCCGCCCGCCCTTCCGCCCGGCAACGATCTCAGCCAGTTCCGCATGCACGTCTTCGCGTTTCATGCGCCGGGCCGCGATGGCGTGATGCAGATCGCCGATGGTGGCGCACTGTTCGGTCACATCGGTGACCACCTTTGACGACGCCATCAGCTCCGGCGCGATCTCCTGCTTCTCTTCGCTGTCCGCGCCAACAGCGGCCAGGAAAGTCCCGGGCTGTGCGGAATGGAGGAACGCGGCGCGCGACGGCGTGCAGGTCACCACGATGTCCGCCCACACAGGCGCGGGGACCGCCTCCGCTCCCATCTCCTCGGCGAAGTTGGCGGCCGTTTCCCCATTGCTGTCGAAGGCGAAGATTCGCTCGATCTTGCGCACCCGCTGCAGCGCGCGCGCCTGCACCCGCCCCTGCGTGCCGCAGCCGCAGATGAGGGCCGTCTTCGCGTTCTTTCGAGCGAGATACTTGGCGGCGACGGCGGTTGCCGCGCCGGTGCGCAAGATCGTGATCTCGATCGAATCCATGACTGCCAGCATCCGACCGTCGTTCGCATCGGCCACGACGATCACCCCTTTAATCCGGGGCACGGCCGTGAAGAAATTGCTGTTGATCTTCGCGGCAAAGCGCTCGCCGGCGATCGCCGCCTTGATGTGAAAGCCGCCGCCGGTGGCGTGTACGCCGGCGATGGCCGGCCGGGGCACCTCGCCGCGCCCCAGGAGGCGAAAGGCGTCTTCCACCGCCTCGATGCAGTCGTCAAGCGAGAGCAGATCGGCGACGTCGCGGCGCGTGAGGAGGAGAGTCGTCATTGAGTTGACACCGTTAAACCGTTAACCCGATATCGCTCCCAGGCTCCACTTCCACCGGCGCCTGCCCGCGGCGGAAAATCCGCGCCGGTTTGAGTCCCAGGAGTGTCGATGATTTGTTTTGCACCCACAGCATCGTTCCTTCGCGGAGGCCGACCACCGGCGTCGTGTTCTCTTCGTGAAACTCGGCGATGCGCAGCTCGCGCGTCTCGCCCTTGTGGGTCGAATTCGGATCGGGGTCGAGATAGTGGCAGTTGAGCTGGAAAGAGACCAAGCCGAGGGAAGCGAGCGAGGGCGGCTCGACGATTGGCATGTCGTTCGTGGTGCGGATCGTCGGCGCGGTGATCACGCTTCCGGCGCTCGAACCGATGTACGGCGTGCCGGCGCGTACGCGCTTGCGGATCGGGTCGAGCAGATTGCGATCGTAGAGCGTCTTGAGCAGGCGAAACGTATTTCCGCCGCCGACGAAGATCGCGTCCGCTTTGTCGAGCGCGTCGACGCCCACAATCTCGAATCCCATCCGCCCGAAACGTTCGCGAACGGTCTCCGTGTACGCGGCGTGGTCATGCGCGGCGAAGGGAACGAACGCCACGCGCTTTCTGCCGTCGAGGAGCCGCCGAATCTCGGGCTCCGGGTGATCGAGGTAGCCGTAGCCGTGGACGTTCGAGCTGGAGATTAGAAGAAGGCGCATGGCTGCTGGCGGTTGGCGAAACCGTATCATCGCCAAACGCCAGCCGCCAACAGCCGAACGCCAACTACTCCGAACCAATCACCCACTTTTCATAACTGTCTGGAGGCAATTCGCGCACGAACCTCGACGGCTCCATCAGCACGTCCATCCCGCCGCGGTCGCGGGCCATCACCGGAAAGACGAGATACAGCTCCTGCTTGGCCCGGGTCACGGCGACGTAGAAGAGGCGGCGCTCCTCTTCTTCACCGGGGATGATGATTTCTTTCTCAGTGGTGTCGGGCAGCATCACGGCGAGTGCTTCGGCGACCGCCGTTTCCGGAACGCGGATGATTCCACCGGGCACTCGAAGAGCCCGTTGCGAAGGAAAGCGGCCGTCGGCGAGCCAGATCACGAACACAGCGCGCCATTCCAGACCTTTGGCCTGATGCACCGAGGAGAGAACAATCTTCTCGTCCTCTGGCCCGACCACGGCCACATCTTCGCCCGCGAGCGGATTGGCCAGAGCTACCTCTTCGAGGAACGCGTTGACATCGTCGTAGCGCAGCGCGTACTGCGAGAGTTGTTCGAGATCGTCGAGCCGTGCCTGCGCGTTGGGAAATCTCGATCGGGCGTAATCAGCGTAGCCTTTCTCCACCACGAGGCGGATCGATTCCGAGGGGTTGCGGCGCATGCCTTCGGAATTCAGGGGACGTAGAACAGATCGGAGAGAGTCGAGGCTGGCGGCTACGCCGCGCGCCGGCGGGCTGAAGCCCGCCGCTCCACTGAGAAATTGGTGCAAGGGGTCGCCGGAGCTGATCTGCGACCAGACGTCCGCTGCGGTTTTCTCGCCAATCTTGGGGTAGAGCTTGAGCACGCGCTTCCACGACAACTCGTCGCGCGGATTAATCATGATTTTCAGATATGCCATCACGTCCTTGATGTGCGCCTGCTCGAAGAAGCGGACGCCGGAGCGGATCTCGTATGGGATCAGGCGCCGGGTCAGCTCCATCTGCAGCTCGAGCGACTGGTAGTGAGACCGATAGAGCACGGCGATTTCGCTCAGCTTCTCGCCCTCGTCTCGCAATTCCAGGATGCGCTGGGCCACGAATGAGGCCTGCTCGAAGACATCGTCGACTCCGACGACCGCCGGCTCCGGTCCATCGCCGCGCACCGCACGCAGCTCTTTCTGAAACTGAAAGCGGTTGTGGACGATGGCCGAATTCGCGAGCTGCAGGATCTGCGGCGTGGAGCGGTAATTCGTCTCCAGTTTGTAGATCACCGCGTCGGGGAAGCGCATAGGGAAGGTGATGATGTTCTCGAACGACGCGCCGCGGAACGAATAGATCGACTGCGCGTCGTCGCCCACCACCATCACATTGCGCCGCAGCGCGGCCATCCCGTCGACGATCTCCGCCTGCAGCTTGTTCGTATCCTGATACTCATCGACCAGCAGATACCGGAACCGGCGCTTCAACGCCTCGGCGATATCCGGATGATCGTCGAGCAGCAGTTTCCAGTTGATCAGCAGGTCGTCGAAGTCCATGGCATTGGCTTCGCGCTTGCGATCCTTGTAGCGGCGGAAGACGCTGATCATCTCCTCCTTGTAGATCGCGAAATGGGGAAAGTTTTCCTCCAGGTGCAGTTCCAGCGGCGTGCGCGTGTTGATCAGGTACGAATAGATATCCAGGAGCACGTCGCCTTTTGGGAAGCGCTTCTCGAGGGTCTTGATGCCGAGGGAGGAGATAGCGCTGTCCATGGTCTCTTTGGCATCTTCGTCGTCGAGGATCGAGAAATTCGAGCGATACCCGATGGCGTCGGCGTATTGGCGGAGCAGGCGATTGCCGACCGAATGGAAGGTGCCGCCCCAGATGCGGCGCGTGTCGATCGTAACGAGCTGCTCGACGCGGCTGAGCATCTCCCGCGCCGCCTTGTTGGTAAACGTCAGGAGGAGGATTTGCGAGGGATCGACGCCATCTTCGATCAGCCGCGAGACGCGGTAGGTGAGGGTGCGCGTCTTCCCGCTGCCAGCACCGGCGATGACCAGCATCGGCCCGTCACCGGCCATCACCACCTCGAGCTGCTCGCTGTTGAGCTCCTCGCTGTACTGGACGCGATATTGCTTCGCCGGCTTCGCGGGAGTTTTCAGAGTGTAACGGCGGACCTTGGTCATCTGGAGTGCGGCGGCCATGCCGCCGCTGTATTGTCGCCGAAATGAGAGCGGCGGCATGGCCGCCGCATTCCAGAAGGAGACAACCAATGAAGCGACTCGTCCCCCTGCTCATCCTCGCCGCCGCATGCTCCAGTGCCCCGACTCCGACCTCTACGGTCGCGCCGCTGAAGATCGGCAACTACAGCGTCGACGTCGGCCCCTCGCCGGTGGGTGTCATCCCTACCACCATGCTGCACGACGCGCAGCGCAACAAAGATGTCGAAGTCTCCATCGAGTATCCGACGCGCGGTGGTCCATTTCCGGTCATCGTCTTCTCTCACGGCTACGGATCTTCGGACCGCGGCTACGAGCCGCTGATCTCCTACTGGACGAGTTACGGCTACGTCTGCATCCGGCCTTCGCATGCTGACGCCGCAGCGCCGCGCGACACTATCCGCGAAGCGCTGGAGCGTCCCGCACCGCGGTCGCAGTCGCGGCAGCGCGGAATCACGGTGGAGCCGAATGTCCAACCGCGGAACACGATGGAAGCGATTTGGGACAAGGAGCGGGAGCCGCAATGGCGCGACCGCGCCCTCGATGTGAAGCTGGTTCTCGATTCGCTCGCCGATCTCGAGCAGCGTTTTCCCGAGCTGCGAGGCAAGATGGATCGCAACCAGATCGGCGTCGGCGGGCACTCGTACGGCGGGTTCACGGCGATGCTCATCAGCGGCGCGCGGACGTTCAGCAATCCGCCGCTCTCGATGGCCGATCCGCGCGTGCGCGCTGCGCTGGTCATGTCACCTCAGGGCACGGCCCAGAATCGCGGCCTGACGCCGCAGTCGTGGAGCGACGTACGCATTCCAGTCATGTACATGACCGGCACGAACGATCGCGGCGCTGCAGAATCGGAGACGCCCGACTGGCGCAAGCAGGCGTTCGAATACAGTCCGGCCGGCGACAAGTACTTCGTGCTCATTCCCGGCGCGAGCCACATGTCATTCACCGGAGCGCTCGGCGTGTTCGATCTGCCGCCGGAAATGCCGCGGCAGACCATCAATCAGCCCGGCGGCATGACCCCAGTGCAGCAGCAGCGACCGGGCATCCTCAGCCGCACCGGCTTCGGCACGATCAAGCTCGTCTCGCTGATCTTCTGGGACGCGTACCTGAAGAACGACCCGACCGCGCGCGAGGCGCTCTCAGGGCAACAGCTCGAGAGTTCGGGCGTGAAGATCGAGAAGAAGTAAAGCTCTTAGCTCTTAGCTGTTAGCTATTAGGGGGGACCCCACGAGCTAACAGCTAAGAGCTAAGAGCTAACAGCTGAGGGCTAACTACGCCCTCCCGCGCCGCCTTCGCGCCGCGCTCTTCGCCTGACGTGACAACGCCGATCGCGAGCCCGCCGAGTGTCCTTCGCGTTTCAGTGCTTGGCGCGTGGCCCGCCCTCGAGTTGT
Organism: Acidobacteriota bacterium; assembly: GCA_003223635.1. GTDB lineage: Bacteria > Acidobacteriota > Thermoanaerobaculia > Gp7-AA8 > Gp7-AA8 > QHVS01. Next base: position 15,993 of record QHVS01000029.1, on the reverse strand, counting down.
CGATGGCTTTCTCGATGAACTCGCTTTGCGCAGGTCGCTGCTGGCCTTGCGTTTCGTCGCGCTGGGTCCGGAGGTTGGCGGCGGAAGCTTCACCCCCGACCGCCGCGCCTTCGACAGTCCGATGGCGATGGCCTGCTTGGTCGATCGCGCTCCATGCTTTCCCTCGCGGATGTGTTCGATTTCTTCGCGGACGAACTCCCCGGCCTGCGTGCTGGGCGCTTTTCCTTCTGCCTTGTCCCGTCTGGCTCGTTCCAGTGTCTCTTTCTCGGGCATAACTCCTCCTTGAGCGGAAAGAGTGCAAAAGTCATTCGCGAAATAGAATCCGCACATGAACGTCGCATCGGCAAAAGCACTCGTCACCGGCGGAAGCTCAGGCATCGGATTGGAAACGGCGCGGCTGTTGATCTCGCGCGGCGCGCGGGTGGCCATCTGCGGTCGCGATCGATCGAAGCTCGACCTCGAGGCGAATGAGATAGGAGCCTTGCCCATTCAAGCAGACGTAAGCGTCGAGGCCGACGTCGTCCGCATGATCTGGACCGTGGTGGACCACTTTGGCGAGGACTACAACGTGCTGATCAACAACGCCGGCTTCGGCTACTTCGCTCCGCTGGTGGAGACGAAAACCGAGGAGATGCAGCGCCTCCACGCGACGAATGTGCTCGGGGCGATGATGGTGGCGCGAGAGTCGGCTAAGCATTTCCTCTCGCAGCGGTACGGACACATCGTCAACGTCGCCTCCACCGCCGGCCAGCGCGGATACGCCGGCGGCACGGCCTACGCCTCGAGCAAGTTCGCCCTTCACGGCATGACGGAGTGCTGGCGCGCGGAGCTGCGCAAGTCGAATATCCGGGTGATGCAGATCAATCCGAGCGAAGTGCAGACGCCGTTTTTCGCCGCCTCTGGAAGGGAGCGCCCGGCGAGCCCCCGCAAACTCCAGCCCTCCGACATCGCCGGGGCGATCGTCTCCATGCTGGAGATGGAAGATCGCGGATTTGTGACCGAAATGGCGGTTTGGGCGACGAATCCGGAGTAGCGCGGTACCATCTCTCCATCCCCAAGTCTGAAGACCCCCGCCTGCGTGTTCCCGACGCCCCGGACGTCGGCGACGACAGTTTCCGCGGCGATCAGCTCCGCCTTCTCGGCAGCGCCGTGCGGGTGGCAGGGCAGGGGATCGCCATCCTCACGCCGGCGGTGGAGTCCACCGGCCCGCGTGTGGCATTCGTCAACAACGGCTTCTGCGAGATGTATGGCCGCGTGCGCGACGAGGTGATCGGCCAGCCGCTGCTCGTCTTCGGGATCGTGGAGCGGCAGCACTCAATCTTCGAGGCCATGCTCAATCACGTCTTCGATCGCAACGCCTTCGAAGCCGAGGTGACGGCCCAGCGAAAGGATGGATCGGAGTTCGAGCTGGAGCTGCAGATCGTTCCGGTCGAGGACAGCGGTGAGCTGACGCACTGGGTCTCGTTCCTGCGAGACATCACCGACAGCAAGAATCAAATCGTGACGCTGCGGCATCAGGCGCTGCACGACGTGCTGACCGATCTGCCGAATCGCATGCTGCTCTTCGAGCGGCTGGAGAAAGCGTTGGAGACCGCGCGCACGGAGAAGACGCTGGCCGCCCTGCTGCTGATGGATCTCGATCGCTTCAAGGAAGTGAACGACACGTTCGGCCATCACTTCGGCGACGTGCTGCTCAAGCAGGTAGCCATTCGGCTGCGCAATCAGCTCCAGCCGAGCGACACCGTGGCTCGGCTGGGCGGCGATGAATTCGCCATGGTGCTCACCGCTCCCGCGGACATGAACGCCATCGCCCTGGCTGCGCGCCGCAGTCTGGACACGCTGCAGCAACCCTTCGTCGTGGAGCAGCAGGTGCTCGAAGTGGGTGCCAGCATCGGAATCGCCGTCTATCCCACCCACGGCACTGACGCGCGCACGCTTCTTCGCCGCGCCGACGTGGCCATGTACGCGGCCAAACAGGCCAACGCCGGCTATTCGTTTCACAACCAGGAGCTGGAGTCTCGCACGCCCGATCAGTTGTCGCTCGTGGTGGAGATGCGCGGCGCCATGGAGCGTGACGAATTCGAGCTGTACTACCAGCCGAAACTCCATCTGCGCAGCGGCCTGATGACGCGCGCCGAGGTGCTGCTGCGATGGAATCATCCCCAGCGCGGTCTTCTCGCTCCCGTCAGCTTCATTCCTCTCGCCGAGCGCACCGGCCTGATCAAGTCCATCACCGATTGGGTCCTCGATCGCACGCTGCAGCAGTGCCGCGAATGGCATGACGGCGGCGCGCCGGTCCACGTCGCGATCAACATCTCGCCGAAGAGTCTCCAGGAGCAGACGCTCCCGTCGAAAATTCAGACGGCGCTCGACAAATGGCGCATCGACCCGCGCTTCCTGAAGATCGAGATCACCGAAAGCAGCATCATGGCCGATCCGGCCCACGCGCTGGCCATCATGTCCCTGCTGCAGTCGATGGGGCTGCGCATCTCCATTGACGATTTCGGAACCGGCTACTCCTCGCTGACCAATCTGCGCCAGTTGCCCACGGACGAGATCAAGATCGACAAGTCGTTCGTGATCGGGATGAACGACAGCGACGCGGACTTGGCCATCGTGCGCACCATGATCGACCTCGCCCACAACCTCGGCAAACAGGTGTGCGCGGAGGGAGTGGAGGACGAGGCCACGTGGGTCCGCCTGGGAGAGATGAATTGCGATCTGGCGCAGGGCTATTGGATCAGCCGCCCCAAGCCCGCCGCGCCATTCATGCAGTGGCTGCACGACACATCCTGGGGATTGAAGAGGTAACGCCGGCAACTTACGGCCCCTCACCCGGCGCTTCGCGCCACCCTCTCCCCGCTGCGCGGGGCGAGGGCTCTCGAGATCCTTCTCCCGCGATAGCGGGAGAAGGTGCCGCGAAGCGGCGGATGAGGGCGTTACATTGTCAGCGCTATGAGTTGCCCCGTAATCGATGCCGCGCCGTCACTGAGAAGAAAGGCGAGGGTATCGACGACGCGCTGGAGCGGCACGAGAAGCTCGCGCGGCATCGCCTTTCGTTCCTTCGGAGTGTCGAGGGCGGTCGGAAGGATTGCGTTGACGGTGATCTTCCGCGGCTGAAGTTCCTTCGACAGGACCTCGATGTACGCATTCAGCGCCGACTTAGCGCTGATGTAAGCAGCCATACCGGCGGGCTTGGTCAGGGTCGCCGCGGAGCTGATGGCGATCACCCGGCCTCCATCGACGATCCGCTTCTCAACGGCCTGAATGACTTGCACCGCGCTGAGCAGGCTCGCGTCGAGCATGCGCTGGAAATCCTGCGCTGACCCGCCCATGGTGAACGCTCCGGCGAGGTGCAGCACGCCATAGATCGGATCCTTCACCTGCGACGGATCGTTGGCGCCGGTGATGTTGTCGCCGCGGATCGAACTGCGCAGCTCCTGCCACGCCTCTTCGGATCGATACAGCACGATGCAGCGATATTCGGCGGCGAGGCCGGCGACCACGGAATGTCCGAGGCCGCCGGTGCCGCCGGTGATGAGGAGAGCGCGCACGGTGGCGCATTCTACTGTTTCGCTGCAATGGTCCGTGCGAGCTTATCGACGATCTGCGTCCACCCGTCCCGATGGCCCTTGGCCTCGTCCTGACTCGGAAGGAGCCGGTGCTTCAGCAGAAGTTCAGTCTCTTCCCCGCGGTCGAATAGCTCAATGGTGACCACCGACTCCTGCTGATTCGTTCCCTCGGAGATCCAGGTGAACTCGAGCAACTTCGGACGCTCGATCCGCTTGTAGACGCCGGTGTGCTCGTAGGTCTTCTCCTTTGCGATCATGTCGATCTTGAAGGAGCCACCGATGCGCGGATCGATCTTGGCCCGGCAGCTCATAGTCGGCCCTCCATGCATCCACTGTTCGACGCTCTTGGGATTGAGCCAGGCGTCGAACACCTCTTCCCGCGAAGCGGGGATCCGTTTCCGTACCTCCAGGGAGTAATCAACTTTTGCTTTTGTGGCGGTTTCCTGCATGACGACGCTCCTTTCGTTTTTTCGCGATGAGGAAGTGTTCCAGCGCATCGAGACGCGCTTCCCAGAAGCTCCGATACCGGGCGACCCACTCCTCAGCGTCGCGCAATGGCGCGGCGTTGAGCTCGAGTCGATGCACCCGTCCCTCGACGGTTCGCGATACCAGTCCGGCCTGCTCCAGAACCTTGAGGTGCTTGGAGACGGCGTTGAGAGACATCTCGTAGGGCTCGGCGAGCTCGGTCACCGATGAGGCGCTGCGCGCGAGCCGGTTGAGAATGTCCCGCCGTGTTTGATCGGAGAGTGCGGTGAAGGTGCGGTCCAGATCCTCGGCGCGATATTCAACCATTCGGTTGAATATTAGGCTCGACCGGGCCGCCTGTCAAGTCACTGCTGGTCAGATTGTTTGGCGGACGCTTCGATTCGCGCGCGTTCGCGCTGTACCGCGCGCGATCGGTCGGGCTCATCCAGCATCGGCGGGAAGGTCGACGCGTACGGTGTTCTCGTGAGATCGAATGCGTTGGGGACCGTGGCGTTGTCCTGAAGCCTGGAGCCGGGCAGCGGCGCGAGGATCGGCAGATAAAAGAACCGCCAGTCCATGCCCAGAACGTGGAACTCGACATAGCCGACATGCCACTCGACGCGGCGGCTGTCTTTCGCGTGTGCGTCGACGTTCAGGGTGCGGAACATCTTCAGCTTTTCCTCGGCCGTGTAGGTCGGCTCCTGGGCCGCGGCGGCGGCTGCGAGAGCGAGAAGCAGGAGCACGGCGGCGGGTCTCATGATCGGTTTGACGTGCGAGGCAGCTAACCGTTCGCCTCATCCTTCGTACCAAGAGGCGTGGTGACGCTCGATTTGGAGCCGCCCGAAGTGTGGAAGGTGAGCACGATTGTGCCGAGCCTGATTTCGTCTCCCTCCCGTAGTTCGTGTCGATCCACCAGCCGCTCGCCGGAAACAACCGTACCGTTCATGCTGCCGAGGTCTTCGATGGTCACCCCGGTCCGCGAGATCACGATCCGGGCGTGATGGCGTGACACCTCGCCGGAGTTGATGCGCACGGCCGCATCGTGCGCCCGGCCGATGACATGCTCGCCCGGTCCAAGAACGAAGTCCTGCAGACCGAACACGACGTGGTAGGAGAGTTCGCCGGCAATAGTCTCTGATTCCTCCTTTACCTCGGCAATGAACTTGTAACCGCGCCGAGGAAGCGTGTCGATGTAGCGAGGATTGCGCGGATCGTCACCGAGCGCGGTCCGCAAAGACGCGACCGCCTGACTGAGACTGGCGTCGGTGACATGCGCATCGGGCCAGATCGCATCGAGCAGCTCGCGCCGGCCGACAAGCCGGCCGCGTTGGGTAACGAGATACGAAAGAAGAGCGAACACCTTCGGCTCGAGAGCGACTCCAAGGTTGTCGCGCAGCAGTTCGCCGCCGCGAAGGTCGAGTCGAAACCGATCGAAGGTGTAGGAATCCGGCACGAAGGGTCCCGAACGATTCTATGCGCGTCCGACGGTTCAAGGCCTCCAATGACGAGTCCGGTGGCCTCAATCGACGCATGGTCCTGATCCGCGACTTTCGCTGACGCCGCCGCGGTGCCAACTAGTCCGCCGCTTTCACAACTCCTTTAGATGATGATCAGCGTACCTTCAAGGTTCGCCTCGGCGGCAGTCCTACCTTTCTGGCGTCAACCATCGAAAGGAGACCGCCGTGAAGTTAGCACGTCAGTAGTTCGATCTTCTGCTCCTCTGTCGGCCTGAGTCACTGGAGTCTCGGAAGCTCCAACGCTGGCGTCACCTTCCGGTCGTCGTCGATGCCGCCGAAACCATCTACCTGACGAAGTAAAGGAGGCCCTATGAAGAATCACCTTTTCAGCAGCGGCGAGCACGTCGTCATCGCCCCACCGAGAAATCATCGACGACATCTCATCCTTATGATTTCGGTTGTCCTTGGATTACTCGTGCCAGCGACGACGATGTTTGCTGGCGAGAATCCGAACCCGGGCGTCTTGCCCCCGGACTCCCCACAATATGGGAAGACCTATGGCCAGTGGGCTGCGGCGTGGTGGCAGTGGGCGCTCGCGCTGCCCGCCACTGCGCATCCTCTGTTCGATACTGCGGACTGCAGTACGGGGCAGTCGGGCAAAGTGTGGTTTCTCGGCGGGAAGTTCTGCATGACCGGAGACCCTAACTGCAATGGGACCGCGGTCCGCACATGCGAGGTCCCTGCCGGCAAGGCGCTCTTCTTTCCCATTGTGAATACCGAGTGTTCCACTGCGGAAGGCAACGGATCAACTGAGAATCAGCTGCGCGACTGTGCCAACTCGATCATCGATGGCGCAAGGAAACTATCGGCAGAGCTTGATGGAGAAAGCCTCAAGGAGTTGGGGATCAAACAAAGATATCGTTCCGACTCGCCGCTCTTCATCTGGACGCTTGCCTCGCACGATAACGTTCTGAAGGCGGGAGGCGCAGATATCGCCGATGGAACGTCAAGCCCAGCGGTAGCGGATGGGGTCCATCTCATGCTCGCGCCGTTGCCTATCGGGCCGCATACCCTCCGCTTCCATGGGGAGTTCCCTAAATTCAATTTCTCGCTGGACATCACGTATTACCTCACAGTTGGACCAGAGAAGTAGCCCTCCGCCTCAGAAAGGATTTGTGTGAAACGCCCCTGCCGCCAAGCTTGAGGAGCCGGCGTGCAGGGGCGACCTGGGCGCCTGAATTTCATTCCTGGAAACGCTGAAGCCTTCCCTTCGTATGAACGGCGAACGTGTTGTGCGAAGGGAGGAACGATGTGGAGCACGAGCACGGTAGGCCTTGCCTGGATCTTCCCGCTGGTGCTGATGATGGCTCGGGTCAGCATCGCGCCGGAGATTGCCGCGACTTCTAGTGCTCGCCGTCGTGCTTTGGCGGAACGTAAGGGATATCGGTTCCGGTCAGAACGAGCGGATTCGGCACCTCTTGCGTGGTCCGCGGATACGAGTAGGGGAGGGGTGCCAGGAAGGGCAGCCAGGCCAGGCGGAATCGAGCGTTCCGCGTGTGGATCTGGAGCATGCCGAGGTCAATC
>QHVS01000029.1:0-8878 GCA_003223635.1 Acidobacteriota bacterium | reverse complement strand
TGTCTCGCGAGTAGTCAGTTTTCTGCGCTTCGGCGGCCATCAGCGGGACCGCGCTGATGAGCAGGACAAGAACGAAGACCGCCCGCCTCATGAGCGGACCTTACTACAACCAGCGTGCCGGGATGACCAACGGCGGCTACAGCGTTGCATATACTTGTCTGACGCCAGGAAAAACATGAAACCGCCCTCCACCGTTCGCCTTACTTCCGGTAAGCGCGTCCTTTTTCTGACGAAGGATCCCGAGCTGATCCGCAAGCAGCTCCGCGGCGAGCTCGATCTGCAGATGAAAGATCTCCGCGTGGAGAACCTTCTCGACGACATCAACACCGACGCGATGACGCCCGCCTGGGTCTGCTTCGATCACCGGCCGGAGGATCTCTCGCGGAACGCCTATGCCGGTTTGATCGTCGACGGCAAGCGCCTCTTCGAGCAGGACGCGCTCCGCAACGGCAGCTTCGAGGTGATCGTCAGCGGATATCGCAAAGGTGTCGGCAGCTCACGGGAGACGGCAACCCAGGCAGAAGTCTGGAGCGGCATCCGCATCGCCGTCGCCGCGTCCTTCGCGCCGATTCACGCCGGCACCTGATGGCGAACCACGAGACGCTGATTCGGCTGCAAGCCGGCGAAAGCATCCCCCTCGAAGAATTCACCAGGGGCTACGATCCGATCACACAACTGGTCATCAAGGAAGGCGGTCTGTTTCCGTTCGCCAAGGCACTGGAGCGGGGAGAGATCGATTTGCCCGTTCCCACCACGCAGAAGCGGCCCATGACCATGGGCGAGAAGATCCTGGCCCGTCACATGCGCGGAGGGGGCAAGTACGTGAAGCCCGGCGACGCGCTGGTGGTGGACGTCGATGGCGGCTACACGCACGAATTCACCACCGCTCAGGTCCACTACTTCCTGGAGCAGGAGTACGGCCCGGACTACAAGATCAAGAACCCGCAGAAGTTCGCCGTCTTCGAAGATCACCTGATCTACGCCGACGATGTGGCGCGCATGCGCCCCTTTCTCGACAAGATCAACGCACTGCGCCAACTGCAGCGCGACTTCCAGGAGCACACCGGCTGCCGCGACTTCTCGGCCACCGACAACATCTCGCCCGGCATCTGCCACGAGGTGGCGCGCGAATACATCGTCGACCCGGGCGATTTCATCCAGGCTACCGACAGCCACACCTGCATGGGCGGCGTGAACAACGCGATGGCCTGGGGCGTAGGGACCACCGAGTATGCGAATCTCGTGCACTCCGGATTCACCATGGTGGAGGTCTCGGAGTCGATCCGGTTCGAGCTTGTCGGCCAACTGAAGCAGAACGTCACGGCCAAGGACGTGATGCTGCACATCCTCCTCCAATACGCGAAGCCGCAGATGACGCTCGATCGGATCATCGAGTTCACCGGTCCCGGTGTCCGCTCCCTCTCACTGGACGAGCGCGCCACTCTGGCGAACATGGCCACGGAATGCTCGGCGCGAACAGCGATCGTCGAAGCGGACGAGAAGACCTTCGAGTGGATTGCCGCGATGCGCCCGGGCGTCGACATCGACGCTCTGCGCAAGCGCACCGTCGCGCCCGATCCGGGCGCGGAGTACGCCGGTGGCGTGCACGTCATCGATCTGTCGAAGATCCGGCCGATGGTGGCCCATCCGGGGAATCCCGATCACGGCATCCCTTCCGATCCGACCAACGGCGCGCTCGTCGAAGAGATCGGCGACGTGAAGATCGACATTGCCTACGCCGGCTCATGCACGGCGGGAAAGGTCGACGACTTGCTCTTCTATCACCAGGTGGCGAAAGAAGCGGTCGACGCCGGGCTCAAAGTCGCCGACGGCGTGACCTTCTTCATCCAGTTTGGGTCGCAGGCCGTCGAGCAGTTCTGCCGCGAGAACGGTCTCATCGACACCTTCGAGCGCGCCGGCGCCATCGTTCTCAATCCCGGATGCGGCGCGTGCATCGGCTGTGGTCCGGGCGTGTCCGAGAGCGGCGAGCAGGTGACGATCAGCGCGATCAATCGCAATTACAAAGGTCGTTCCGGGCCCGGAAAGTTGTGGCTCGCCTCTCCGCTCACCGTCGCTGCCTCCGCCTTCACCGGCCACATCACCGCGTACACGCCGGGGATGTTCGCGCTGGTGAGCTCGCCGAAAAGTTCGCTACACTTCTCCGCACTTCCAACCACGAAAGGAGATCGTAGATCCCATGAAGCGAACCCTGGTCGTGCTTTGCCTGCTGTTCACCATCCCTGCATTTGCCGGTGGTCCCAAAGAGCCGAAGGTCATCAAGGCCAAGAAGAAGATCGCCGGATCCTGGATCATCGTCCTCGAAGACCGCGCAGTTGATGTTGATGGAACAGCCGATGAGCTGACGAAGCTCCACGGCGGTCAGTTGAAGCACTTATACAAAGCGGCACTGAAGGGATTTGCCGCCGAGATGACCGATCAGGCGGCGGAAAGGATCGCCGCCGATCCGCGAGTGAAGTATGTCGAGGAAGACAGCGAAGTGTCGCTCGTGTCGACTCAGAGCGGTGCGACGTGGGGACTCGATCGGATCGATCAGCGGAATCTTCCGCTGGATGGCAGCTACACGTACAACACGACCGCGTCGAACGTGCATGCGTACATCATCGACACAGGCATCAAGACATCGCACACCGATTTCGGCGGCCGCGCCGGCGTCGGATATGACGCCATCGGCGACGGGCAAAACGGCCAGGACTGCAACGGGCACGGCACGCACGTGTCCGGAACGGTGGGGGGCGCGACATACGGCGTGGCCAAGGCGGTGACACTTGTGGCCGTGCGCGTACTCAACTGCAGTGGCTCCGGAACCAACTCCGGCGTCATCGCCGGCGTGAACTGGGTCGCGCAGAATCGCATCATCCCCGCTGTCGCCAACATGTCCCTGGGCGGCGGCGCGTCGCAAGCGCTCGATGATGCAGTGAACGGCGCGATCAACGCCGGCGTGACCTTCTGCGTCGCCGCCGGCAACGGCGATCAGTTCGGAAATCCGCAGGACGCGTGTACTACGTCGCCCGCCCGCGTTCCGGCGGCGATCACCGTCAGCGCCACTGACAGCACCGACACGAAGGCGTCGTGGGCGAATATCGGCACGTGCGTGGATATCTTCGGTCCCGGCGTGAGCATCACATCCGATTGGTATTCGAGCAATACAGCGACGAATACGATCAGCGGCACGTCGATGGCCACGCCGCACACCACGGGCGTCGCGGCGCTCTATCTGGCGACCAACACCGGCGCCTCGCCGGCGACCGTGGCCAGCGCGATCATCAACAATGCGACAACCGGCATCGTCAAGAGTCCCGGCAGCGGATCACCGAATCGCTTGCTGTACTCCATCTTTGGAGCTCCGCCACCGCCACCTCCACCTCCGCCTCCGTCGGGCCAGCTCTTCAAGAATCCTGGCTTCGAGAGCGGCAACGACGGTAATTGGACGACCACCGCAGGGGTGATCGATAACTCCACCGGCCGCCCGCCCCGCAGCGGATCGTGGAAGGCATGGCTCGATGGCTACGGCACGACGCACACCGACTACGCGTGGCAGCAGGTGAGCATTCCGTCGACGGTGACGAGCGCCACGCTCACGTTCTGGGTTCGCATCGATACCACGGAGACGACGTCGAGCATCGCGTACGACAAGCTCAGCGTGCAGATTCTCAATTCATCGGGCGGCCTTCTCCAGACGCTGGCTACGTATTCGAATCTCAACGCCAACAACACGTACGTGCAGAAGTCATTTGATTTGACGAATTACAAAGGGCAGACCATCCGAGTTCGCTTCTACGGAACGGAAGACAGCTCGCTGCAGACATCGTTCGTCATCGACGACACGGCGCTGAATACTCAGTAGCGCCTTACGTTTCGTCGGAGGACAGGCGGGATCGCCTGTCCTCCGCAACTCTGTGGTAAGTAGCGGGCATGAAGAAGAGCCTGCAGACCGGGCGCACGACCGTGCGGCGCCTGCCGAAGCGCGGCGCGTACGAACGCGACACGATCAACCGCATCCTCGACGAGGCGCTGATCTGCCACGTTGGTTTCATCATCGAGGAGCAGCCCATGGTCATCCCCACGATTCATACCCGGATCGGGGATGCGCTCTATTTTCACGGCTCCGCCGCCAGCCGCATGCTGCGCTGGCTCCGGGAGGGCGTGCCGGTGTGCGTGACCGTCACTCTTCTCGACGGACTGGTGCTGGCCCGTTCCGCTTTCCATCACTCGATGAACTATCGCTCGGTCGTGGTGCTGGGCACGGCGCGCGAAGTCGTCGATCGAAAGGAGAAGCTGCGCGTTCTGGAAGCGATCGTCGAGCACGTCATGCGCGGACGCGCGCGCGACGCGCGCCGGCCCCATGAGAATGAGTTGAAGTCGACGATGTTGGTGCGCCTTCCCCTCGATGAAGCCTCCGCAAAGATCCGCACCGGACCGCCGCTCGACGACGAAGAGGATTACTCGATGCCGATCTGGGCCGGCGTGTTGCCGCTGGCGCTGACGGCGTCGGAGCCGATCGCCGATCCGCGGTCGAATCTCGGGATCGAGGTTCCAGAGTACATTCGCGCGTATCGAAGGTAGCGCCGCCAACTTGGCGGCGGGTGCGCCGGCAACCTGCCGGCGCGGGCTGGTAGCCCGCGCACCCGCCGGCTGGTAGCCGGCGCTACAAGCTACTCTTTCCCGCTCCACGGTGGAACCACGCCGTTCATGCGCGCGTACGCGATCGACTGGCCGAGGTGCTCGTGGAGGTGGTTGAGGGCTGCGAGAAACGCAGCGCGCTCCGTGGTGTCGTTGCCGAACATCTTGATCGACTTGTCGAGATCGGTGTCCGTGGCATTGAGAGCGGCGGTGCGCAGATGGTCGAACGATTTTCTCAACTCGACCAGCACACGGTCCTTGTCCGTGATCTTCTCCAGCGATCGGGTGTCGTAGCCGGGGGGCTTCATCCCGGTGAAGCTGGCCAGAAGGTAGTTGCCGCCCGCGATGTGCATGTAGACCTCGCTGATGGAGCGAACGCCGGGAGCGGGCCGCCAGCTGTATTTGTCCGCCGGAACCGTGGCAGCGAGGTCGACGATCTTCCTCTGCACGGCGTCGAGGTCGCGGAGGAACTCGGCCCGGAAGCCGCTCTTCGGCGCGGAACTGTCTGTCTTGGTGTCGGAGGCAATCGTCTGCAGAGGCAGGGCCAGGGCGAGCAGCGCGATGAAGCGAATCATTCTCGTCATGCGGTGACAGATTACTCCCGGCGGATGTTTGCCAGCAATGAGTGCTCGGGCGCGAAGATCACATTCCGCGGTTTGATTGGAACGTTCTGCGTCACCGTCTGCTCATGCTCTTTTGCCAGGACGAAGAACGCGCCGTAGCGGTCCTGATCAAATTCCACTCGAATCGGCACGGCGGCGACGAAGTCGTCGCTGGTATCGCGGCGGGTCACCGTGACCGATACTTTGTAGCCGCTCGCCGCCGGCTCGACGTTGGACTTCCACGCGTAGCTCGGGATCTCCGCTCCGTAGATCCAGGAGTTGAAGAAGAAACTCCAGTCGCCGGGCGCGTCGCGCTCGACCAGGCGCTGAAAATCTGCCGTGCTGGCCTCCTTGCCGCTGTACTCCTTGACGAAATCGCGAAGGATCTTCACGAAGATGTCATCCTTGTGGGTCTTGTAGAACAGGAGCATCCGCAGCATGTGCAGGACGAGGGGGCCTTTGTAGTAGGTCTGGATCAGGTACCCGCCGGGGATGTCGCCGGTCGAAGCGCGATATCCAACGCCGATCGGCCCGAGACGTGCGCGATACGATGCGTTTTGCTCGATGAGCCAGGGACGATTGAATTTCGAGAATCCGCCCGAGATGTTTCCCTTCACGATTGAATCGTAGACGTCGAGGATCTCGTTGAAATAGCGATCGCCGTTTTTTACGGTGGCCCGGACAAACATCATGGCCGAATACTCGGCGAAGGCTTCGCTGAGCCATTGGTCGCGATAGCTCTTCCATCCGACCTTATGTCCCCACCATTCATGCGCCACTTCGTGCGCCCGGAACAGCTCCGAAGCTCCGGGATGTTCGCTGTAGCTGAACTCGGAAAGATGCAGGAAGCCGTCGAAGGCCTGACCGTGTCCGCCCGTGATGCTGGTGACGTAGATCTGCGGGACGTCCAGCTTGTCGTCGAACAGGTTTTGAAAGAACAGCAGGCTGTTGGCGACGTCGGCGCCTGTGTTTCGCACGCGCGTGGCGCCCCCCAGACCGAACGTGGCGCCGAATGAGATCACCTTGGGAATCCCTGGCACCTCGAGAGTCACTTCGTCGAAGCGTTCGGCCGTAGAGAAGGTGATCATTCTGGCCGGCCTCTCGACCAGCCAAACGCTGGTCTTGCCTTTGTCGTTCTGCGATTCGCTTTGCCGCCGGCCCATGGCCCGGACTTCATTGCGACGGCTGACCAGCAGCTCGAGTCGGGCCGTATAGGTATCGGACGCTTCGGGAACGGTCGGATACCAGATGTCGCCTGGCGCGTAATTCGATGTCTCCAGGTCGTACTCGAACGTGACGTGCCGGGGAGCGCCGGCCTGCAGCGGTTGCGCGAATACGATGGTGGTGATCCCGTCGTAGATGCGCTTCTCGAGGTTGATGCTCCGCCCTCCGATGTGATCTCGCAGGATGACCAAACCGCCGCTTTCATCACGGGCCGAGACGTTGTATGCGGTCGGCATGAGCTGCATCCGCAGAGAGGAAATGCCATCGACGTTCGCAGCGAGCGTCTCGTCGATGACGTAGTGGCCGTTGAGATCGCGCTGCTGGGTCTCACCGGACGTCCCGGTGAGAAAACGGAACCGGGTGAGATCGGCTTTGACATCGATGTGAGTCAAATGAGCCGGCAGCAGGTTCCGCGCGCCTGGACGTCCGCTGCGATCGCGATCCTCCGGCCGATCGAGGCTGAGCCAGACCTCCGGGTAGCCTCGCATCCAGCGTGTGAGCTGGATCTCTTCGTTGCGCCAGGAGTCGTAGTCGTAGGTCAGCCAGTCGAATCCGGCCGTTTTCACCGCCGCGCTGATCTGCAGGGCGGCGGGATTGAGCAGCGCAGCGATGATTCGCGCATCGATGTCCGTCCGCAGGTCGATCAGCCAATGATTCTGCCGATTCCCGGCGATGGAGTTGGCCGAGTACGACGCCGCGTTCGAGTCGGGAAAGAGACGATTGATCGTATCGGCCGAGGTGCGAAACAGCAGCTCGGTGAAAGGCTCTTCAATCGACTGCAGTTCGCGTCGCTGGGCGAAGCGCCGCACCTGGGCCAGTTCCACGCCATCGGGGATGGTCATTGTGAAGCGGCCCTGACCCTCGAAAACTAGGCCAGTGATCCTGCCGCCGGTGATCGGCTCGGCCAACCGGACGTTGCCGGACTGCAGCGTCCAGGTGGCGGTATCGCTGCGGATGGTGATCGGCTGGCTGATCGCGATGGACTGCGTCCCGTATTGCCACTTCTGCATCCGCTGATAATCGGATTCGGACTGTTTCGGATCGGCTGCCCGTGTCGAGACGGCGATGAAGGCAATGAGCACGACCGCGATGCGGAGTCGTGACGTGTCCATGGGAGTGCGGTCAGGGTAGCATGGGGTCTGCTAGCGAGTAGGAGCGCCCGAATGGATTTCTGTCTGACTGACGAGCAGAAACAAATCAAGGAAACCGTTCGCCAGTTCGCGGAGGGCGAGATCAAGCCGCACCTCATGGAGTGGGACGAAGCACAGACGTTCCCTCTGGAGACGGTGAAGAAGCTCGGCGAACTGGGAATGCTCGGCGCGATTTTTCCGGAGCAATACGGCGGCGCGGCGCTGTCGTATGTCGACTACGTCAACATCATCGAAGAGTTGGGAGTTGTGGACAGCGGCATCGGGCTCACCGTCGCCGCCCACAATTCCCTCGGCACCGGTCACATTTATCTCACCGGCGGCGAGGAGCAGAAGAAGAAGTGGTTGCCGAAGCTGACTTCGGGGGAGTGGCTCGCCGCGTGGGGCCTGACCGAGCCGGGGTCCGGAAGCGACGCCGCGGGCATGCGCACCACTGCGGTGAAAGACGGAAACGAGTGGGTGCTCAACGGAACGAAGAACTTCATCACCAATGCCAGCTACGCCGATATCTCGGTGGTGATCGCAGTCACGGATCGCAGCGACAAGAAGCACGGCGCGAGCGCCTTTGCCATCGAGATGGATCGCAAAGGAGTCCGCCCGGGCAAGAAAGAAAACAAGCTGGGCATGCGCACCTCCGACACCGCGGAGCTGGTGATGGAAGACTGCCGCATTCCAGCAGGGAACATCCTGGGGAAGGTGGGCTACGGATTCATCGACGCGCTGCGCGTGCTCGACGGCGGTCGGATTTCCATCGGCGCTCTTGCGGTGGGCATCGCGCGCGGGACGTACGAGGCCTCTCGCGATTACGCCAAGCAGCGGACGGCCTTCGGAAAGCCGATCGCCGAGTTCCAGGCCATTCAGTTCATGCTGGCGGACATGGCCACGGAGATCGACGCGGCGCGGCTGCTCTGCTATCGCGCCGCCGTGGCCAAGGATGCCGGCAAGCGCGTCACCTCGCTCTCCGCCATGGCCAAGCTCTACGCCTCGGAAGTGGCCGTGCGCTGCACGGAGAAAGGCGTGCAGATCTTTGGCGGCTACGGCTTCATCAAAGACTTTCCGGCCGAGAAGTACTATCGCGATGTGAAGCTGTGCACGATCGGGGAAGGAACGTCGGAGATTCAGAGGATGGTCATCGCCAGACAACTCCTGTCGGGGAACGAATAAATGCCTTCGGAGTGCGGCGCCTTGGCGCCGCTTTTGGTTCGGAAAAAGCGGCGGCAAGCCGCCGCACTCCAAAGGCGCTTCTGCGTTCACGGTGACAGT
>QHVS01000194.1 GCA_003223635.1 Acidobacteriota bacterium | reverse complement strand
CGTCGGACGGACAATCACCGTCAACATCGCAAGCACAGATACCGTGACTCTTCGCGGGCTGTCGATGAATGGCGCGGTCTTCGGAGACGCTAATGGCATCGAGGTCGACGGTGGTGGAACGCTCAACGTTGAAAACACCGTCATTTCATCGTTCAGCAGCAAAGGCATCGTGGACTACGCAACGGGAGTGAAATTATGGGTGCATAACTGCGACGTCAGGAAGAACGCGTTCGGCATTTACGTGCAAAATGCAGGTACCTCCGCTGTCATCGAGAATTCACGCGTTGTAGAAAACTCGGACACAGGCATATACGCGTTGAACTCGGCCGAAGTCGTCATTCGCAATAGCGTCGCCGAGGAGAACGGATTCGGCTTTTTTGCTTTTGCCGGTGCAGCAGGACAATCGACGGAAATGATCGTCGATTCGTGTCTAGCGACCAAGAACCTGTACGGTCTCCGGGCGATCCAGGCCGGCACTGGTGCGGCGACGTTACGCGCGGGGCAGAACATTGTCATGAACAACACGACGGCAAACCTGGATGCAGTCGGCGGCGCCAGCTTGATTTCTCAAGGCGGCAATCGAGTTGGCGGCGCCAGCGGAGGGACCACCGGCTTTACCAACACGGTAGCCCAGCAGTAAGGCTCGTCCTCTTCAATCCTGCGGAATTGTGGAGGTGAACGATCCGTCGGTCGTGTTGTTCGACAGGCGATTATTGCCGTACGAATCGATGGCAGCGCCAGTAGCGGTTGTAGACACACCCAGGTTGTTCCCGTAAATCGAGGAGTTCGTTACTCTCACTCTGACCGTTCCGAAGCCGACGTAGGGATTCTGCGCTCGAATGCCGGCGGCATCGACCGTCCCCGTGTTGTGCGCGATCACGCACCTGTCGATCATCACGAAGGGGACAACAGAGTAGGTGATGCCGTTTGCGATCACTCCAAACTGGCTTCCGGCCAGGACACTATTCTTGATGACGGAGTATGTGGTGGAGAAGACTTCCACGCCCGCATAAGCATTGTTAATGAATCTGCTGTCTGTCACAACCATGGAATTGACCGCCGCGTCCGCCAGGATGCCGCTGCGGCCGCCGTTTCGAAGCTCGCAGTTGTTCACCATCAGTCTTTTGGCTTTGCTTTGTGAGGGCATCGGCGCATCGCGGATCCCGGCGTAGGAGAAGCCGTCGATTTTCGAGTTCTCTACGATGAGCTGTCCCCCGACGAGAAAATTGATTCCATAGGCGTCACCAAATACCGCGCCGTTCATCGACAGCCCCCGGATGACGACCGTGTCAGTGTCGGCGATATTGACCGTGATCGTGCGGGCGTTGAAGGCCACGATCCCCGTGGGCGCGTTGATCGTCAGCGACTTGGTGATGTTGGCGGTACCGAAGCCGCCGCTGGTGAGGACGATGATTTCGCCGTTGGCCGGACACTGGGTGATCGCCCCCTGCAAACTCCGGCATGGCGTCGCTGCGTTGCTGCAGTCGTTCGCGTCGTCGCCTGTACCCGACAGAAAGACCCGCGCGATCTGCGCAGAGGCCTGCACAGCAAAGAACAGAATCACCACTGCCAGGCGGGCACCGTGCAGGACAGCATTCCGATTTGCGGACATTGGCTTTCTCCGTTCTCGATTTCCGTACAGACTCGTCTACTGCCTGGCAACACTCGAGGAAAAAACACCGTTATCAAAGGGCAAATAAGGCGACTTCCAGAGGTGGTTGGTCCCGTACGAGACAATCTGTCCGCTGCCGGTGGTACTCACGCCGTAGGTATTGCCGGAGATCGTGGTGTTCGTCACTCGGATGGTCGCGGCCACCCCGTTGTTCCCGTTCGCGAAAATGCCGGTCTCGTTGGAAGATGCCACGCAGCCATCGAGCAGCATGGATCCGCCGGCTACGTTCTGGTCGATGGCGAACGCTGTGCCGTTACCGGATGCCGCGCTGTCCCGGATGACTGCGCGTATGTTGTCGGAGATCCACACACCAAAGTTCGAGTTGCTGGCAAGGCGGCTATGTTCGACGGTCATCGTGGAATTGGAGTGGTTCCCGGCCCCCCAACAATGCCCGAGAGGTTCCTGCGAATGTCGCAGTTCTTCACGACGAGGTTGCTGCCGCCGCCCGACTGAAGAATGCCGTTCCCGAAGCCGCCGATCACGGAATTCTCCACAACGAGCGTCCCGAGGTTGTTGAAACTGATCCCGATGGAGTCACCGAACACTGATCCATTCATCGACAGGCCGCGGATGATCACTTTGTCGGTGGCACCGATGTTCACGGTGATGGTACGGGCGTCGAAGGCGACGATCCCCGCCGGAGCGTTGATCGTCAGCGACTTCGTGATGTTCGCCGCACCGAAACCGCCGCTGGTCATGATGATGACCTCTCCATTGACCGGGCACTGATTGACGGCCCCTTGAAGGCTGCGGCACGGAGTCGCGGCGTTGCTGCAGTCGTTCGCATCGTCGCCCGTCCCCGACAGGAACACGCGCGCCACCTGCGCCGGCGCCGGCACGGCGGCGAATCCGACGGTGATCGCAAAGCACGCGCGCATCAGAACCGAATGCCATTTCCCCGACATGTTGGCTTCCTCCTACTGCTGTGGAGCGGTGGAGCTGAACGTTCCGTCGGTACCGTTGTCCCACAGGTGATTGGTGCCGAAGGAAACGATCGTTGCGTTGGAAGTAAAGAGGCCCGTCGTGTTGCCGTAAATTGAGGAATTCGTCACCCGAACGGTGACATCGTAGGGCTGATTCGAGAAGTCCTGCGCGCGGATGCCCGAAGAGTCAACCGTTTTCGTATTGTGCGCGATCACACAACTGTCGATCGTAACCTTGGGGTCACCCCGCACGGTCCCGACGGCAAAGACGCCAAAACGGTTGTTGGTGATGACACAGTTCTTGATGACCGCGTTCGTCGTGTCGCCCAGTTCCACTCCCGCGTAGCTATTGTTGTGAAAGCGGCTGTTTAGCACGGTCAGGCGATTCAGATCCGTCGTGGAGGAATTCGTAGTCATGCCGCTTCCGGCGCTGTTCCGGAATTCGCAGTTGTTCACGAACATAGTGCTGCTGGGCGCTCCTTGACGAATGCCGCCGACAGCGAAGCCATCGAGGATCGAGTTCTCGAGGATGAGGGTTCCACTGCCAGAAAAGTCGATTCCCCACGAGTCGCCGAAGACAGCGCCTTGCATCGATATTCCTCGGATGACGACCGTGTCGTTGGGAGTGATGGTGACGTAGATCGTTCGAGCGTTGAAGGCCACAATCCCATCCGGCGCATTGATGGTCAGGGACTTGGTGATGTTGGCGGTGCCAAACCCGCCACTCGTCAGAATGATGATTTCGCCCTTCGCCGGGCATTGAGTGACCGCCCCCTGCAGACTGCGGCAGGGCGTCGCCGCGTTGCTGCAGTCGCTCGTATCGTTCCCGGTCCCTGACAGAAAAACTCGCGCGACCTGCGCCGGTGCATGCACGGCAAAGAAGAGAATCACTATTGCCAGCCTGGCACCGCTCAGAACAGCATTCCGATTTGCCGACATTGGATCTCTCCGTTCTTCTACTGCTGGGCCACAGTCGAATTGAAGGTGCCGTCCGTCGTATTGCCCCAGAGTTGGTTATTACCGAACGAGAGGACCTGTCCGGTAAGTTCGCCAAGCACACCTGTGTCATTGCCGGTGATCGTGCTGTTCGTCACTTTTGCAGTGGCGACAATTCCGTTCTGACCCAAGGCGTAGACGCCGGTGGTGTTGTGCGCGGAAACACAACCGTCGAGCAGAAGAGCACCGTCCGAGGGAACACTCTGCCAGATTCCGAACCCCCTGTAGTTGCCAGTGGCAACGCTGTCTTTGACGACCGCGCGTATGTAGTCGAACATGAAAATGCCGAAGCTCACGTTGTTGACGAACCTGCTGTTTTCGACGGTCAGGGTCGATAAATCCGTCACTCCGTTCTGGAACTGAGCGAAGATGCCATAGCTGTTCTTGCGGATGTCGCAATTGTTCACCACGAGGTGACTGCCGCCTGCCTCCAGCCCGATTCCGAACACGAATCCGGCGATGACTGACCTCTCCACGACGAGCGTACCGCCGTGCGTGAAATAGATTCCATAGTTGTCACTGAACACGGCGCCGTTCATCGACAGACCGCGAAGGACCACTTTGTCCGTGGGTCCGATGTTCACCGTGATGGTCCGGGCGTCGAACGCCACGATTCCTGACGGAGCGTTGATGGTGAGCGACTTCGTGATGTTGGCCGTGCCGAAGCCACCGCTGGTCATAACGATGACCTCGCCGAGCGCCGGACACTGGTTCACCGCCCCCTGAAGACTGCGGCAGGGCGTGCCCGCGTTCGTGCAATCGTTCGCGTCGTCGCCGGTTCCCGAGAGGAACACGCGAGCCACCTGCGCTGACGCCTGTGTCGCCAGCAAGAGGACAATCACGACCGCCGCGGTAGGCCACCGCCGTCGACTGAGGTCGGGCATAAAAGTCTCCTTTTTTGAAGGGTGAACTCTATCACGCGCGAGCGCGGCGGGACTGCAGAGCGATCGCGACCGGGATACCGACCGCGGCGGGCAGCCAGAACGAAATGAGCCTGTAGGTCAGCACGGCGACGACCGCCACGTTGGCCGGGACTCCCAGCCCTCCGTACAGCGCGGCCATCGCCACTTCGACGACGGCGATCCCTCCGGGAACAAAGCTCGAGCGACCGAGAAGTAGCGGCACGCCATAGCCGGCGATGAGCGTGGTGATGTAGAGGTGCTGCCCGAGGCCGAGGAAGACGTAGCGAAGGCAGAGAAGATCGAATGTGAGCACGAGCAGCGAGCAGCACGCGGGCCGCATCCAGCCGCCGCGGCCCATGGCGCGCCACGCGTGGCCCGCGCGCTCGGCGGCATCGATCAAAAGCGAATTCTCCGCCGAAGGTCGCACTCGCCGGATCAGCCACGTCACCCGTTCTGCGATCGCAGTCATCCACTCGTTGCGCGCGAGAAGGACGATCATGACTCCGATGACCAGGGACAGCCCGGCAATGACAATGACCAGCGCGATCTCGGTCGAACGCGAGAGCTGATGCTGGTGGAGCAATTCGACGGCTCCCATCAGCGCAAAGAGGATCAGCGAGAGCGAGTCGAAGACTGGAGGGAGCCAGGAAGCGAGCATGGCCGCGTCGCGGGACACTCCCCCATTGCGCGTCCAGCGGTAAATCGCCGCTCCGAATCCCAATGCACCGGCAGCGACGAGCGCCACGGTGCCCGCTCCCACCTCGATGGCTACGGCGCGCCGCAACGACATGCGCTCTCCGGCGAGGCTGACGGTCGAGTGGAGCAGCGCGCCGTTGGCCACGTAGCTCAGCGTTTCGCAAAGAACCGCGAATGCGATCGCCCACGGCGCCAAAGTGCGCATCGTGGCGATCGATTCGGTCACTGAGTCGAGCCGCGGAAGAAGGAAATGCACCAGCAGCCCGAGGACGACGACCGCCGGCACGATCCGAAGCAGATGCATGCGCAGAGGCTGCGGCTCATGCCGGAGTGTGTCCTCCGCGGCGTCGTCGAGCGTTGAGTCGCTCATCGGATGGAGCGCGCGCAGTGCTTCATGGAGGCAGTTTAGCTACAATCCCGCTCCCTCATGCCCCAGAAGTTTTACATCACCACGGCCATTCACTACGTCAACGACATCCCGCACATCGGACATATGTACGAGAACATCGTGGCGGATGTGATCGCCCGCCATCGGCGCCGCATGGGAGACGACGTCTGGTTCCTCACCGGCACCGACGAGCATGGACAGAAAATCGAGCGGGCCGCGGCGAAAGAGGGTGTGCTGCCGATCGAGCTGGCCGACCGCGTGGTGGCCCACTATCACGAGCTGTGGAAGAAACTGAACATCACCCACAACGATTTCATCCGCACCACCGAGGCGCGGCATCGCGTCGGGGTGCTGGAGATGATCCGGCGCATCCAGGAGCGCATCCCCGACGACATCTACCTTGGCGAGCACTCCGGCTGGTACTGCCAGAACGAAGAGACGTTCATTCCCGAAAATCAGGTCCGAGATCGAAAGGATGACAGCGGCCACCCGGTGGAGTGGACGACGGAGAAGAACTTCTTCTTCAAGCTGTCGCGCTATGGCGAGCGGCTTCTCGCGCACTATCGCGCCCATCCCGAGTTCGTTTTCCCCGAGACCCGACTCAACGAGGTGCGCTCGTTCGTCGAGCAGGGTCTGAAAGATCTCTCCATCTCCAGAACGTCGATCACCTGGGGCATCCCGTGGCCCGGCTATCCCGATCACGTCGTCTACGTCTGGCTCGATGCGCTGACGAACTACATCTCTGCGCTCGGCTTCGGGAGCGGCGACGACAAATCCTTCCGGCGCTGGTGGCCGACGGACATGCATCTCATCGGCAAGGACATCGTCCGCTTCCACGCCGTCTACTGGCCGGCGTTTCTGATGGCGGCGGGAGTCGAGTTGCCGAAGCGCGTGGTCTGCCACGGCTGGTTGCTGCGCGACAACCAGAAGATCTCCAAGTCGCTGGGCAACGTCGTGCGCCCTTACAACATCATCGACGACTTCGGCGCCGATCCCCTTCGCTACTACCTGCTGCGGGATATCGTCTTCGGGCAGGACCAGAACTACTCGGACGAAGCGTTCCTGTCCCGCTACAACGCCGACCTGGCCAACGACCTCGGCAACACGCTGTCGCGGGCCATCAAGATGAGCGAGTCGTACTTCGGCGGAAAAACTCCGCCGGTTCCGTGCGACGACAGCGAGCTACTCCGCGCGGCGCAGATGCTCGTCCCCGAATATTTCACGGAGATGGACGATCTCGCGTTTCATCGGGCGCTGGAAGTGGTGTGGAAGCTCCTGGTGGCAATCAACGGCTACATCGTCGGAAGCGAGCCGTGGAAGCATTTCAAAGAGCACGGCGCCGATGAGTCGTTGTCGCGCGTCATCTGGAACACGCTGGAAGCGCTGCGCATCGTCTGCGTCATGGTCGCGCCGTTCATGCCTACCGCCATGCGCGAAGCGCTGGGCCGCATCGGCGCCGATCCGGACGACATCGATCGCCAGGCATTCGAATGGGGCGGCCTGCCCAACGGCGCGCCGGTGCGCGTCGCCGAGCCGCTCTTCCCGCGCGTCGACGCTGCCGTATACATTGGAGGAACGATGTCGAATCCACCGATCGAAACCACACAAGCCGTACCGCCTGATCTCACGAAGATCAGCATCGATCAATTCAAGGAGATCGATCTGCGCGTGGGAGAGATCCGCGCGGCGGAAAAAGTCGAGAAGTCGAAGAAGCTGATCAAGCTGAGCGTCTTCGATGGCGAGAGCGAACGAACGATGGTCGCCGGCATCGCCACGAAATACACGCCGGAGGAGTTGGTTGGACGCAAAGTCGTGATCGTGGCGAACCTTCAGCCGGCCACGCTAATGGGAGTCGAATCGAACGGAATGGTGCTCGCCGCGTCGATCGGCGGGGAACCGTCGCTGATCGCGGTCGATTCGTCAGTACCTGCCGGAACGAAGGTGAAATAGCGATCCGTCCAGAGAGAATCTCACACGTCGTCGGGTTCGATGACGCCCCATTCGCGCGCTCACATCGCGGCAACGTAAGCGTCGTTGGAGCGGTCTTCGCCGGAACGCGGCTTGACGGCGTTCTCATCGATCAGGTCCGCCGCGACGGAGCGAATGCCGCGCGCACGCTCATCCGGATGATCCGGCAATCAAAATTCGCCCAGCATCTGCAGCTAGTTATGCTGCAGGGGATCGCCCTGGCCGGTTTCAATGTCGTCGATGTGTTCACGCTCAATCGAGAGATGCAATTGCCCGTGCTGGTCATCGCACGAAAACGACCCGATCTCGCGGCCGTGAAATCAGCGCTGCTCACACACCTTGCGGGCGGCCGGCGCAAGTGGTCGATCATCGAACGACTCGGACCGATGGAAGCGATCGCCGGAGTGTTCGTGCAGCGCGTCGGCATCTCGCCGGAGTCTGCTGAGGTCGTCATCCGCCGCTTTGCGATCCAAAGCTCGATCCCCGAGCCGTTGCGCGCCGCGCATCTTATCGCCGGTGCGATCGCCACCGGTCAGAGCGGCGGACGCGTCTGAGCCGCGGCTCCCCTATTCAGTCTGAATGAGTTCTGGCCAGTTCAGAACCACGTTGATCTGCCAAACGGGGAGCGCGTTTGGGCTCTTGATGCCGACGAATCGCTGACCTTCTGCGCTCACATCCGTCGGCTGCA
>QHVS01000193.1 GCA_003223635.1 Acidobacteriota bacterium | reverse complement strand
CGCGTGTTCCTGTGGTTCCGGCAAGCTCCAGTTGCGCATCGGCTACGAAAAGATAGGGGAGCGTGTCGCCGATCGGCGATCCGTTGGCGATGTTGCCAACCAGCGTTCCGGCACAGCGGATCTGCGGTGAGCCGAAGACGTTGAGGATGCGATACAGCTCCGGGATGCGATCGCGGATCAAGAGCTCGAACGCCGCGAGAGAGACATTGGCACCGACAGTGATCGAGGCTCCATCCTTCAATTCATTCAGCTCTTCGATCTTGCCGAGGTAGAGCATGGCCGGCGCGGTGAAGGCGCGCTTCGTGACCCAGACGCCGACGTCGGTCGCCCCCTGGATGATCGTGCAGCCGGGATGATTGCGTTTGAACGCAATGGCGTCGGCCAGCGCAGTCGGAGCGAAGAAGTTCTCGACGCGCACAGCGTCGCGAGCATCCGGAACATGAGGGTAGATCTCGCGGACCTTCGGCGCGTTGGTGGCATCGACGTCCAGAGCTGCCTTCAGGATCGGCTCGTAACCGGTGCAGCGGCACAGGTTCCCGGTGAGGCCGACGCGCACCTGTTGTTCGTCGACGCGATTCGACGTCTCGTACATGGCGCTCATGGCCACGATGAATCCCGGCGTGCAGTAGCCGCACTGCGCTCCCTGGTGGAGGACCATCGCTTCCTGCACCGCGCTGAGCGCGCCGTTCAACTTCAATCCCTCTACGGTGACGATGCTCGCGCCATCGAGCTGACAGAGGAGCTGGATGCAGGAATTGATCGGCTTGAAATCTTCGCGCGAAGAGCGTCGGATGAGGACAGTGCACGCGCCGCAGTCTCCCTCTTCGCAGACGATCTTCGTTCCCGTCGCGCCGGCGTCGTAGCGGAGGTAATTCGCCAGCGTCGCGAAAACCTCGGCACCTGCGGCGCGATGTTCTTTCCCGTTGATGTGGAAGAGGATGTGGTCGCGCATGGGCTTCGCGGATCGCGCTTCGCGGTTCGCGCATCGCGCTATTTAGAGTTTACACAAACCGCTGTACGTCTCCGGCCGACGATCTCTGTAGAACTGCCACGTGTGACGCACTTCGCGGATCTTGTCCAGGTCGAGGTCCGCGGTGACCAGGGCGTCCTCATCGCGTTTGGCGATGGCGACAATCTGGCCGCGCGGATCGCAGAAGTAGCTCTGGCCGTAGAACTCGCCGATGTTCCATGGCGCCTCGAAACCGACGCGGTTGATGGCGCCGATGAAATAGCCGTTGGCCACCGCGTGGGCCGGCTGCTCCAATCTCCACAAATATTCGGACAGCCCGGCCACGGTCGCGGAAGGATTGAAAACCACTTCCGCGCCATTGAGTCCCAGCTCCCGCGCCCCCTCCGGAAAATGGCGGTCATAACAAATATAGACGCCGACCTTCGCGTACTTGGTGTTGAAGACCGGGTAGCCGAGGTTTCCGGGTCGGAAGTAATACTTCTCCCAGAATCCGGGCGCGGTGTGCGGAATGTGATTCTTGCGATATTTGCCCAGGTAGGTGCCGTCGGCATCGATCACGCCGGCTGTGTTGTAGTAGACGCCTGCGTCTTCCTCTTCATAGATGGGGACGATGATGACCATCTTGTATTTGCGGGCGTACTCCTGCATCAGTTTGGTCGTCGGTCCGTCCGGGATGTGTTCGACGGCGTCATACCAACGCGGATTCTGTTCGGCGCAGAAATACGGTCCGGTGAAGATCTCCTGCATGCAGAGCATCTGCACGCCCTGGTGGCCGGCCTGATCGATGTACTTGACCGTGCGCTCGATCTGGGCCTGACGGATCTTTTCGATCGGATCGTCCGCCTTCGCGGCGAGCTTGGTCTGAATGAGTCCGCACTTCACGATTCGGGGCATGGGGTCTCCTTCGGCTTGGCGGAAGAGCTTACCGCAATCCCATTGCCCGGATGATCTCCTGGCCGTGAGGAGAGCGGCGGAGGCGGTCGGTTTCGGGAGAAAAGTTGAAGTCAGGCAGAAACTGATCACGCTGACGAAGCGCCTGATCGAGCCAAAACATCGCGCGCTGCTCATCAAACCCGGCGTAGGCGATGGCCACGTAGGACGCTCCGCAGCGTTGGGCGCGGTTCCGCTGCGCCAGCTCGTCGGCCATCGCTTTGGCCTTTGCGGTTTGGCCGGACATGCCATAGGCATAGGCCAGGGCGGAACGCCCGTCATTGGAGCGCCCACGAAACAACTCATCTGCCTTTTCCAGCTCGGCGAGACCTTCGCGTCGTTCTCCACCTGCAAACAGAAATCGTCCAAGGTAAAGGTGAAGGCCCGCAAACGTCGGGTCGATCTGCAGACCGCTCCTGTACGTTGCATAGCACTCCGAACGAGCGCCGCGGAAACACTGAATGTTGCCCACAATGATCTTGATGATGAGGGAAAGTGGATCGAGTGCTTCCGCGCGCCGGATGACGACAGCGCCTTCATCGAAGCGGTGCATTTGCACCAGGTGAAGCGCGTACCAGTGGTAGGCCGTGGCATAGTTCGGGTTGAGCTGAATGGCCCGACGAAACTGCTCTTCCGCTGCCTGCCAGTCCCATTCACCATCAGCGATGAGTCCCAGAGTGGCATGGGCCTCGCCGATGGTGTCGTCGATTTGGAGCGCCTTGATCGCCGCGGCCTTCGCACTTTTCATCTCTTCAAGGGAAGATGCTTCGGCGTACTGAGGCAGGATGGAATGAGAATCGGCGAGGCCGACGTAGGCCAGCGCGTAGGTGGGATCGCGATCGACCGCTTGCTGGAAGTAACGGATCGCTGTCTCCAGATTCTCAGCGGTCCGCTTGTTCCAGTGGTATCGCCCTTTCAGATAGAGCTGATACGCCTCGGGGTCTGTCGTGTATCGCTTCGTGAGGCGGCGCTCCTGATCCCCCGTGAGCCGCAGCCGCAGCTTCTGCGAGATGTCGCGCGCGATCTCTTCCTGGATCGCGAAGATGTCGGAGAACTTGCGGTTGTACTGTTCGCCCCAGAGTTGAGTGCCGTCGCTGACGTTGACCAGCTCCGCCTGAATCGTCAGGCGATCGGCGAGCTGTGCTACGCGTCCGGCAACGACCGCCTTGACCTTCAACTGATTTCCGACGTCCTGCGGGTCCGCATTTTTCCCCTTGAAGCGGAACATCGTGCTGCGCGACATCACCTTGAGTTGTGGAAGCTGCGACATGCTGTTGATGATGCTTTCCGTGACGCCGTCGCTCAAGTAGTCGCTCTTCGGATCATTGGTTGCGTTCACGAACGGCAACACGGCCAGCGAGTCGATCGGTGGGGGCCCCGTACCGCTCGCTCGGGGCGAGCGAAGTTTCCAGACCGCTGCCGCGACGAGGCACGTGAGTACGATGGCGGCTACGATCCAGACTCGGCGGACCGGCCACGCCGCGTGCTTCTCCGGGAAACCTGACATCGTCTCCAGCTCGAACGAGAGATCGCGCGCCGATTGAACTCGCGCCTCGGGGGTCTTCTCCATGCAATGACGCACGATTCGTTGAAGCGACCCACTCACGTTTTCCGGCGGCGGAGGATCGCTGGTCAACACTGCGTTCATCGTCTCGACCGACGAGCCGGCGCGGAAGGGCGGGTGACCGCTCAACATCTCGTACAGAATCGTGCCGAGGGAGAAGATGTCCGAGCGCGCATCGACGGCTGCGCCGCGTACCTGCTCCGGGGACATGTATCCCGGAGTGCCGGCCACGACGCCGTTCGCCGTCCTGGGCAGCGTCTTCTCGTCGGACTCCGGCTGCGTGAGCTTGGCCAGGCCGAAGTCGAGGATCTTCAGCCGCTCGTCGGTGGTGATGAAGATGTTCTCGGGCTTCAGATCGCGATGCAGAATGCCCTTCGAGTGCGCTGCCGCCAGGCCGTTCGCGATCTGGATTGCATATCCGATCGCGCGGTGCTGCGACAGACGGCCGCCTGCCAGCCGGCTGCGAAGCGTCCCGCCTTCGAGCAGCTCCGAGACGATAAAGGGCGATCCGTCATGAGTTCCCAGCTCATAAATCGTCAGCAGATTCGGATGGTTGAGAACACCGGCGGCACGCGCTTCCTGTTGGAAACGGTGAACACGCATCGGATCCGCGGTAAAGGAAACGGGAAGCACCTTGATCGCGACCTCACGACCGATGCGCGGATCCTGTGCTCGATAGACCTCGCCCATTCCGCCGGCATCGAGAAATCCGAGGATCTCGTACTCGCCTAACCGCGTCCCTGGTTCGTGTCTCAATCGGACCTACGCCGCCGCCGGCTCCAGCGCCGGCGCCGGCGGCAACGCCTTCATCAGCACTCCGTGCACGACCGCTGCGGTTCCGAAGCCGACGAACCAGGCGTAGTCATACAGCGGCCGCAGCGCGGGCACGACCAGCCCGATCCAGGCCAGCGTACAGCCGGCCAGCGTGGCCACCACGGCGCGCCAGTTCCAGCCGCCGTTGTAGGTGTAGGCGCCTTGCGGTCGATAGAGATCGGGGAGGATCAGCTGTTTGCGCCGCACGATCCAGTAGTCGACGATCAGAACTCCGGCGATCGATCCCAGTCCGCCTGAGTATCCGAGGAGCCAGGCGAAGATGTAGCCGGACGGATCGGCCAGCAGGCGCCACGGCTGCATCAGGATGCCCAGGATGCCTGTGATGAGACCGCCGGTGCGGAAGGAGATCCAGCGGGGGAAGGCGTTGGCGAAATCGTTTGCCGGCGAGACGACGTTCGCCGCGATGTTCACGGCAAGAGTGGCCACCACCACGGTGAACATCGAGATGGCGATCACCAGCGGCGCTTTGAATTGCGCCACGAGCTTCACCGGATCCCACAGATCGTTCATGCTCATGTGCGGATAGATGATCACCGCGGCGGAGGTGATGATCACGCCCATCGCGGCGAAGACGGTCATCGTGGTGGGCAATGCGACGGTCTGTCCGATGGCCTGCTCGCGCTGGCTGCGCCCGAAGCGGGTGAAGTCGGGCATGTTGAGCGAGAGGGTGGCCCAGAAGCCGATCATCGCCGTGAGCGACGGGACGAACACCGTCCGGAACTGTGACCACGTCTCGAATTTGCCTTTTTCCGTGAGCAGATATCCGAGGCCGTGCGCGCGCCACACCGCCCAGCCGAGCAGAAGCGCGGTCATGATCAGCACGAATGGCGCGGCCCAGTTCTCTACTTTCCGCAGAAGGTCCATGCC
Source organism: Acidobacteriota bacterium (assembly GCA_003223635.1). Taxonomy (GTDB): domain Bacteria; phylum Acidobacteriota; class Thermoanaerobaculia; order Gp7-AA8; family Gp7-AA8; genus QHVS01. The sequence goes on along the minus strand of QHVS01000193.1, from coordinate 497 downwards.
GCGATAGATGATCACAATATTGATGCTCCAGAAGAGGAGAAACGAGATCCATTCCGTCGGCGTGTGCCCGCCCACTTTGTCGCCCAGCAGCGTGTGCCACGACGGGATGATCGCGGCGAAGAATGTGTGCAGCGCCTGTCCCCCGATCCAGGCCTGGATGCCGAACCAGCCGCAGGCGACGATGGCCCGCATGAGCGCCGGCAGATTCGACCCGAGCGTGCCATACGCGGCGCGGGCAAACACGGGGAAGGGGATGCCGTACTTCGTGCCGGGATGTGAATTGAGGAGGATGGGGACGAGAACGATGGTGTTGCCGATGAGGATGGTGATCAGGGCCTGCCACCAATTCATCCCCGCGCTGATCAGGCCCGACGAAAGCATGTAGGTGGGGATGCAGTGGGCCATGGAGATCCACAGCGCGGCGTAGTTGTAGGTGGTCCAGTTCCTTCGGGCGACGGGAACGGGAGCGAGGTCGTGGTTGTACAGAGGGCTGGATT
>QHVS01000192.1 GCA_003223635.1 Acidobacteriota bacterium | reverse complement strand
TCAACGGTCACGGAGTTGTCGGCCTGGATCGTCACAACCACGCGGTCTGCGTAGCCGGCGAGCGCTTCATCAATGGCGTTGTCGACGACTTCGTACACCATGTGATGCAGCCCGGTGATGTCATCGGTGTCGCCGATATACATGCCCGGACGCTTGCGAACGGCATCGAGTCCCTTGAGTACTTTGATGTCTTCTGCGGTGTAGTTCTCTGCCATCAGGTGGTCTCTCTAACAGCTGTTTTGGGCGGGGTGAGCTCGGTGGGTATTGTGCGAGGTTTTCACCGCGATTTGGAACGCTAAATTGTACCGCAAAATTGCGATTTTTTGCCGTGTTCAGGAGAAATCGCGACTATCGATAACTCTTCCCTTTTCAATCACTAACCGACGATGCGGACCAGACTGCAACGCACCGACGACGGGCTCCTTCGCGGACGTGGCGAAGAGCTGCGTTTCGGAGGGCAGGCGAGTCAGTAAATTTTGCAGAATTTCGAGGTCCAGCTCCGCGTCGAGGTCGTCCAGCAGGAAGAGCGCGGACTCCCCGTGCCGCCGGCGGAAAAGCTCGAGTTTTGCGAATTTCAGGAGGAGGACGATCATCTTCTGCTCTCCGCCGGATAGAACTTCTGCGGCGTTGCGGCCGTCGATAGCAAACTCGATGTTGTCGCGCTGTGGACCGGCCAGCGAGGTGCGCGCGCGGATTTCCAGGCGACGAACTCGAGCCGGATCGTCGACGCCGCTCGGCCTGTACGTCATCCGCAGGTCACGGATGTGATAGCCATGCCGGGCGACAATTTCGGCAAACGCGGCGCTCAGCTCGTCGGCGTATGCCGCGCGCGCCCGCTGAACCGCCGCGGCGCTGATCGCGAACTCCGCGTCCCACGCCTCGAGCGAGCCATGTGAGCCGCTCTGCAGAAGCGCGTTCCGTTGGCGCAGCACGCGCGCGTACCGGATCAGGTCCTGCAGATACGCGGGATTGATGCTGGCCACGCCGCGGTCCAGAAAGCGACGTCGCTCTTCGGGTGCGCCGCGAAGGATCTCCAGACGGGCGGCCGAGTACGCGAAGACGCTCATTGCCGCCAGGTAATCATGCAGCGAGACGCTCTCCTCGTTGACCATCAGGACCCGCCGCCGGGATTCCGCGGCTTCCACGCCGATCGACAACGCCTTCTCAATTCTCTGCCGCTGCAGAGCTCCCGAGACGAAGACGCTGGGCTGCTCGAAGCGGACGACATTCGCCAGACGCGGCGTACGAAACGACTTGGTTGTAGCCAGGAAATAGATTGCTTCGAGGAGGTTCGTCTTGCCCTGGCCGTTGCGCCCAACGACGAGGTTGGTCTGGGCGTGAAAGGTGATCGGATCCGGCTCGAGGTTGCGAAAGTTATTCGCGGTGACGCTGGCGAGAATCAAGAGCTCACGCGAGCCGCATCGGCATGACTACATAGAGGTACTCATACGGCAAATCTTCATTCGCCGACGGCCGCCCGATGCATTGGCTGTTCTCGTCCTTCAGATCGAGCGCCACGCTGGGCGTATCGACCGCGCTCAAGAAATCGGTGACGTACGCGGCATTGAGGCCAACGAAGAAGGGATTACCGGCGTAGTCGATGGGGACGGTCTCGCGCGCATCGCCCAACTCGGGATTCGTCGACGACACCGTCAGCTTGCCGGGCGCAAAGTCGAAACGCACGGCGCGCGTTCTCTCGTTCGCCACGAGCGAAATACGCCGGATGGTGGAGAGTAGACGCTCCCGATCGACCATTACGTGACGGTCGTTGTCGCGGGCGATGACTTCCATGTAGTTCGGGAAGTTGACGTCGATCATTCGCGCCAGCAACCGACGCTCGCCCGCCTCGAAGAAGAGATGATTCTCCGAGACACCAAAGCGCACGGTCCCGTCTTCACCTGGCTCGAGCCGCAGAATCTCTTCCAGCGCCTTGCGCGGGATCAGAATCGTCAGTTCGTGACCCTTCTTCTTGCCGTTGCCCTGCGGAAAGTTGATCAGCGCCATCCGATGGCCATCCGTGGCCACCATTTCCATCTTAGAGGCCTGCATCTTGAGCAGCGCGCCATTCAACTGAAAGCGAGTTTCCTCGTGCGTGATAGCGAATTTCACCTTCGCCACCATCGTCTTCAGCTCCTCCAGAGCAACGTTGTACGACTCCGATGCGGTAACTGTGGGAAGCGTGGGGTAATCCTCAGCCGGCAAGCTGAGAAGATGGAACTTCGCCGTCCCCGACTCGATGAGCATCGAGTTGTTCTCCTGCATTGCTACGTGAACGTCGTCGTCAGGCAGGGAACGGACGATATCGAAGAGCCGCTTCGCCTCGATGGTCACTCCACCCGGCGTGGTGATCTTCGCCGCGCAGGAACTGAGGATCGTCACGTCGAGATCAGTTGCCGCAATCTGAAGGCGACCATTCGCCGCCTTGAGGAGGACGTTCGAAAGGATGGGGATCGTCGAGCGTTTCTCCACGACGCCCTGGCACAGCTGCAGTTCCTTTTGAAGGTCCGCTCTGGCAACGGTCAGCTCCATGGTCTCTTCCTTAAAATGACTCTCTCTTGATAGTGGTGGTGGCAGTAGATCCGAGCGGAAAAATCAAGAATGACCTGCAAAGGTTTCGAAAGTATAGCAGTTCTACCCTGCGCAGATTTGCGGGTTTTGCTGAGGAAAAACGTCGGAGAAGTCGTTGGTTTTCCGCAGATTTTGGTCGCTCGTTCATTGGATCGATTTCATCCGCAGCTTTTCGTAGGAAGATTCCGCAGGAGTTCATCGCGCGTGCGTCAGCTCCGGAATGTGATCGATGAGGTAATCGAGGCGCCGAAGAGTTCGCTGCCTGCCGAGGAGGACGGCGACGTCAAAAATGGGAGGAGAGGAGCTTCTGCCGGTCAGAGCCAGACGAAGCGGATGGATCATCTTGGCGGCGCTCACTCCAATTCGTTCTGCCAGGCTACGCAGCGCCTGCTCCGTCGATGGCACGTCGAATGGTTCGACGGAGGCCAGCGCATTTCGCAATTCGCGCAGCCGTTCGCGAACGTCATCATCGTCCTTCAAATGCTTTCTGACCGCCTCCGCTTCGTAGGGAACGTTGGAGTCCGCCACCAGATACAAGCGAACCTGATCGGCCAGCTCGCGCAAAGTCCGCGCGCGTGGCTTGTGTAACTCCAGGATTGCGCGCATTTCGTGAAGTGGTGGTGCGTCCGGCAGGAAAGGTGCGAGATATTCGTACACCTTCTCCGTGGGCGTCCGCATCAGGTATTGACCGTTCATCCAGAGAAGCTTCTCCACGTCGAAGACGGCTGGCGCCTTGTTGACGTCAGACAGATCGAATAACGCGGCCGCTTCTTCTTTGCTGAAGAGCTCACGGTCGCCGCCTGGTGACCAGCCGAGAAGCGTGAGGAAATTGAACAGCGCCTCGGGCAGGATTCCGATGTCGCGATACTCCTCGACGGAGGTCGCGCCGGTGCGCTTGCTGAGGCGCTTGCGATCGCTTCCCAGAATGAGCGGCAAATGCGCGAACGCCGGCGGCTCGGCGCTGAATGCTCGAAAGAGCAGGATGTGCTTCGGCGTGTTTGAAAGATGATCGTCGCCGCGCGCTACATGCGTGATCTCCATGTCGATGTCGTCGACGACGACCGAGAGGTGGTACGTGGGATAGCCATCGGAACGAAGGAGGACGAAGTCGTCGATCAGCTCTCCTTCGAAGCGGACGTCGCCGCGGATCAGATCGTGAAAGCCGATCGGTCCGGCCTCGACCTTGAATCGGATCACGTACGGGCCGGCTCCTGCGGTGACCGAGCGGCAGCGGCCGGAGTAGCGATACGCAACGCCCGCTCGTTCGGCGGCCAGACGCTCCGCGTCGAGCTCCTCGACCGTGCAATAGCATCGATAGGCGCGGCCCGCGGCGACCAACTCCTCGGCGCGTTGGCGGTAGCGCGGCAACCGATCGCTCTGGTAAATCGGGCCTTCATCCCATTCAACCCCCAGCCAGCCCAACGAACTGACAATCTGCTCGGCGTGGTGCTGGCGCGAGCGCTCGACGTCTGTGTCCTCGATTCGCAACAGCATCGTGCCGCCGTGACGTCGGGCGTGCAGCAGGTTAAAGATCGCCGTGCGAGCGCCGCCGACGTGTAGATAGCCTGTAGGGGAGGGGGCGAACCGGAGCTTCATGGCGGGCGAGGAGTCTAACATCGGCAGCGCGCGTAAAATCGTGAGCACCCATGTCAAAGGAGCGCGGCTTTTCGCTCGTCGAGGTGCTCGTCGGGCTGCTGATTCTCACCATCGTCATCACTACGACGATTGTGATGTTCACGGAGCGGCACAGGCGCCTGCGCCAGGCCAACGAGACGATTCTGGCCTACCAGGCGCTTTCGAACGAGGTGGAGATCTGGCGACGCATCGATTTTGCGCAGCTCGACGGGCAGCCGCCGACATTCCAGTCCGATACGTCGATCCTCCAGCCACTCAAGCCATTCAATGCTGCAGTGAAAGTTGACACGCCGCGAGCGGACATCAAGAACGTGACCTTCACCGTCCGCTGGAACAAGGGCCAGCGGGAGGCCCATCTCTCGATCCTCCGAGCGGATACAGGCGGGAAGGGGCTCTGGTGAAGCGCGAGCGCGGGTTCACGCTGATGGAAGTGGTCGTGACCATGGCCGTCTTCGGCCTCTTCCTGATCATCATCGTCATTCTCACGGCGGAGATGCGGCAGAACGAGCAGCGCTATCCGATCAACTACATGGCCCATCCGGAAGTCGTCGCGGTGATGGCTCGGCTGAGAAAGGATATCGTCGACACGAAGTATTACCCGATGAGCTTCCAGGGTTACTCGCAGTCGAACAAGACGCTGTTGCTCTACACCCTGAAGCAAACCGGGTTCGGGGAAACCGTGGTTTATGACTTCCGAACGGCCGGGGAAGTACACCGGAAGGCGTTCAACGCGACTCAGCTTTCGTCGGATTGGGTCGCGCGCGGAGTGCCCGATTTCGAAGTCGGTGCATTCTCGCTCAGCACCGGACAGGACGCCGTGCGCATCACGGCAAAGGACGCACAGAACCAACTTGCGATCGATCAGATTTTTCTCCCGCGCGCGCACGACTGAGCAGCGAGGCTACGTCCTCATCTCAGCGATTGCGCTGGCCATCCTTTACTTCGGCCTGATGGAGCTGATGCTCATCGACTCTTCGCGCGCGCTCCGCGAAGCCCAGCGATTCCGGGCCCGAGTCACATCTGCGGCGCTGGCGGAGAGCGCTGCCGAACTTTCAGCCGCTCAGATGATCAGTGGCGGATCGAGCTCGGCGAACGCGCAGGATGAGCAGGGAACCATGAATGGGGCGCTGCAGCGGATGAGCGATCAATTCGA
>QHVS01000028.1 GCA_003223635.1 Acidobacteriota bacterium | reverse complement strand
CCTGAAGCCGACCGATCGCGCCTTCGTTGCGCCGTTCGCGTTCGAGTCGACCAGAGACGTCCCGTTTGTTTCCGATGTCCCGGCGCTTCAGGCGCAAGTGGATTCGATTCCGGAAGCGAACGGAGGAACCTCGCTGTACGACGCGATCGTCACCGCTCTCTATCGCTTCCGCAATCTGCAGGGCCGGAAGGCGCTGACCATCCTCACCGACGGCGAGGACACCACATCGCGTATCCCATATGACGAGATGCTGATGTACTCTCGCGCGTCGCGCGTACCGCTCTACTTCATCGGCATCGGATTGGGTTTTACTGATTTTTCCGGAACTGCAAAGATGAAGTCCCTGGCCGCCGAAACCGGCGGCGTGGTTTACCTCATCAAGAATGTGAAGACTCTGGGCGAAACGTACGCGCAGTTGGAGAAGGATCTCCGCTCCCAGTACCTGATCGCCTACAGCAGCGAGAGCAGCAGGAACGACAACCGCTATCGCACGATCGAAGTGAAAGTGGACCGACAGAATGCAACTGTACGCACCATTCGTGGCTTTCTTCCTTAGCGCGACCGTTGCCGGCGCGGCCCAGGTCGTGGAGGTGCGCGAGCCGGCCAAGATCGCCGCTGCTTTCTCGCCGCAGGCATCGATCCGCGTGGTGAACGTTTGGGCGACATGGTGTGTGCCGTGCGTCGAGGAGATGGCCGACCTCCGGGCGATCCGCTCGACCTTCGGTCCGGAGGTGTCCGTGATCGGCGTGTCGCTCGATGACATGCTTCCGGGCGATCGGCAGATCAGCAAAAAAAAGGTGGCGGCGTTTCTGGACCGGCAACGAATTGCATTTCCGAACGTCTACTACGTAGGCAACAGCGACGCCCTCGGTGAGTTTCTGCGCTTCGACGGAGCGATTCCCATTACCATCGCCTTCGATCGCGGCGGCCGGGAGTTGTGGCGCCAGCAGGGAAGACTCGATCGCCGGAAAACAATCAGTACTATCCGAAAACTGTTAGGGAGGTCTCGATGAGAAAACTGTTCGCGTTTGCAATGATGTTTCTGGCTGCTGCCGCGCTGGCCGATGAACTGGCTGTCGGCATGAAGGCACCGGCGTTCTCGCTGATCAACGCCGTCGACGGAAAGACGGTTGCGTTCAAGCCGGCCGATGGCAGACTCTCCGTCGTCTTTTTCACCTGCAATCAATGTCCGTACGCGAAGGCGTTCGAGCCGCGGTTGATCGATATTGCCCGTCGGTACCGGTCGAAAGGCGTGGTGTTTTACGCGATCGACCCCAACGACGAAGCGCGTTACGCCGAGGAGTCCCTCGACAACATGAAGGCGCGCGCCGTGAGTAAAGACTATCCGTACCCGTACCTCAAGGATGGAGACAGCTCCATCGCTCGCGCGTATGGCGCGCGCGTGACCCCGCACGTCTACGTGATCGACGGAACCGGCGTGCTTCGCTATCGCGGCTACGTGGATGACAGCGCGCGACCGGAGGAGCGGACACGCACCGGCCTGACCGATGCGCTCGATGCGCTGCTGGCAAAACGCGACGTGACCACTGCTGCCACGCGTGCGTTTGGCTGCACGATCAAGTGGAAGTCGTGACTATCGCGTAATCCGCCGGTACGAAGCGCTGAGCATGGTCACCCGCTTGACGTAATTGCGCGTCTCCGGAAACGGGATCGACTCCAGGAACTCGTCCATCGGCCTGTGTGGCGCGGCGCGCCGCCAACGGAGCACGTTCCCCTGTCCGGCGTTGTAGGAGGCGATGGCCAGGGGCACCGCGCCTCCGAACAGGTTCACGAGCTGCCGGAAGTAGTTCGTGCCGAGGCGGATGTTCACTTCGGGGTCCTCGACGTTGGACGAACTGTGAATGCGGCGGGCGATTTCCTTGGCCGTCGGCGGCATGAGCTGCATCAACCCTGTCGCGCCGACCGGCGATCGCACCAGCGGATTGTAGAAACTCTCCTGGTGGATGAGTCCCATCATCAGATAGGGGTCGAGACCGTTCTGTTTCGAGTACTTCATGATGGCGTCGAAATAGCGGATCGGGTAGTACATCTTCAGAAAGTACGCCGGAACAGTGTCCTGCTCCACCGTGGCCAGTTGAGGGTACGCGCGGCGCAGCGAGCGCGTCATCAGAAGAGTGTCGCCAGAGCTGTTGTAGAGCTCCGCGAGCAACGCATCGGCGAAGGGTTGATTGCTGCGGCGGAGGTTCTTCTGAATCTCCAGACGCGCGTCTCGAAAATCGGTCAGGGCCGTCAGCTCGTACGCTAGCCGCAGCTCCTTGGGCATTTTCTGTTCGGCGATGTCGCGCCAGTCGGGCCGCTTCATGGCCAGCGGGTTGGTCAGCACTTCCTGTCGCGGCGCTCCGCGGGCAGCGGAGTTCAGCGCGTAGAGATCGGCGTAGGGAGCGGCGGCCAGGTTGCGATAGACGGCATCGGCCTCTTCCTTCTGACCGAGATGCTCGATGGTGCGCGCGTACCAGTACTGCGCCTGCCGCTTGACGTTCGGATTGCGATAGGTATCGCGGAGAAAGACAAACCGATCGCGCGCTCCGTTGAAATCGCCGCGTGTATAGGCAGCCCAGGCGTTGCCCCACAAGTGCTGCAGCCCCCCCTCCTGACTGGGATCGACCTTCGCCAGCTCCGCGACGAGTTCCTGTTCGTATCCGTCCTGATTTCTCGCCTCGGCGATGCCGATCAATGCATTCAGGACCTCGATCCGCACTTCATCCGCGAGCGGCAATGAAAGCAGATCCTTCAGCCGCTCGATGGAGAGCCGTTCGTCCTCTTCCTTTTTCGCCTTCTTTGCTAGATCGACGACCTGAATCGTCTTCTTCACGTTTTTGAACTTCGGCCGAACGACAGGCTTCTTCTTCCCCTTGACGTTGACGTGAACCGTGCCCACTTGCTCTTTGACGATGATCGTTTTGTTGACGATGGGATTGATCGACGCGGACAGGACCCCGTAATTCTTCGATGCGGTATAGATGGCCGGGATGGCCACCCGGTACGATCGCGCCGCCAGCGGCTCCAATAGCCCGTTGGACTCTTCGTAACGCCCGAGCTGATTGAGGGCCAGGCCGCGATTGAGCTGGACCGGCGCGCGCAAGTCAGCCGGAACTCCCGACGCGTCGAGCGCCGTTAGCTCCTCGTAAGCATGCTGCGGATCGCCGTCGCGCATCAGACTGACGCCGCGCTCGAGGCGTTCCGCGGGAGTCAGGCGAATCGCGCCGCTGGGCGGAACTCCGGTCAGCGACCGGACGATGGCCAGGGCGTCATTGGTCTGCGGCGAGCGCGGATTTTTGATCGTCATGTGCCGGGCGAGATAGAGAACCGTTCCGATGTCGCCGAAAGCGAATCGCGATCCAATGCCCTGCCACCGCGCGGTACCGGAGACCTGAGACAGGTCGCTTCGCGCGGCGATTGCCGTGTCGACGTCGGCCGCGTGCCGCCAATCGCCGAGCGATGTATAGAAGTTCCCCAGGTTGAGGCCGACGTCCTGCCAGTAGACCAGGCGTGGAGTGCGCTCCCATAGGCCCGCCAGCGTGCGACGCGCCGCGTTCCGATCCGCGTCGAGCTGGTGTGCGTTTGCCAGATACCAGAGGCGGTATTCCTCGACTGCGCGGCTGCCGAATGTGAACGATCCGAGATGCTTGACCGCCGCGGCGCCGTCGCCACGGCGCAGCGCATCAACGCCCGAGGTGAACGCGCTGCGCAGCTTCTCCAGATCCGGCGGCGCTTCCGGCTTCGGAGCGACGATCTCCCGCGGCCGTTGCGGAACGAGGAGCACGATCGTCACCACCACGGCCGTCGGCATCGCCGCCACCGCGACGGCAACAAGGATCCACCACGCCCGTCGCCACTGCATGAGTCTCCTGCCCGCTGCGAAACGTACGCCTCTGCGTCGGCGCTCAGCTACAGGCCGAGCGCGGCAGTGTCGCCGTCAGCCAGAATCCGCACCAGTTCGTCGTAGAAGTAGTTCGACGCCTTGCGGACGTCCTGCGAAATCCGCTCGTCGTACATCTGGCGGCTGCGATCGATATCCTCTTTCAGCCGCTCATAGAGGTCCTTGTTCTTCCGGCCCTGCTCGACCTTCGCTTCGTTATAGAGCTTGATCTCAGAGACCAGCAGCCTCGCGAATCGGCGCGCTTCGTCGTGCTTCTTCGCCTCATCAGTTGGCGGCGGCCCGGCGGCACGAGTCGAGATACCAGAGGGAGGGATGAACTGAGTCGACGCGCGCTCTTCCGCTGGAGGAGCAAGGGGCGCCCCCGTCCTTTGCGCCGCGACCGGAGGAACCGCACTCGTGGCGAAAGCCGAAGACTTGGGGGGCGGAGGGGGCGGGGCGGCGGGCGTGGGGACGGCGACAGTTCCGCTGAATGTCGGATGCGCCACCATTGCATCACGCAATTGCGCGGAAGGAATGGCCATGGTCGATTGCGGAGCCGCGGCGGCCGCCGGCCTGGCGGGAGCTGAGGGTCGCGCCGGTGGCGCTGCTGCCGGAGCCGGCGCGAATGCAGCGCCGGCAGGCTCGTTGAGGCTCGGCGACGGGATTTTCTTTCGAATGGCCAGAGTGTCGATCAGCAGGCCGGTCACAAACACCAGCATCTCCAGCGACGCCGGATCGAGCTTCCCGACTTCGGCGGCCACGGCATCGACGTAGACAGCCGCCGCAACCTTGTCTTTGATCACCATCGGAACGAGGATCGCTCTGGCCGAACCGCTGACACCGAAACGGCCGGCGAGGTTCGCGCCGTCCCACATCACCACCTGCTCGTTGCGCAGGACGCGGTCCAGCTCGGGAATCAGTCCGGGAGCGGCGTTGAAACGTTTCACATTTTCGTCGTTGCCGCCGTGCGCGGAAAAGCCGATGCCCTTCCAGCCGCTGAACGTCTCCCCTCGCAGAATCAACAATGCGGCGCGAGAGCCGAACTCGACGGCCTGTTCGAGCAGCGCGTTCAGAATGTCCACCTGCGACGTTCCCTGCTCCACCGCCTGCACCGCTCGCTTGACGCGACCGGCATCCGCCGACGATCGGGCAGGCGCTGCGCCGGTGAGGGCGCGTTCGAGATCGGTGATCGCCTTCTGAATATGCGGCAGGAAGGTGACGGAGTTGACGTCTGCCTGAACGCTCTGCAACGCGGCTCGCAGTTGCTGGTCCACCGCTTCGCGAACGTCTTCCACGGAGGAGCGGATCTCGCCGACTAATTTCTCCAGCGCTTCACGCACATGAGCGTCGATCGAGCTCGCGACTTCGTCGCCCCTCAGGGCCACAAACCCTCCGGCTCCTGTAAGTTGAGTGCTGACAGCAAGGTCGCCGCGATTATATCGCAGTCACGTTGTGCTACTTTGTGCAGCAGATGCGACGCTTGCTCGTCTTGGGTCTCTTTGCGTTGGTGGCCTGCAGCGGGAGCGACTCCCCCGACAACGCGCCGGAGTGGCTGCGCGTCCTCAATCGGAAGAAGGCCGCCGTGGCACCCAAGGCCACTGCGCGCGAGCGGCAGATGTACGCAGACTCCGTCGCCGCGTTCACGAAGAAGTATCCGGCACACGGCCGGGCCCGCGAGGTCTACCAGCGGATCGAGCTGGAATTCGCGCGAGAGCTGGCATCGCTCGGCCGGTATCAGGACTCCATCCGTTTTTACCGCGCGGTGCTCAATTCCGATCCGACGAACGCCGCCGCCCTGCGCGGCGTTGCCGACGCGTTCGATCACCTCGCCATTTCGCGCCCCAAGCTCCTCGCCCTGGAGAAAGGGATGTCGCAACGAGAGGTGGCCCACGTTCTGGGAGCGCCGATCCCCGGCTGGACCGTGCACACCGACAGGCGCGAGTCAGTGATCGATTCCTGGTACTACCGCACGACTGAGGGCGGGGTGGCCGGTGTTTACTTCCGCGACGGCCAGCTGTTCGCGGCGGAAGAGAACTCCCACACCAAGATCGTCCCTCTGTCGCAGGCCCGCAGCCGATAGCGGAATCGCCGTTCCCTGAGCCCTGTTCGATTCAGCGAGGTCCGTAATGCCACTGTACGAATACGAGTGCAAGCAGTGCGCGAAGCGTGTCGAGATCATTCAAAGGGTCTCCGATCCGCCCTATACGCACTGCCCGAAGTGCGGGGGACAAATGCGAAAGCTGATTTCCTCTCCCGCGATTCAGTTCAAAGGGTCCGGTTTCTACAAGACCGACTACGCGAGCAAGCCGGCAGGTTCCGCCGAATCGAAGGGCGAGAAGAGCAAAGAGAGCAAGACGGAAACGAAGAGCGACAGCAAGACGGAAACGAAGAGCGACAACAAGCCGAACGAATGATGGAGATGAGCAGGATTCGTCAGTTCAAGAAGCGCGCGGACTCCGTCCTGGAAGAGGTGTTCCGCACATTGTTCGAGGAAATCGATACGGAGAAGATCCGCCGCGAGATTTCCGCGCTGCAGAGCCGCGCGCCTGACTTCGAACCGATCGATCATGCCCGCCTGCTCGTCCGCCGCACGGCGATTCGCTGTGCCGCAGCAGGGGCGGTGACCGGACTCCCCAGCGGCCTTCTGGCCATCGGGACGCTGGGCGCCGATCTCGCTTTTCTGATGTTTCAGCAATTCCGGCTCATCATCGGAATCGCCACGATCTACGGCCATGAGCCATCTCATCGCCAGCGATTCACTGAAGCGCTGGCCTGCCTGGCGTACGCCTCTGGCGTAGGTCTGGGCAAGCAAGGGATCGCCACCGTGCTGGAGTCGGCGACGGTGGAAGGAGGGGCGGTGGCGGAAAAGATCGGAGCGCGATTCGCGCGAGCGCGCTTGTCGAAGATCATTCCGTTCGTCGGCGCTCTGTCGGGCGGCGCATTGAACTACATGTCCGTTCGAGCCGCGGGCAAGGCCGCCATTCGCTACTACGATTCACGCGTCGACCCTCAGCTCGCGGACGAGATCTGGGCCGAAGGCGACCGCGAACACGCCTAGATTTCCAAAGCACGCCATGTTTAACCGAAAGGCGGAATGCGTCCCTGGGAGGGAGCGTTTCCCCGCCTGACCACATGTCGAAACCCGAATCGCAAGCAGCCGCCACCGAGGTGCGCTCCGCGTTCGTCGAGCGCCGCAGGCTGCGGCGGATTCGCATGATCGTCGAGTTGACTCACAACCTCATCAGCACCGATGCCACGGTCTCCCATCGCGAAGCGCGTTGTCTCGTGCTCTGCGCACGCAAGGCGATCCTCCAGCTCTATCCCGGATTCGAGGAACGTTACGAGGGGGTCATTCGCCCGCACTTCGAGCGCGTTCTGGCGCAGCGGTGGCCCGATGAAGAGCCGCTCAATCCGACCGACTGCGAGACGATCAACTAGTCTCGCGCCCCCTTCTCCAATGCACGCACCACGTTGAGATCGCCGATCTCTCGTTTCGCACGCTCCACTTCCGCGCGGGCCGCCAGGCGGATGGTGTCGCTTGCGTACCGGATCGAGGGATCATCCGGAACGAGATAGCGATACTCCAGCCGCTCCACCACGCCGGGCGGGTATGCAGCGCGGCGCGCAAACACCATCGCCGCATCATCGAAGGCAATGAGTGCCCAGTCGCGCCGTCGATAGCGCACCAGCGAAGCGGGAAGAAATCTTCGCTCTCCGCTCGCCGCATCGATCACCTCAATCTTCTGACGCTGGTATTCGTCGACAGCGAGATCGGCGTGATACCGGGCCAGGAGAGCGTGCCACACGCGGCTGTCATGGCGAGCCCGAGAGTCCTCGGCGATAAAATCGCGAAACAATTCGTTGCGGCCGTCGGTCAGCACGCGCCGCTGTCCATAGAACATCCACTCCAGATAGCCGCCGAATTGATCGACGTTATAGATGTTGCCAGGCAGCGCAGAGGCCTGGAGCCGGGCCACCGCGCGAACGGGAAAGCGGAGGTCGTCGATGCCCACACGCCTGTCGGCGCGGATCAGAGCCCATCCCAGCGCAATTGCCGAAAGTGCACCGAGAGCAATCCTCTGATTCCTCGACAGCCCCATCAGCGGCGGAAGGATGAGCGGCAGCGCGGCGAAGTAGAGGCCCTGATTCCGGACGTGTTGCACGGCGAGAATTGCAAGCACGACAAACACGGCGAAGCGCGCTGCGTTGTTCCTCTTTTCGTGAACGAAGATGAACATGGCGACTCCGACCGCGATGGTCGCGTACAGCAGCGGAAACAGTGAGGGATAGCTCGGCAGCCACTCGGCGTTGACGAATTCGCCGCTGCCGACAAGCCGAGTCAATCGAAGCGGTGCGGCGATCGCCCGCCAGCCGAACGGATTCACCAGCAGGGCGATCGCGCTGGCCACGGCGACCGGCCAACGCCTCAGATCGATCAACAGCATCGCCGCCGCCAAAACCGGCGCCAGAACCGCGGAGGGATGCGTATTGATCCAGATGATGGTGAGCGCCGCGTAGGCGATGCCCATCCGCGTCACGGTGATCGATGAAGTCAGGATGGCCAGCGCGAGAACGACGAGCAGCGCCGCTGCCGCGGCCGGCCGGACACCGAGGCGGTCGGAGGCTCCGGCAAAGCCCGCGGCGGCGGCCACGGTTGCAACCGCGACATCAGTCGTCGACGATGCGAACCACAGCGCGCCGGCAAAAATCACGGCAACAAAAAGCGCGTTGAGAAACGAGATCCCGGGGAAACCGGCCAGTGAATATCCGTCGTAGAGGCCGACTTCGAACAACCATTCGCCGTTGATCCACGGAACGTGTGCCGAGGCGACAGCAAACGGGTCGTACACCGGAAGGGCGTGGTGCTCAACGATCCAGCGGCCGGTAGCCAGGTGCCAGAAGAAGTCGTAGCTGCGGATCGGACCGACTGCGGCGATGGCGACGAGGAGCAGGAGCGCGATGGCCGCGAGCCGTCTCGCCATTGCGGCGAGTATACAAGTGGGCTACGTGCGAGGCGCAGGTTGTGCCGGCGCTGCGGTGGGCGCGGCCGGTGTCTCCGGCACGACAGGCGCCGGCGGCGCGGCGACCGTATCGATCTTGATATCGCCGTTCACCGTAGTGATCCGCAGCGAGTAGCGCCCGCCATTCACTTCGCCTGACACTCGTCGGCTGCCCGGATGGGAGTGGATGCTGAGCGGAAACGCAGCCTCCACATCGCCGTTCACCTGGGCGAAATCTCCGGAGAACGAGGCATTCTGGGGAAGCACCGCGACCACGCGGCCATTCACGGTCCGCAGCACCGCGCCATGAAAATCGCGAACGAACTTCGCAGAGACTCGGCCATTGATGGCATGCGCTTCCACTTCGCTCGACCCGGGAGTCTCGATCTCCACTTCGCCGTTGACCGTCGTCGCGCTGGTCTCGCCTGCCACGCCGCGCGTCGCGATGCGTCCGTTCACAGTGCGCAGGTCCACGGCGATCGATTCCGGCACCTGGAGCTCGTAATCGATCCGAACATCGTTGACCCGGAAGATGGGGAAGTGAAATGAGGCATGCTCTCTATCGCGGCCGATGACGAGCGTGTCGCCCTCAACGTCGGTTTTGAAATAACCCTGATTCTCGGACCGCGGGTTCGGCGCCTTTCCGCGCGCTCGAACGTTTGCCACCAGTCTGATTTCGTTCGAAGGATTGGCCTCCACGGAGATCGTGCCGTCGACCTCGCGCACCTCGAGGCGATGAATCGCCGCCGCCGGCCAGCCGCGCACGATGCGAACCTCTTTCCGCTCGCCCCGCACGAAGCAGCCGGCCGCCAGCATGGCGACGGTGAGCGAATAGATGACAGTCGTCCGGCTGTTCATGACGAGACCTTGCAGCAGCCTTTTACGAGCATGAGAGGAAAGGGTTTCGGGCGAATGTCGAACACGTCCCAGACCACGCTTCTGCGTGTGGCTGCCTTCCTGGTCGACACTCTGTCGCTCTCCGTTATCCTGGTGCTGCCTGCGTCGCTCATCAGCTACACACTGGCCCTGGTGGGGGGGTCGGTCAAGGGGATTTCGATCGTCTGGGCCGTGACCGTCGGCATCCTCATCATTGGCATTCTGATCCGCGACGGCTACCGGGGCCGCTCGATCGGCAAACAGCTTCTAGGCCTGCGCCTCATGACTCCGCGCGGAGAGGAGTGCAGCTACGCCCGATCGTTCGTGCGCAACTTCCCGCTGATCGTGCCGCTCTGGAACCTGATCGAGCTGGGGTTCATCCTCGCCGGCCGGCCGCGCACCGGCGATCGGATCGCCCGCACGACCGTCACCGAAGAGTGAGGCGGCGGGCGGCCAGAGAGCTGGCGAACTCGTCGCGACGCGAGCGTCGCACATCGAACGCGAACTCGTTCACCTCGCCGTATGTCTCCCCCGCTAGGACGACCGCGGGCGGATCGATCAGCCGGTAGGCGTCGGCGATCCGATCAAACGGCACGACGACGTTGACCCGATCGTAGATGTATCGCTCGACCATTGTTGACTGCCGCAGCGTGTTGACCGCAGTGTCGCGATATGCCCGCCCCAGACCGCCCGTGCCGAGCTTCACGCCGCCAAACCAGCGCACCACGATCACCGCCACGTCGAACAGATCGGCGCCTTCGATCGCCGAGAGGATTGGGCGACCGGCGGTGCCGGACGGCTCACCGGCATCGGCGCTGCGCGAGCGCTCGCCCTCGAACAGACGGAAAGCCCAACAGTGATGCGTCGCATCGAAATAGCGTTTCGTGGCTGCATTGAGCTGCATGAAGAAATCGCGTTCGCCGGACACCGGAATGGCCAGCCCCAGAAAGTCGGAGCGCTCGATCTTCTGTCGGAATTCCGCAGGCGCGCCTGGCGTGCGATACGAATCCCTCATCGCCGCTCGGGGATAAACGAGGAGTGATGGAGGTAATTGAGGGCCAGAGTGGTCACCATGACGGTGAAGGAGATCAGATAGCGCCGCGGCTCGCCGACGTTGACGCACAACGTGAGCGCCTCGACCCGTTCCAGCAGATGATCGACCAGCGAGCGAACGATCGCCGTCTGCACGCCGGTCCAATAGGTGATCTCCGCGATGATCTCGGTTCGATGCAGCCGCAGAAGTGGAGCGGCCGGATCGCCGTTCTCTTCGAAGAGCTGTCTCAAATCTCCATCGAACCAACGCGGAATCTCGATGCGCGGCTGCCGTCGGCTCTTGTAATAGTCGGCGACGGTGTACGCCATCTCCTCGATGGGGACGTCGCGCAACGACGGCCGGACTTTCGGCGGCAGCGGTCCGATCTCGCGCATGAGGCGATCGACGTACTCCAGCTTTCGCAGCGCGCCGGTGCCCTCGTACTCCTCTTGCCACTTCGAGCCCGGCGTGAGCCACACGGCAAAAGTCTCGGCAAAGTCTTCGTCCGGATGCTTCTGCGCATACCACCCCGATACGTTGCGGACGTAGTCACGCGAGAAAGGATTCGGCTTATAGCTTTCCAGGTAGGGGCGCGAGTAGGGACCGAAGATGCGGTGCCACTCCTCGCTCTCGTACAGCACGTACGCGTAGTTGAACGCGTGCCCCGCCTCGTGGCGGAGGTACATCATCGATTCTTCGGCCGTCTCCAGATGATCGGCGATCTCCTGCTCGATGCGCTGGAGGGTGGGATTGGTCAGATAGAACGGAACGGCGATCATGGGCACGCCTTCCGGACAGCCCCACTCGTCGCTCAGGTAGATGGGCGGCTTGAACGCCACTCCCGATTGGTCCAGCTCGCGATAGAGCTGCTTGATCAACGGTTCGAGCTCGCTGCCTTCGACGCGCAGGCCGAGTTCGTTGATGCGGGAGTGGAGGATCCGCTCTCGATCCTCGTGCCAGGTCATCGAGCCGTGCTCCAGGTCATCGAGCCGTGCTCCGCTCACGCATGGGACGTTCCATGGCGATCTGCACGATGCGTTCGATGAGATCGCCATGAGAGAAGTCGGGCGTGGCGCGGCGGGCGGCCATGGCAAACTCGGCGCGCGAGTCGAGCCACGGATTGGGATTCACCTCCAATACGAATGGCGTTCCGTCGGGAGTGAGGCGCATGTCGACGCGGGCGTAGTCGCGCACCAGAAGCGCGTTCCAGGCGCCGAGGGCAGCATCGCGAATCCGGGACATCAGCGCGTCGTTGGCCACGATGTCTTCCGGCACGAACTCGCGCGCGGCTTTGAAGTCACGCTCCCACTTGGCCTCCGTGCCGGCGATGCGCGGCATCTCCGGCGGGAGCTTCGACAGATCCCACTCGATCGGCGGAAGGACGGTGGGAGGATTGCCCAGCAGGGAAACGTAGATTTCGCGGCCCTCGATGTACTGCTCGACCAGGGCGGCAGAATGAAATTCCTGATGAATGGCGAAGACGCGCTGCATCAGTTCCTCGACGCTTCGCACCACGGATTTGGCGGTGATGCCCATCGACGCGTCAGTGCCTGTCGGCTTCACGATCATCGGAAACTTTTTGAGGCTGGGAGTGGTTCCCTCCACCTTGCCCGGAGCGATGGTCAGGAAATCGGGCGACTTGATCCCGTGAAACTCGAACAATTTCTTGGCCAGCGATTTGTCGGTGGCCAGGGTCAGGGCCAGCGAGCTGTTACCGGTGAAGCGCTTGTCGAGCAGTTCCAGCATCGACGCCACGCGGCGCTCCTCATCGCCCGCTCCGCCCAGCGACTCGCAGACATTGAAGATGAGATCGGAGTTGTCATCCTCGATCTGGCGCACCAGCCGCTTGATCGGCGTGGCCTCGGCGGCCAGGCGCTTCGCGGTGTAACCGCGCTTGGTCAGCGCCGTCTCGATCTGATACGAGACGAGCGTCGGAAACTTCTCTCCTTTGGCCAGCGCGGCATCGCGCACGCGCTCTTCGTCGGCGTCGTACAGGATGGTGATGGAAGGCTTCGGTCTCGGTTCGGCCATGCGTAGATTCAGGCGCTTATAATGCGCGCGCCATGTTCAAGATCGTCGAAATTTTCGCGCGCGAGATCCTCGACTCGCGCGGCAATCCGACGATCGAGGTGGACTGCGTTCTCGAATCGGGAGCGCTCGGCCGGGCCGCCGTTCCGTCCGGAGCCTCCACGGGAACGCGCGAAGCACTCGAGCTGCGCGACGGTGACAAGAAGCGTTTCCTGGGCAAGGGCGTCCTCGAGGCCGTGAACAACGTCAATCATGCCATCTCCTCCGAGGTGGAAGGGATGGACGCGCGCGAACAGTCGATGATCGATCTGGTCATGAAACAACTCGACGGCACGGAAAACAAGTCGAAGCTCGGCGCAAACGCCATCCTCGGCGTCTCGCTGGCCGTGGCTCGAGCCGCAGCCGAAGCGGCCAGCTTGCCGCTCTTTCTGTACCTCGGCGGTGCGGGCGCCCGCACCCTCCCCGTGCCGATGATGAACGTGATCAACGGCGGCGCGCATGCCGACAATCGACTGGACATCCAGGAGTTCATGATCGTCCCCGCCGGGTTCGACACATTCTCCGATGCTCTTCGAGCCGGCGTGGAGACCTTTCATCATCTGAAAAAGATTCTGCACAATAAGAAACTCACCACCGCTGTCGGCGACGAAGGCGGCTTCGCTCCCGATCTCCGATCCAGCACCGACGCGCTGGACCTGATTCTGAGTGCAATCGACCAGGCTGGATACAAAGCTGCTCAGCAGATTTTCCTCGCGCTCGATGTTGCGTCATCTGAATTCTACGAGAGCAAGTACAAATTCGAAGAGCAAACTCGCACCAGCGCAGAGATGCTGGCCTTTTATCAACGCCTGAAACGCGACTATCCGATCATCTCCATCGAAGACGGCATGGCCGAAAGCGACTGGGACGGATGGAAAGCGATGACCGATGCGATGGGTGATACCACACAACTGGTTGGGGACGATGTCTTCGTAACCAACCCATCGATTTTCGGCAAAGGAATCGAAGAGGGTGTGGCCAATGCGATTTTGATCAAGTTGAACCAGATCGGCACGCTCACCGAGACCCTGGAAACGATCGAGATGGCCAAGCGGGCAGGATATCGCTCCGTCATCTCGCATCGTTCCGGAGAAACCGAAGACTCCACCATTGCCGACCTGGCAGTGGCCACGAACGCCGGTCAGATCAAGACCGGATCCGCGTCGCGCAGCGACCGAATGGCCAAATACAATCAGCTTCTGCGCATCGAAGAGGAATTAGGCGACGCGGCTACGTTCGCCGGCACCGCGGTGTATCGCTCCATTTGACACCCCGCCGTATCGTCAATACATTGACAATATGCCCCAGTCGGAGCGCGACCTCGTCGCCGGGGTCATCCAGCTGGCCAACCTTTTCATTCGCCGACTGGGTCCGATTTTCGAGAAATCGCGCATCACCCCCCAGCAGTGGGCCATCCTGTCCGTCCTGGCCGGGGAAGAGTCCTTGACGCAAGCGGGGCTCGCCCGGAAGCTGCTGGTGTCGAAACAGAACATGACGGGAATGGTCCTGCGGCTGGAACATCTCGGGCTGGCCGAGAGGGGCGATGATCCGAACGATCTCCGCTCGTCGCGCGTGCAGCTCACTCGCCGAGGGCGCGCGCTGGTGGAGAAACTGCGGCCGGCTTACGAATCGTGGCGAAGTCACGTCGGCCGCGACTTCGCCGAGCGGGATCTCGTCGCGCTCACGCGGACTGTCGATCGCTTGATCTCTGAGTTGGAGCGGGGCTGACCACGCGATTTCGCCCCTCGCCCTTGGCCTGGTACAACCGCTCGTCCGCTGCGTGGAACAGGCCATCGACGGTACGGCCGTCGGTCGGATAGAGCGCCGCTCCGATGCTCACTGTGAGGCGCGCTCCATCCGCCGGCGCGGGCATCACCTCGACCGCGAAACGGATTCGTTCCGCCACCATGGCCAGCGCGGCGGCGTCGATCTGCGGAACGATCACCGCGAACTCCTCGCCGCCGTAGCGCGCCGGCAAATCGACCGAGCGCACGGCAACGCGCATCGCGCGCGCCACGCGCTGCAGCGCCTCGTTTCCCGCCAGGTGGCCAAATCGATCGTTGTATTGCTTGAAGCGATCGAGATCGAGAACCAGGATGCCGAATCGCTCCGGATATCGGACCGCTCGGCTGATCTCCTCTTCGATCCGCTCGCGAAAGGCGCGAAAGTTCGGAAGTCCCGTCAGGTCGTCCGTGCGCGCATGGGCGCGAAGCTTGTCCGCCATGTTGTTGAACGCCGTTCCCAATTGAGCGATCTCGTAGTCGCCTCCGATCGGGGCCCGAGCATTCAGATCCCCGCCGGCGATCCGTGCCGCCGACCGCGCCAGATCCTCGAGCGGCCGCACCACGCGATGCAGCGTCAGCTGCACCGCGGCAAAGCTGCACAGGACGATGATCCAGGCGATAGCCAGCCCTGCGGACATCATCGCGCGCGTCTCGCGCTCCAGGCGCGGTCGCTGGCGGGCGATCTCGAGCTTCCTCTCGCCGATCAGGTTCTGCGCCGCAGCAACGACCTGCGCCGAGGCGGCGTCACGTTGCGCCTTGGTGGCTTCCGAGTCATGGAGCAGATGGGCAAAACGATCCACGCGCTGCCGAAGCCGCGCCGTGTCGATGCCCGCTAAAGCCGGGTAATTGAGAAGCTGTACAACAGAGTCGTAGCTCTGTGTGGCGCCGACAATCCTGCCGGCGCGCGTATGGAACCCGTTGTGGGCGCGAAGGAACTCCTCCAGCGCCGCCATCGACTGCATTTCCACGCCGACCAGACGGCTCCAGCGCTGTTGTTCAATGTGTGCGCGCCAACTGAGGCCGAAGGTGATGGCGAAGAGGGTGACAGCGAAAGCAGTAGTGAGAAGAAGTACGCGCGAGCGAAGATGCATTCGGCTCTCGCCGGTCAAACGCGGATCTCCTGTTCAACCCGCGCGGCGGGCCGCTCGACCGGCGTCAGGGTGTTGAGACGATCGGCCACGCGATGCACCGCCAGAACGAACGCGGCGTGACTCCACGTCAGCGGCGCGACTGACAAAGGGCGCCCGCTGTAGGGATCGACCTGCTCGGGCAGCACGCCGCTCGGGAGCGCCCGTTCGGTGGCCCACATCAGGATGTCGGTGGCCTTCTGAAGTTCGGCGACCGAGCGCGCCCGCAGCGCGTACCAATGCGCGATCGACAACGTGCAGAGAATCCAGGGATTGCCCGGTACTTTGTCGAGCTCCTTGGAGACCTGGAAGTAATAGTCGTTCTCATACCGGGCGATTCCGCCGACGGGGGTCTTCACCGTCAGCCGATCGATGACCTGCTGCATCGTGGAGACGATCTTCGGATCGTCGGCATCGAACATTCCGAAGAGCCACAGTCCGGACAGCGAAGCATCGATGGTCGAGTCGACGGTGACCTCTCCTTCTCGCGAGACGGTGATCATGCGATGGAAGCGGCCGAGCTTCGGATCGAACATCACGCGTCCGGCCGCGTCGTGGATCTCCGCCGCAGCCAGGCGGAACTTCTCCGCCTCCCTGGTCTCGCCGAACGCGTCGGTGAAGCGCGCCGCCGCGCTGAGGCCCGCCCACACCGCCGCCACCGTGAACGCCGAAATCCCCCGACGCTCCTCCCACAGGTCATACGAGGGCGCAGGCAGTCGCGTGTGTGGCTCGCGATAACGGGCCAGGAAATTGCCCATCGTCTTGACCATCGGCTTGTAGAGCGGCTTGATGAACTCCACGTCGTGAAACTTCTCGAAATGAGCCCACAGCGCCCAGATGATCAGCGCCGTCTCGTCCTCCTGGATGGGGAGTTGCCGCCGACCGTCGGGAGACATCCACGGATGCCATGACGACCCGACCGAGCCGTCCGGGTTGTATTTGTGAAGCATGAAGCCTTCCGGGGTGACCAGCTTGCTGCAGAAGAGAAAGAAACGTCGCGTGATCTCCGCGTAGCCCGCCTGCACCAGGCCTACGGTGACGATCGCTCCGTCGCGCGGCCACATGTATGTGTAGGTATCTTTTCCGAACTGCACAATGTCGGAGTCGGTCGCCGCGATCACGGCGCCGTTGTTATCGATCTGCGTGCGCACGATCAACAGCGATCGCCGATAGAGCCGCTGCACCGGCTGCGGAAGGCGGGAGATGTCGAGGGAGGTATCGTTCTTCACCCACAGCCGCCAGTAGTCGCGCGTGCGATCGAGGAATGACGCCGCTCCGCGCTCCCGCACCAGCCCGTCCAGCCAGGCGACGTCCTTATACGATTTGCCGAACGCCCACCAGATCCAGACCGTCTGCGAGCCCGACGCGGCCAGCTTGAATTCGAGCATCCCCGTGGCATCCACCGACCCTTGAGCGATCGGATTCCGCTGCAGGTTGCCATCCTCCGCGTCGCGCCATGTCCCCTGGAATCCTTCACGCTCCTTCGCTCCGATGGCAAACGACTGCAGGCCGAACTGGTCGCCGACGGCGCCGTTGATCAGAACGTAGCGCTGACCCTTGTAGGCCACCAGGCCGTTGAACTCCGGATCGAAGAAGATCGTGTCGCCGATGGCGTTGCCGCAGAGATGCGGATCGAAGTGTGTGTAGAGGCGCACGGGACGTTCGCGCTCCTGCAGATTGCGCAGATCGACGCGGCGAACGAACAGATCGCGATCGAAGTCCACCGTGTCGCTGATCGTCATCTCCAGATCGAGCGACGGCGCACGCGCGGTCATCCGCGTCACCAGGCTGTCATCGTCGTAGTCGAGCTTCTTCTGCCAGGCCGGACTGCCGATCCAGGCGAACTTCCCGTCGCACCACACGCCGAAAAACGACACATCGCCGCTGGTCTGGTTGTCCTGGCCCACGTGCGGGTAATAGACGTCGCGCACGTTGTACTCGTGATCGAAGTTGATCATCAGATTGCCGTTGCCGATCGGCAGATCACGAGGCATCGATCACAGGATAGCAGCGCGCCTGTCAGAATGGCCCGGTGGTCGACCTCAGAACGATTTACCTCCAGACGTTGGAGGCTTGTGCGCCGGAGAATCTGGTGAAGAACGTGTTGCGCCCGGACCTGCCGCGCGCGATAGTAGCCTTAGGCAAGTGCGGCGGTGCGCTGCTCGACGGCCTCGCCGACTTCGATGAAGCGCTGGCGGCCATTCCGGACGGGTATCGCGCGCCGCGCTGGCGGGCGCGCGCTTCAACCGGCAGGCACAAACGCGATCGCCACCGTCACGCCGAAGTCATGCGTGGCGGCCATCCGGAAATCACTGCAGCGAGTTTCGCCGCCGGCCAAGCGATGATCCAATTCGTGGAGAAGCATGAAGACGTTCTGTTTCTGATCTCCGGCGGAGGATCGGCCTGCGCGGAAGTGCCGCTCGCGCCGTGGTTCGATGAACGCGATGTCATCGAGACCAACGCCCGTCTCATCGCCGCAGGGTTGACCATCGGGGAGATCAACTGCGTGCGCAAGCATCTCTCGGCGATCAAGGGTGGGCGGCTGGCTGCGCGTGTCCGCGGGCGGTCGGTGACGCTCGTGTACTCGGATGTATCCGTCGGAGCGCTCGCCGATGTCGCCTCCGGTCCCACCCTTCCCGATGCCACGACGAAGGACAACGCCATGGCCATCCTGCAGCGGATCGGCGAATGTGACGCGATCGTGA
>QHVS01000210.1 GCA_003223635.1 Acidobacteriota bacterium | reverse complement strand
GTTCGGCAGACCGACGATGCCGACGGAAAGGCCCATCGCGGGCGATTAACGGCATCGCTTTGAGTTCGATTCCAGTCGTACAACGTCATCCCTCATCCCTCATCCCTTTGCCGCGATCCTCCTCGCCATCTCCGCGGCGCCGAGCAGTCCCACCTTCTCGTTCATGATGAGATCGACCGGCATTTCGGCGAGCAGCTCGCGGAAGCGACCCTTGCGCAGAAAGGCGGCCATGAAACGGCCGTCGGTGAAGTACTTCGTGTTCTTGGCCGCGATTCCACCGGCCAGAAACACGCCGCCGCGAGCGAGCACCCGCAAGCCCATGTTTCCCGCCTCCGCGCCGTAGATGTCGACGAAGATGCTGAAGGTCTGCAGCGCAGTGGCGTCGCCGCTGGCGGCGAGCGTCGCGACTTCCGCCGCATCGGTCACCGAGCCGCCGAGAAAATTGTGGATGTTCACCAATCCCATGCCCGACACGAGGCGCTCCCAGCTCACGTGACCATATTTCGCCAGCAGCGCGAGGAAGAGACGTGATTGCAGCTCATCCTGCGGCGCGAAGTCGGCGTGTCCTCCCTCCGATGGAATGACGTTCCACTGCTCTGCGCTCCAGATCAGCGTCGCTTCGCCCAGGCCGGTGCCCGCGCCGAGGATGGCGATCGGATCGCGAGGTCGCCGTGTGCCGGCGTTGAGAGACAGACGCTCCGTCGGCGTGAGCAGCGGGACGCCGAGAGCGACCGCAAAGAAGTCATTGATGAGAGCGATGGCATCGATGCCGAAGGCCGCCGACAATTGGCGCGCGTCGATCGACCAACCGACGTTGGTGATCTCCGCGCGCTGGTCGAGCACCGGACCGGCGACGGCGAAGCAGGCAGCGTCGATCGGCGGCTCGCAGAACGGCAGGAACTCGTTGAGCAGCGCGTCGAAGGTCGGATACCTGGCGCTCTCGTACCGCCGCTCGGCCACCACCGCGCCGCGGTCAATGAACTGGAGAAGCGTCTTCGTCCCGCCCACGTCGCCGGCGATGATGCGCATGGCGGCGTAGTGTAGCGCGCCGATGTGTGATCAGCGATCGAATGCGCTCTCGTCCGCGCTGCGCCCGTACATCGCTGGAACCGGGATGTCGAGGAGGCGCAGATAGACCGTGAGCTGCCCGCGGTGATGGTAGGAGTGATTGAGCAGCACGGTGCGGAGCATCCCGAGTTTGGGGAATGACGTCAACGGCTCGCCGTCGCGGGTGAAGGAGAAGCGCTCCATCAGTGCGGCGTCGCTCGTCTCCAGCAGCGCGCTCTTCAGCGTCTCGAGATTGCGGTGAAAAACCTCCACCAGGTCCTGCGTCTCATCGGGATTCGCGGCTGGGCGGGCTTTCCCCACCTCCACCCGCCCGTCGCGCAGCATGCGCAGTGCGGCGCTGGGAAGATTGGCGATGTGCCAGGCGAGCTGGCCGAGGCTCATCGACTTCTCGTGAGGCTTCCAGGCAAACTTCTCGCGGGGGACCCGCTCCAGAATCCGGGCGGTTGATTTTCCCTCGCGCTCCAGCTCAGCGATGATCGCGTCAGCCAGCGGCATGGGCGAATGATATCGCGCGGGGCCAACTACCCGTGACAGACACCCTGTACGCGGTCCGCCATCTCCTCCATCGGCAGCGGCTTGAAGAGAACGTTCTTCACGATGCTGCGATCGAGACCGCTCAGCTCATCGGCGCTCAGCGACGTCATCACGATGACCGGGACCTCCGGCATGTTCGCCTTGACGTAGGCGATCACGGCGTAGCCGTCCGCCTTGGGAAGCACGAGATCGAGGAGCAGGACGCAGAAGCGCCTCAGCGCGAGAACGCGCATCGCCTCCACGCCGTCCTCCGCCACCATGACGCGCAATCCCTTTCGCTCCAGCGCGATAGAGATCGTCTGACGGGCGTTGGAATCGTCCTCCACGACCAGTACATCATGGCTATGCGGTTCGTCCACCGGGCGAGGATCATAACGGCTCTTCGGGCGCACCGGTGACCAACGCGTAACTTTTCAAATAACCTGTCCGTATCACTGGACAGCAGGCTCTCCGGCACAGAGAATACGCACCGCTCAGTCCACCCCGGCAGAGCAAATCCACAACGGAGGAAATCGCATGGCAGGAGCTCGAAGACTCTCGTTCTTCTTCCTCCTCCTGACGCTCACCGCGCCGCTTTACGCCCAGGACCTCGCTTCAGCAGAGAAGCGAACCACGGTCCGCAAATTGGCCAATGGGCTCACGGTGATCGTCATGGAGAGACCGGAAGCGCCCGTGTTCTCGTTCGCTACGGTGGTCAATGCCGGCTCGGCGCAGGAAGTGCCGGGGATCACCGGCCTGGCGCATATGTTCGAGCACATGGCGTTCAAGGGAACGACGAACGTAGGAACGAAGGATTACGAAAAAGAAAAAGCGGCGCTGCAGAACGTGGAAAAGACCTATGCCGATTACGACCGCGAGCGCCGCAAGACGGTCGGCCGCGATGAGGCCAGGGTCGCAGCGGCGGAGAAGGCGTGGAAGGGGGCGATGGACGAGGCGCAGAAGTATGTCGTCCCGAACGAGTTCAGCAAGATCGTGGATCGCGCCGGCGCCGTCGGCATGAACGCGTTCACCGCATCGGATGAGACGGCGTACTTTTACTCGTTTCCCTCGAATCGCCTCGAATTGTGGGCCTACCTCGAGTCCGAGCGCTTCCTTCATCCCGTCTTCCGCGAGTTCTACAAAGAGCGCGATGTCGTGACCGAAGAGCGGCGCATGCGCACCGAGAGCAACCCCATTGGCCGTCTCGTGGAGCAGTTCCTGGAGACGGCGTTCCAGGCGCATCCCTACCGGCAGCCCACCGTGGGCTGGCCGTCCGACCTGCAGACGTTCTCCGCCACGGACGCGGCGGCGTTTTACAAGAAGTACTACGTGCCGTCGAACATCGTGGTCGCCGTCGTCGGCGACGTGAAGGCATCAGAAGTGATGCCGATCGTGGAGAAATACTTTGGCCGTCTTCCGAAGGGAGCGCAGCCGGAGCCGAATCGCACCATCGAGCCGCCGCAACGCGCCGAGCGGACGGTGACCCTGCGAGAGACGTCGCAGCCGTTCTATCTGGAGGGCTATCACCGGCCGGCAGCGACCGACGCAGACGATGCCGTCTACACGGTGATCTCCGATTTGCTCTCCAACGGCCGCACTTCGCGGCTGTATCGCTCACTGGTTCGCGACAAGAAACTCGCCGCGAACGCGGCCGGGTTCAACGGCTTCCCCGGAAACAAGTATCCGAATCTCTTCGCGTTCTTCGCCGTCCCCACTCCGGGCCACACAGCCTCGGAAATGGGTGACGCGATCAAAGTGGAGATCGATCGGCTGAAGAACGAAGACGTTCCGGCCGACGAGCTTCAGTCGGTGAAGACTCGGGCCAAGGCCCAGCTCATTCGCCAGCTCGACAGCAACCAGGGATTGGCGCTGCAGCTCGCCGAATACGAAACAGTATTCGGCGATTGGCGCGAGCTGTTCCATGAAGTCGACAAGATCGACAAAGTGAGCGCGGTCGATGTCCGCCGCGTAGCCAACGCGCTGTTCGTTCCAACCAACCGCACCGTGGGCACGATCGAGTCGGTGAAGCCCACATCCGCGACCAAGGGAGAATCCCGATGAAGACGCTGCGACGCATTGCAGTCCTGGCGACCGCGCTGCTGCCGCTCAGCGCGCTGGCCCAGATTCCGAAGAGCTACCGCGACGTCAAAACGCCGGCGCTGCACCAGGTTCCGCTTCCACAGCCGAAGCGCGTGCAGCTTGCCAATGGCATGGTCATCTTTCTGATGGAGGACCATGAGCTGCCGCTGATCCGCGGCACGGCGCGTATCCGCGGCGGATCACGCGACGTTCCCGCCGCCAGGGCCGGCCTGGTCGGCATCTATGGCCAGGCATGGCGTACCGGCGGCACGGACACGCGCACCGGCGATCAGCTCGACGACTTTCTCGAGGCGCGCGCCGCAAAGGTGGAGACCAACGGCGGCGATGATTCGACATTCGTCCGTCTCGATGTGCTGAGAGGCGACTTCGACACCGTGTTCCCCGTCTTCGTCGACCTGCTGCAGCATCCCGCCTTCCGCCAGGACAAGATCGATCTGGCCAAGACGCAGGCCAACACGGGGATCTCGCGGCGCAACGACGATCCGATGGGCATCGGCAGCCGCGAAGCGGTGAAGCTCGGCTACGGCGCGGATTCGCCGTACGCGAGGCAGCCGGAGTACTCAACGATCGCCTCCATCACGCGCGACGATCTCCTCGCCTTCCACAAGCGATTCGTTCAGCCCAACAACATCTTCCTGGGCCTGGTCGGCGACTTCGACACGGCGTCGATGGAGCAGAAGCTGCGGCAGACGTTCGACTCGTGGCCGCGCGGCACTGAAGCATCCAGGACCGCGCCGACGGAGATCCGCGCAGCAAAACCGGGCGTCTACTTCATCACCAAGGACGACGTGACGCAGAGCAACATCTATCTGGTACATGCCGGCGTGGTCCGCAACAATCCTGACTACTACCCTCTCGTGGTCATGAACGAGATCGTCGGCGGCGGATTCTCCGGCCGCCTGATGAACAAGATCCGCTCGCAGATGGGCCTGGCCTACGGAGTCAGCGGCGGCGTCAATGCGGAATGGGATCATCCGGGACTCTTCCGCGTCTGGATGGGTACGAAGAGCGGCACGACAATGGAGGCCATCAACGCCGTTCGCGGTGAGATTTCCAATCTGACCACTGGCGCGTTCACCGAAGAGGAGCTGGGGCAGGCGAAGGAATCGATTCTCAATGCCTTCGTCTTCACCATGGACTCCAAGGCGAAGATTCTCAATCAACAGATGACGCTCGAGTTCTACGGCTACCCGGCGAACTACTGGGATCAGTACGCGGCGGCGATCGGCAAGGTGAGCGTGGCCGATGTGACTCGCGTCGCGAGAAAGTATGTGCAGCCGAATCAGGCGGCGATGCTCGTCGTCGGGAACCAGAAAGACTTCGACAAGCCGCTCACCAGCCTCGGCACCGTAACGCCGATCGACGTGACGATTCCGGAGCCGGGCGCTGCGCCCGCGGGCGCAAAACCGGCCGCCAACACCGCAGAAGCAACGGCGCTGGTGAAAAAGATTCAGGACTTCGCCGGCGGGAAGGCGGCCATCGACGCTGTGCAGTCGGTGCGAATGACCGGCACGATGAGCCGCGTGACTCCGCAGGGCCCGATGGATATGGAAGTCGACATGCTGACCAAATATCCGGACGCCCATCGCAACGTCATAAAGTCTCCCAATGGCGAGATGACCTTTGTGTCGACGGCCGACTCCGCGTTCATGACGGGCCCGATGGGAACGCAGGATCTGCCCGGCTCGCAGCGAGCGGCGATGCAGAGCGATGCGCGCCAGGAACTGCTTACGGTGCTCAAGAACGCAGAAAAGCCGGACTACACGTTCAGCCTTGCCGGAACGGAAAAGGTCAGCTATGTGAACGCGCAGGTGCTGGAGATCAACAGCGGCGGCTCGACATTCAAGTGGTACGTCGATCCGGCTACCGGCCGCATCTTGCGCAAGGTGGCGCAAGGCCGCATGGGCGAGCAGGTGACCGACTACACAGAGTGGAAGAAGTTCGG
>QHVS01000027.1 GCA_003223635.1 Acidobacteriota bacterium | reverse complement strand
CAGCCACAGCGCGAGGGTCAAGCCCGTTGGGCCGGCGCCGGCGATGAGAACCGCGGGATCACCTGGGGAGGCCAAATTCACTTGAGCGCCGGAACGCACGTCGTCGCGTGGCCGAGATGATTGAGGGCGGTCGCGGTCATCCTGCAGTCGACATCCATTTTCGAGATTGCCTCCACGATCGTCGGCGCATCGCGCTGAAGTTTTTCCAGCTCTTCTCGTGCGGTGGAGGGCTGCAATGTGATCCGGCGACCTGTTTGCGCGGCTTGAATGAGAATGTCGGGCGACCAGCCGTCAGGCCAACTCGTGTTGAGGATGTCCATCGCTGTGCGCAAGCGTCCGAGCTGTCCCCGCACACCACTGACGAGTGTGGCAGGTGCCACGGATTCCTTCACGATCACCTCGACGGGTCGATTCACCGCAGTGGGCGGAACAGTAATCAGGGTCGTGAGCATCGAGGCGTCATAACGCCAGGTGCCGACGCTGACCGACTCGGGGGGTAGCGTCGACGCGAGGCGGATCTCGTACCCACGCGTTGCCGGCATTCCCGGATACGCGCCGTTCACCGGCAGGATCTCGATCTTGTGCGTTCCGTCCGCCTGTCGCGAGTGCCGAATAGTCGTCCACGCGAACTCGGAACTCTTGTAGCCGAGGGTATTGCCCGCGTCCTCGTACACACGCGCTTCGCCGGATTCTCCCGGAAAGATCGTCAGGATTAACGGATCGACACGCTTCTCGGCAATGTTGCGCATCTTCGGCTGCATCGGGACAACGGCGCCCGCCTTCACGTAGACCGGAATCTCGTCGAGGGCGAAACTGCGGTCGATCTTTGCCGGCCCTTTCAATTCCGTCCCAGTGAACCACTCGATCCAAGTGCCTGGCGGCAGCCAGATGCTCTTCGCCGCCAGACGCGAATCGTCGCTCACCGGTGTCGCAATCGGGGCGACGATCATGTCACTGCCGAACAGATACTCATCTTTGAACTCGTACGCCTCGGCCGCCTCCGGGTAGTCGTAATACAGCGGATGGCACATCGAGATCCCCGTGTCGTACGCCGCGCGAGCCGCAGTGTAGATGTAGGGAATCAGCGACTCGCGCAACAGGTACGCATCGCGCATCGCCGTCGCATACTTTGCCGGGTATGCCCAGATGCGGCGCTCCGACCATGGATCTTTCGTGGTGTGCGTGCGAAGGATGGGGCTGAAAGCGCCCCACTGAATCCAACGAGTGTAAAGCTCGGGATAGTCGGGATCCGGCAGCACGCCGGCGGCCGGTTTGGAGCCGAGGTTGGCGCGCATGTGGCCACCGATGTCGTGACTCCAATAGGCGTAGCCGACATTGGCAGCAGTGGCCGTGAAGTACGGTTGAAACGCGAGCGAATCCCAGACTGTGATTGTGTCGCCTGAAAAACCAATCTGGTAGCGATGATTGCCCAAGCCTCCCCAACGATGAAAGAGCAGGCCCCGTTTGCCGCGACGCTCCATGTCAGTGAAGTGCGTGTAGTTGAGCCACCACGTCGGATTCACACCCGTGATGTTGGTGTTTTGCTCCTGCTGCCAATCGAGCCAGAAAAAGTCGATGCCCTGTCGCTCGACCGGGTGGTGAAGGATGGTGAAGTAGTTCTCCGCGAACTTCTTGTTGGTGATATCGAACGGAACGTACGCGTTCGTCGCCGGATCGATTCCCATCGCCCGAGCGATCTCGGCGTACTGTTCCTCGAAAGGCTGCACGCCGGAAGCTGGATGCATGTTGAGCGTTGTCTGGAGCCCCTGCTTGTGCACCCAATCGAGGAATCGGGTCGGTTCCGGAAAGTAGATCTTGTTCCAGGTGTATCCGGTCCATCCCAAGGTGTGACCCGATTGGTCCTTTCTGTTCTCCCACCACTTCACTCCGAAAGTCGGATGCCAGTCCATGTCGATCACGAGCACGTCGAGCGGGATGTCGTGTTCCTGAAATCCTCGTACGATTTCTTCGAATTCTGTGTCGGTATATGCCCAGTACCGTGACCACCACGTGCCGAACACGAAGCGCGGCGGCAGCGGGATCTTTCCCGCGACCTGCGTGTAGGCGTAGAGAGCCTGCTTGTAGTCGTGGCCATACGCGAAGAGATAGAGGTCCTGCCGTTCGCCCTTCGGCCGCTCCGTTACCCACGGCCAGTTGGAATTGTCGAAGAGCGGGCTCTGGGAGTCGTCCACGACCACCCAGCCGTCACGCGAAATCAAACCGGCGCCGAGTGGCGTCGACCCTTTCACGCCATCGAGCGTGCGGATCGTTCCCTGAAGATTGCCTTTGTCGTCCATCCCTGGCGTCCACGTGACGGTCTGCCCGTTCAGGTCGAATTGCGCGAGAAGGTTGTCGTTGGTGAATTCCGCAGACGGCTTGTAGCGCAGCGTGATTTGCGCGGTTCGTAGCACGAGCCAACCCTCTTCGTGCGCTGTCGTGTAAGTGGGAACTGGCAGGCGGCGATTGACGAAGACCAGCGACGCGTGATCCTCGAAGTGCGCGTCAACGGCCCACTCCATGCGGATGAGGCGCGGAGTCAGCACCGTGAAGCGCGCCGACCCTTCGATGACGACGGCCTTGGCGTCGGCGACCGCATCCCACATCTGCTCCGCCGTCGCCGGCAGTGCAATCGCCAGGAAGAGCAGTGTCAGCAGGATGATTCTTCGCACCCCGCAACGATATCGCGATCCCGGTGCGTGCCGCGCTTTCGCTCCCCGACGCTCAGCGCTTCAATGCTGATCGCGCTCGGAATTGTGTTGGGGGCCGTCGCCATCATTCGCCTGCGGACATAACAGCCGACGAGAGGTCGAAAACCCGTATGGGCTTCTACGCCGACAACTGGCCCACTGCTGATTGCGCCTGCCATCCATAGGAGCGCGACTCACCGATCGAACGCGCTGCACTTACTGCCAGCTCACTCAGACGCTGAGCGGTCACGCGCACGGGAACCCATTTGTGGAGTGATCCGACCGCGCCGAGGAGCGAGGCGCATGCGTCGGTGTCCATGACCGATCGCGATGTGAGCAGCGCCAGGCGAGTTCCACGCTGGCGAGCGATCTCCGCCAGATCAGCCAGGCCGATTTCCCCGAAACCGACGGCGGTCATCTCCACCGCCAACAGATCGCGGCGCTCTTCACTGTGCAAGGCGTCGTAGGCAGCCTGCGCTGTGGTCACGAGGTGAACGTCAACGCCGAGGCGAGTGAGGGTCGCGGCGAGTTCCTGCATGACGCTCGAGGTTCCCAGCAACACCAGTGATCGAGTCTTGGCTGTTTTCATGACCGGCATAAACGCAATGAGTCTGCCGCACGAGCCATTTGCCTCAAGTGATTGCACAAGATCGACTTAACGACGCCGCGCCGCAACGGCGGCGCCTCGAGAATCGAACGAGTGTGCAACTCCCGGACAGATGCTAGAGTGCAGAGAGATGGAAGGAAAGCCCGTGAAGGTTCGCTTTCGGTGCCAAATGACCGGCTGCAGATGCGAAACCATCGTGACAGGCCGAGTCTCTGTGCGCGAAGAGGGAAAGCTTTACGAATACACCTCTGGCGACACTTGCCCGGAGTGCGGCCACAAGCTCTTCTCCAAGCATCGGCCGGCGGGCGAGCTTCCGGCCGACAGGTCGTGAGCACGCTCGAGCGGGCCATCGCCATCGCCGCCGAGGCGCACGCCGGGCAGGTGGACAAGGCTGGGAAGCCCTACATCCTGCATCCGCTGCGCGTGATGTTGCGCCTGGAGACGGCAGAAGAGCGGATCGTCGCCGTGTTGCACGACATCGTCGAAGACTGCGGATGGTCGATCGACGATCTAGGCGCGGCAGGGTTCTCCCCCACTGTTCTGCGCGCCGTCGAATCGCTGACCCGGAAGGACGGCGAGAGCTACGATGCTTTCGTGGCCCGCGCCGCTGCAGATCCGATCGGACGGCGGGTCAAGCTGGCCGACCTGGAGGACAACTCGGATCCCAGCCGCATCGTCAATCCCACCGATCGCGATCGCGCCCGGCTGGAGAAATACCAGCGCGCCATCCGTTTCCTTCGCGAGACGGAGCGGTGATGGGCGAGCATCGCATCGCCGACGGCGCGTATTCGGTCATCGTCATCGACATGTTTCACTACGATGACGAGAGCGAGATGATCATTCGCGGCTTTCCGACGGCTGAACTGGCGCGCGAATACGCGCGCCGGCGAACGCGAGACGCGGTGGAGGAGTCGCGCCAGGCGGGGCGATCCCACGACGAGATCAGGAAGCTTTGGCACACGTTCGGCGAGGATTGCATCGTGGTCGGCGATTCCTACACCGGGTTCTCGGAGCTCGACTTCTTCATCGATCATCCGGCCACACCCGAAGAGCGCGATTGGATGGCGATCGAAAAGCTGGTGACAGAGAAGGACTGAAGGCGCTAGTTTCCGATGACGAACATCCGGCCGTCGTTCTGCGTATAGATCTTCCCATCCGGACCGATGGACAGCGGCGTGTATGCCGCGCCGATCGCCAGGTTCGTGAACACCAGGTTGACGAGATGGCCATTGCGATCGATTTCGTACAGGTTCCCGTCTTCGCTGTTCGAGAAGACGGTTCCGTTGACATCGATGGCAGGCGCGTTCACGCACCATTCGAAACCGAACGGGTGGTCCGACGTGCACGACAGCGACCCGTCGGCATTTCGCTGACAACTCATCGTGTTCGTGTTCTGCCATCGCCAGTTGATCTGCAGGTCGGGTGTGAGCGAACTCATGAAGTACTCCTCCGGATACGCCGGGTTGTTCGCCGTGCGATCCGGCGGGCAGATCTTTGCGTCGTTGCAGTACGACCCGACGTCGCCGTAATGGTTTTCTTTCGTGATCACAGCAAACGTTGAGGTGCCGTTCGCCGCGGTGAACGAGAAGATGGCGGGCGTCACGTCCCAGCCAAACTGGAACCCGCCCCACGGCGCGGCGGTATCGAGGTACTGACCGGTGCTCGACCAGCGCATGAGATGGCCCTGCGCGTAGTTGTATCGGGTATACGCGCCGTAGTAGATGGACCCGTCCGGTGCCACCACCGGCGCGGATGTCGAGTCGTCGAGGACACGGCCGGAACCGGGGAGGCCATCGGGAGGGCTTACGCCAAATGGTGTTCCGGCGCGGCAGCCGCCGACGGCGCCGGTCGCGGGCAGGAACGGCGTGCCGCAGCCGTCATGGAAACGGTTGCGCATTGACGAGGCCCACTTCGGCGTCAGGTCTTTGTTGATCGCGATGAGATATCCATAGTAGTCATCAAATGATGCACGGCTGATGTTGTAGATCGTGCCGTCGGCCCCGATCGCCGGCGCCGTGTTGACCGGCGGCCGCTGTGACCCGCAGGTGAGGCTGATCGGGGGGGCCGGCGTCCCATCCGCGCCGAGGACCGGCCACGGCAAGCTTGTCGTCGAGTAACGCCAGATGCACTTATCCGTGGGCGCCGGCGCGCCCGGGACGAGCGTCGACCAGGGCACTGCCCTCGCCTGCCCGCCGACAGTCACCTTCACCAGCCATGAATTTGGTACATCGACTGCCCAGGGATCGTTCCCGCTGGTGTCGAGCTGCATCACGTTGTAATAGATGTTGCCCTGCTTGTCGGCGCTCAGCGGGCCGACAGCGTAGGTGTTTGGATCTACGGCCGGGAACGGATTGAAGTGCCCGAGCACGGCGCCCGTGTCACGATCCAGCTTCCAGATCGTTCCACCGAAGCCGGGAACAACGAGCGCCGCAGAAGTCAGCACACCGTGGTAGACCGGCTCCCAACCCGGTCCGTCTTTGTCGACTGAAAACGGCACCGGTTTCCAGTCCCCGGTGAATTCCCACTGCTGTACTAGCTGACCGTTCACCCAACTGAATTTGCGCTCGCCCCAGGTCTGCACCTGCCAGTGCTTGATGTTTGTGAACTCGCCGGTTTTGAATTCCATGAAGACATCGTTGCCGTCGATCAGCGGCGTCTGGTAGTGGACGAGCAAGTCGCCGCTTGCGTAGGCCCCGTTTTGCTCCTTGTCTGTGAATGGGTCGTAGACGATGTTGGCCAGGATTCGCGAACCCGTTTGCCCCGCGACTGGGACGAAGCCCTGATGCAACGGATCGCGTCCCCACTGGCTCCACCAGACCGGCGCGGCGACAGCGGCGGCGGCGATGACGAGAAATCCTACGACAGAAGTGAGGATCACTTTGAACCGGGGTCTCATACGGCCTCCTTGTCGAAGCGCCGGGCTAGCACCTGCTTTAATGATGGTGGATGGGCGCACCCTATCACCGTGGGCAAGCGCCATGCAAAGCGCCAGAACGACATGGTGGACAAGGATCGTAGCGGCCTGACGACGGCCGACGAGTTGGCGCTGCTCGTCGAATCGGTCGAGGACTACGCCCTCTTCTTCCTCGAACCGAACGGCGGCATTCGCTCCTGGAATCGTGGGGCGGCGCGGATCTTCGGCTATTCGGAAGAGGAAGTGATCGGGCGGATCTTTTCTATTTTTTACTCCGAGGACGACATTGCGGCCAAGAAGCCAGCGCGAGAGCTCGAAACAGCCGCTTCCGCAGGCAGAGTAGAAGATGAAGGGTGGCGGATCCGCAAGAACGGCGAGCGATTCTGGGCCAACACCATCATCACTGCGATGCATGACGCCCGCGGCGCGCTGATCGGATTCGCGAAGATCACCCGCGATCTCACCAAGCGCCGCGAGGCCGAGGAGCGCGTCCGCCGAAGTGAGGAGTTGTTTCGTCTCCTCGTCGAGTCGGTTCAAGACTACGCCATCTTCATGCTCGACCCGGAAGGGAATGTGATCTCGTGGAACGCAGGCGCACAGCGCATCAAGGGATACCGGCGGGAGGAGATCATCGGCCGTCACTTCTCAACCTTCTATCCCGAAGAAGACAAACAAAACGGGAAACCGGAACGCGAGCTGGAGGCCGCCCGTGAGCAGGGCAGCGTGAGAGATGAGGGGATACGGGTGCGAAAGGACGGGACGACGTTCTGGGCGAACGTCGTCATCACCGCAGTGCACGATGACAACGGGGAGCTCCGCGGATTCGCCAAGGTGACCCGCGACATCAGCGAGCGCAAGAAATCAGACGAGATGCAGAACGCGCTGCTCGAACAGCGGGAGGCGCGGGTGCAGGCTGAGCACGAGCGTCGGCTCGCCGAGACGTCCTATCGCGCGGCCCAGGAGGCGAATCGGGCCAAGGACGAATTTCTGATGACTCTCTCCCACGAGTTGCGGACGCCGATGACCGCCATCCTCGGATGGGCCCGTCTGCTCCCCGGCATGGCGCTCACCGATCCCATCTTCCGAGAGGCCATCGCCTCCATCGCCCGGGGAGCGGAACTGCAAGCCCATCTCATCGACGATGTTCTTGACGTTTCGCGCATCGTATCGGGCAAGATGCATCTATCCCGGGAGACGATCGATGTGGCCCGGGTGATTACCGCGTCGCTGGAGGCGGTGCGGCCGAGCGCCGACGCCAAGCTGATCACCATCACCACATCGCTCTCGCCTGCGCTGGGAGACCTGGTCGCCGACCCCACCCGTCTGCAGCAGGTTATGTGGAACCTGCTCTCCAACGCCGTTAAATTCACGCCGCGCAACGGCGTCATTGAAGTCTCGGCACGGAGGACAGCCTCGAACGTGGAAATCGCGGTGAAGGACAGCGGCCAGGGAATCGATCCGAGATTCATTCCGCATGTGTTCGAGCCATTCCGGCAGGCGGAGAATCCCAGCACCCGCGTCCACGGCGGACTCGGGCTCGGCCTCTCCATCGTGCGCTACATCGTCGAAGCGCATGGCGGAACTGTGCACGCGCAGAGCGGCGGCCAGGGGCAAGGAGCGACATTCACGGTCACTCTCCCTATCGGAGCCCTGGCGCCGCAGGCCCTCGACATTCGGGCGCTCGAGGAGCGCAAGCTTTTGCCCGACCGCCTGGCGAACGTCCGTGTGCTGCTCGTCGACGATGATCGCGATGCTCGGCTCATGCTTCGCTCCGTTCTCCGCCAGGCCGGTGCGACGGTGGCGGACGTTGAGTCGGCATCGATGGCGCTCGACCAGCTCTCCTATGTGCGACCGGGAGTCATCATCACGGACATCGCCATGCCTCAGATGGACGGATATGAGTTTTCCCGCAACCTTCGGGAACGCTTGAAACCCGGCGATGTGAAGATCATCGCCCTGACCGCGTTTCCCGTTGGCTCGATGGCCGCGGAGCGAAAAGAGTTCGACGCATACCTGGCCAAACCGATCGATCCGTTCGAGCTGGTCGAGACAGTGGCCACGATCGTCGCCCCGCGCGGCGAATCGCGGAGCGAACCAGCTTCCCCTGGGCGCGGCAGCAATTAGAAGCGAAGACCGATCGCCGCCCCCGTGGAGCGGAATTCGTGGATCTTGAGATAACGAACGGTCGCATATGGTTTGAGTCCGCCCATCCGCCAGCCCAACCCTCCGTTCACGTCCCAACCCCACTCCTTGTACGTATTGCCGCTGCCGCCGTACTCGGACGCTTCGCCACCGTACCCGGTGAAATAGGCGTAGGTCGGTCCCGCGCCGAACCAATATGACGCACCGCTGCTGGCATAGCGAAGATCGAGATCGACGCTCCCGAACCAGTAGCCGATCCCGCTCTTCCGCGAGTAATCAATATTGGGAACGAGCGCGGCGGGTCCGATCGGCAACATCAAATCGGCACCGACGAAGGCCTCTTTGAGATCGCTCCCGTAATATCCGGCGTGAACGCCGAAATCAGACGCGAACACCGCGACCGCAGAAAGCATGAGCGCAAATATCGTGACTGAGACTCTGTACTTCATCGTCTCCTCCTTCGGCGCTGCGGTGGTGCAACTTCGATGCGCTTGCAGCACCGCAGCGTGATGGAGATCACATTCGGGCGAGCTCGACTGAAGACCATTCACCTGAGCATCTTCTCCTTCTCTTCCGGCGACAGGAAGCTCGCCTCGAACGAGTTCCGCGCCAGTTGGCGGATGTCCGATTCCGTGAGCGCGAGCGCTTCGGCCGCGGCCCGGAAGTTCTCGACGATGTAGCCGCCGAAGTAGGCCGGATCGTCGGAGTTGATCGTGGCTCGAACACCGTGGCGGAGCAGCGTACGCAGGTTGTGATCCTTCATCGAGCGGAAGACGCGCAGCTTCACATTGGAGAGCGGACAGACGGTCAGCGGGATCTTGTGGGCTACGATCTCCTGCACGAGCTGCGGATCCTCGAGACAGCGAACGCCATGGTCGATGCGGGACACGCCGAGGAGATCGATCGCTTCGCGGATGTAGGACGGAGGGCCTTCTTCGCCCGCGTGCGCAACCGTGAGAAGACCTTCGCTTCGTGCTCTGGAGAACACAG
Source organism: Acidobacteriota bacterium (assembly GCA_003223635.1). Taxonomy (GTDB): domain Bacteria; phylum Acidobacteriota; class Thermoanaerobaculia; order Gp7-AA8; family Gp7-AA8; genus QHVS01. Next base: position 18,328 of record QHVS01000027.1, on the reverse strand, counting down.
AAGCGAACTTGGAGGGCGGATTGCCGACCTCCGATGAGTCGAGCCCGACGGCGACGATGCCCGATTTGAACGGCAGCGCCGCTTCCAGCGTCTCCATCGCCGACTCCGCGCTGAGATGGCGCAGAAAGCAGAGAATCAACTTCGAGCTGATCGGCCCGTCGCGCAGCGCGCCGCTGATCCCCCCAAACACGGTCTCGAATGAGATGCCCCGGCTGGTATGGGTCTGCGGATCGAAGAAGATCTCGGCGTGCCGCACATTGTCCGCGGCAGCGCGGCGCAGATACGCGGCGGTCATCTCGTAGAAGTCGCGCTCCGTGCGCAGGACGCTGGCTCCCTCGTAGTAAATATCGAGGAACGACTGCAGATCGGTGAAGGCGTAGGCGCGGCGCAGCTCATCGACCGATCGAAAGCGAAGACCGACGCTGTTCCGCCGCGCGATGTCGAACATCAACTCCGGTTCCAGCGAGCCTTCGATGTGAATGTGCAGCTCCGCTTTGGGGATGCGGCGGATGAGCTCTTCCAGCGACATCAGTGCGGCAGACCGAAGACGTAGTAGATCAGACAGAGGACAGCCAGGACGATCGAAGCGATGAACGCGTTCTCTCCCATGTACGGAGCCACCGTGCTGGCTCCGGCGATGTAGGCCATCGCCAGAAACGTCGTGCCGTGCTGACGGAGTTGGAAATCGGCGAGCGACATGTTGGCCAGAGGATATCGTTGTGTCATCCCGAGCGTAGCGAGGGACCTGGGTGGGGTATCGCGGGCCAACCACAGCTAGTGACGCGGCGCACATTCCGGCATTCATCGCGGTCGCGTAGAATCTGATGGGTGTCGACCCCCCGGAAGGGCCCGAAATATCAGCGCGTAACGCTAGTCCGCCCGATGCCTGCCCGGATCGCGGCGGGCAAGGTCTTTCTCGTCGACCTCTCTCGCACCGGCGTACGCGTCGCCCATCAGGGCGCGGTGCCAGCGATCGGCCAGGTTTGCCGGCTGGAATTCAACTGGGAAGGCCGCCCTGTGGTGCTCGATTGCAAGGTGATGCGGAACGAACTGGTGAAGCTGGCGAAGAGCGCCGCGGAAAAAAGCATCTATCACGCAGGGCTGCACATCGAGCAGGCACACGAAGAGTCGGAAGCGACGCTGCGCGATCTGATCGCCGATGTCGTGGCCCGCGCTCTCGACGAGCAGAAAGCGAACGCACGCGGGATCCCCGCAGAAGCGGCCCAGGTGTTTCAAACGTCCAAGGGGACGGAGTACCTGCGATGCGAGCTGGTGGATGGGACGTGGCGCCGGACAGCGACCACGCGGCCCGATCAGCCGCAGAACGGCTTCACCGTTTCCGCGGATGAAGATCGCGAGCAGATCGATATACTTTGCGACACGTTTGCGAAGGCCGATGTGCCGGGGCAAAAGTTGATCCGCACCATGGCGGAGCTCAGCATCAGTCGAGCGGAAGGCATTCCCACCCGTCGCTACAAGCCATGACGGAGTGGAACGGACGGCGCATCCTCAAGGAGCTCGCAGATAGCGAGAGGCGCCGGCGGATCCTGCTGGCCTTCTGGCGGTACGGCGACGTGGGATCGAAGGCGGCAGCCATCGTCCAACTGGCCAAGGCCCTTCACTTCCGCGACGAGACGATCCGCAAGATGCCCGCGGAGAAGAAGGCGGAACTTCTCGCCTCGCGCCTGTCCGCGCCGGAGTTCGAGCAGACGTTCGAGACCGCGCTGATGCAGTACCACACGCATGAGAAGAACGAGATGCTCGCCGCGTTTCTCGATCGTTGGGGCATTCCGCACGTCAACGGATCGATCGAAGCGGATGACTACACTCCGCCGTCGCCGCAGGCGGTTGGCGACGCCGTGGCCGCGCTTCGGGATCGCTTCGATCGCCAGGACATCGCGCTTTACCTGGCGGCCGCGGGATTGCTGATGGCAGGCGAATGGCGCGACGCGGCATGGCCCGTCGTCGATGCGCTGCGGGTGTAGCCTTCGGAGTGCGGCGGCTTGCCGCCGCCTTCTCGACGAACAATTACGCGGGACGGACGGCGCCAAGCATTAGGCTCTTTACTTCCTCCGCGGTCAAACGTCGAGTGGCTCCGATCGGAAGGTCGCCGATACGAATCGTTCCGATCGCCGTTCGCACCAGCTTCAGCACCTTCGCCGCGAGCGCTTCCACCATCCGGCGCACCTGACGATTGCGACCCTCGGTAATCGTGATCTCGAACACCGTGCGGCCGCCGCTCTCGCGGATCCGCTCCACCTTCGCCGGACGGGTCATCCCATCACGAAGCATTACGCCGCGACGAAGGTGATCGAGCTGTTCGTCCGACAAATGCTTCGAGGCTTTCACCTGGTAGGTCTTGGCAACTTTGTAGTCGGGGTTCGTCAAGCGCTCCGCGAACTGCGCGTCGTTCGTCAGAATCAGCAATCCGCTGCTGTCGAGGTCGAGACGGCCGACCGGAAAGAGATAGCGGTCGCGCTCGGGCATCAGGTCGTAGATCGTCGGCCGCCCGCGGGGATCGTCGTATGTGGTGAGGTATCCCTTCGGCTTGTAGAGCAGGAGATAAGTTCGTTCGACGCGCTGCAGCGGTTTACCGTCGAATAGGACACGATCGCGTTTCAGATCGACCCACGTATCGGGATCGGTGATGACCCGACCGTTTATTCGAACTCGCCGCGCGGCGATCCATTCGCGCGCTTCGGTCCGCGATCCCACGCCCGCCTTGGAGAGAACGCGCTCCAGCGTTTTCAAGAGGCGTTTGCCGGGAGGGGGCTTCAGGGCTCTCTTCATGGTTACAACTAACAGAATGCAGAATGCAGAATGCAGAATGCAGAATCAGAGTCGCAGCTTCTTCATTCTCAATTCTGCATTCTGCATTCTGCATTCTGCATTCATCGGTACAATCCCCTTCGTGTCCGAGCTTGATCCTGCCGTTCAACGCCATCTCGATACCCTCGGCCTGACCTATCAGATCCTTGACTGTAATCCGGAATGGGCCGACACGGACGTGTTCTGCGCGAACTACAACATCCCGCGGCAGAACGCGGCGAATACGATTCTGGTGGCCTCCAAGAGTGAGCCGAAGCAGTATTCGGCCTGTCTGGTCCTGGCCACGACGAAACTGGATGTCAATCACGCCGTGAGCCGGCTCATGGGCATCAAGCGATTGTCGTTTGCCTCGGCCGACGAGACGAAGGCAGTTACCGGACAACTGATCGGGGGCGTGACCGTGTTCGCCCTTCCCGATTCGATTCCGCTCTACGTCGACGCCCGCATCATGGACGCCGAGTACGTGATCGTCGGGGGTGGCAATCGCTCGACCAAGATCAGGCTTTCGCCGAGAGAGCTGGAGAGGATTCCGGGCGTCGTGGTTGCGCCGATCGCACTGGAACGGATATGAATACGGCCGGAGGGAACGATATGAAGTCACGACTGTTTGGCACCCTCGTCATCCTCGTCGCTGCGGCTGCATCCGCGCAGTCCGCGGACAAGTTGAAAGATCTCCAGCCATTCGTCGGCACCTGGACGTGTAGCGGGATGGCATTCGCTTCGCCCATGGGCCCTGAGCATCCGACCCGAGCCACGGCTACAGCCAAATGGTCGCTGAATAAAAAGTGGCTGGAAGTGCACTACACGGAAATGACAAACAGCAAGAACCCTCATCCTTACGACGTGGTTGCGTACTGGGGATATGACGACGAAAGCAAGAAGCTCATCGCCGGCACGTTCGACAACATGGGCGGCTACGCAACACAAGACTCGCCCGGATGGGATGGCGACAAGCTGGTGTTTTCCGGCCCCAGTCACGGAGGCGGCATGACCATGCAGGGACGCGACGTCTTCACGCGTAAGGGCGCGAAACAGTTCACTCACAATTTCGAGACTCCGGACAAGAGCGGATTTTGGCAGAAGACTGACGAAGAAATCTGCAGACGGTGATGTAGGAATGCAGCGCTAAGTGCTCGGTGCTCAGTAGAACGGTTCTACAAGGCACTGAGCACTAAGCACTCACGGCTGTGCCACACCTACCAACACACGCCCGGTGCGGTTCGCAGGTACGTTTCGCTCGTCAACTGATTGAGCATGAAGTCCGCGACATCCGCGCGTGAGATCCGCACGGTTCGAATGAAGCTGCCGATGTCATGGCCGTGCCGATAGGCTGTCCGCTTCGGTCCGTTCGTCAACGCACCGGGTCTCACGATCACCCACTCCACGCGACTTGCCTCGATCAGGCGCTCCTGCCGGGTTTTATCCCAGAAGTAGAAGGGAAGAATCACGGGAATCACGAAGAGCGTGTAGTACAGCCCCATCCGACCGGCGCTGTTCCCGACGCCGAGCGAGGTCTCGCAGATGAGGCGAGGAACCCCTTGAGCCTCCATCGCGCGCAGCAAGTTACGAGTGCCCTCAGAAAGGATGCGCGTCGGACCGAAGTACCGCTTATGGCCCAGAGCGGAAACGACCGCATCCTGCCCGCGCACCGCAGCCTCCACTGAAGCGTAGTCGAGCACATTTCCCTGAAGGACCTGCAAGCGCTCATGCGTCATCCGAAGCTTTGCTGGAGTTCGCGCCAGGACCGTCACCATGTGCCCGCGTTCCAGTGCTTGCGCGACGAGCTGGCGGCCGGTGCCGCCAGTCGCTCCCACGATCAATACTCGCGTCGGTCGCGGCCTGGAGGTTCCAGCCGATGCCGAAATCGGAGATCGAACTCCTCGCTGTGCTAACGCGAACGAAAGCGCGATTGCGTACACGATGAAAATGGCGAGGAGAAGCAAGGAGACATGCTACCGCTTTGCAGATGCCCGCTGGCGGAAGACGGCACGGGTGACGGCGTCGACGCGCCAGCGGCCGAGCGTTCGAGGCTGCACGGCATAACGATTATTCGAACAAAGTGTCGACGTAGGCGTTCGGATCGAAGGGGATGAGGTCGTCGACTCCCTCCCCCACTCCTACGAATTTCACCGGTATGTCGAACTGTCGCATGATCGAGAGAATCACGCCGCCCTTGGCCGTCCCGTCGAGCTTGGTGACGATCATCCCGGTGATCTTGGCCGCCTCGAGGAACGCGGCGGCCTGACTGACGCCGTTCTGGCCGGTGGTTCCGTCGATGACCAGCAGCGTCTCGTGCGGCGCGCCGGGCAACTCCTTCTCGATCACGCGCCGGACCTTCGAGAGCTCCTGCATCAGATGCGCCTTGTTGTGAAGGCGGCCGGCCGTATCGATCAACACGACATCGGTGTTGCGCGCCTTCGCGGCGGCGACTGTGTCATGCGCCACCGCTCCCGGATCGGATCCGGGCTTGTGTTTGACCATGTCGACGCCGACGCGGTCGGCCCACATCTGCAGTTGCTCGATCGCCGCGGCGCGGAACGTGTCCGCCGCGCCGAGGAGTACCGACTTCCCCTCCGCGGTCCAGCGGCCGGCCAACTTCGCGATGGTGGTCGTCTTCCCCGTTCCGTTGACGCCGACGACGAGGATGACGAACGGTTTCGCGCGCGAGACATCGATGCCCGCCGCGGCGCGCGATGGTATGAGGCCGCGCGTCTCCTCGCGGAGGACCGCTGTCAGCCGATCGAGGTTGCGGATGTTCTCCTCGCGGATGCGCTGCTCGATCCGATTGACGAGCGCCGTGCTCAACTCCGCGCCGACGTCCGCACCGAGCAGCCCCTCTTCCAGACGTTCGATGGCCGCTCGATCGATCGGAAGGTCAGGCGTCACGGCGTCTTTGACCTTCTCGATGATCTCGGTGTGAGTCATGAAGAGGCCGCGCTTCAGCTTGGTGAAGAACGTCTTTTGATCTGTCATGGATTCACGAACGATGAACGATGAGCGATGAACGATGAGCCCGCCGCCCTGTTCATCGTTCATCGTTCATCGTTCATCGTTCATCGTTTAGATGCTGTTCCGGCCTCGCGACTGTCTATCGCCTTCTTCACCATGTTTTCATCAACGGTGATGATGCCGGCGCCGCTGTCGACGGGATCGAACTCCAGATTGCGAATCACGCGCCGGAACGTCTCGCGCAGCGCGCGGGCGCCGAGGCGCTTCTGCTGCGCCGCGTCCCAGGCGATGGCGATCAGCGCGCCACGGGTGATCTGCAGGTCGATGCCGAAGCGTTGGAAGTAGGCGCGCGAGGTGCGGAAGATCGATCCGTCCGGCTCGACGAAGATCCGGGCCAGATCCGACTCGGCCAGATCGTTGAGCACGATGATCGATTCGAATCGCGAGACGAACTGCGGCGTCATGCCGTAGCGGAACAGGTCGTCGTATTTCAAATAGTCGCCCATGTGAAACGGCAGCTCCTCGCGCACCTCGCCCGATGCGGAGACCACCACTACCGGCTTCATCGGCGCAACGTCCTGGCCAATGGTGGCGCGACGTAGGACCGATTCGTACAACTCTTCGAAGGCGCCGCCGGCCACGAACAGAATGCCGGACGAATTTACGGCGTAGGTCTGTCCGTCGACGTCAAATTCGACATTCTCGTTCTCCATCAACGTGAGCAGCGCTTCCTGGGCCACGATGCCGCGCACGTTCGGTTGTCCGCGAACGTCGCCTCGAATCTTGTCCACCTCGTCGATGAAGAGGATTCCTCGCTCGACCGCTTGAAGGATGTCGTCGAGAGCGCCACCCGGGCCCAGCCGCGCTTTGGCATTGGCGAACAGCCGCCCCAGCACCGCCCTCCCGTACCCCTGCCGCTCCTCCGCCAGCACGTTGGCGTTGATGCGGATGACGTTGGCGAAGCGGCTCAGTCCCGCACGGCTGGTCAGGAACTGCTCCACCGCTCGCATCAATGTCGTCTTGCCCGATCCGGAGTTGCCGATCAGCAGGATGTTCGGCGCCGGATGTCCGACCAGATGCTTGACCACAGCGACGGAGATCTCGCGGATCGCATCATCCTGGCCGACGACGGTCTTGCGCAGGTCGTCGGAGATCTCCTTGGGACGGAGGGAAAAGGATTCCATCAGGCAGCTATTGTAAGAGGCTCCGTTCGATTGCCACTATCGGAATGGGTTTGCCACGCGTAGTGGAAAACGGGCGAAATCGCGATCGCCGGTGAGCAGCTCGCTCACGCCGTGCTCGATACAGAGCGCAGCGATCTGCGCGTCGTGGAGCAGGTTACCGGAACCACTCGAAGGAATTCATACACGCACGGCCAGGGAATTGCCGCGTCAACGACCGTCCATCAGGTCGAAGAGCTTGTCGCGATCGAGCAGGTCAACCCCCGGCCGCCCCGTCGCCTTCCAACCGCGCAGGTTGAGCTTGAGATTTCGCTTCGGCTTCTGCTGGACAAGCGCATTCCGGAGGAGCTCGTTGGCGACATCCTGAAGCGCGCTCCCCTCCCGGGCAGCCTTCTCCTTGATCCGTTTCAGGAGATCGTCATCGATCGCCAGCGTCGTTCTGACCATGCACAAAAGTGTATGCGTCACGCATCAAGATCTCAATCCCAGATTTGCCGAAGCATCGAGGACACCGCTTCTCAGGCGCTCGAGGGATCCACTCATTGGCAGGCGCGAACCGAGGTGATCGTACCTGATGGAGCATCGATGGTCGCGGCGATGGCGCTCGCATCGCCGACCAGGTGCAAGCGCGCCTTGGGCGAGCGCACCGTCAGGCGAATGGGTGTTACGGACGGTTCGATCGCGAAATGGTTGCCCTCTAGGTCGACACAAACAACAGCGGCATCAGCCACGGAGCATCCGATCATCGCGTCGGGCGTCCCGGTCGCGGAGGCGTATGCATCGTGCACAACGACAACAGCATGACTCGACTGCGAGGCCAAGACATCGAGCAGACGGCCACCGAGGCGTTGCGCGCGGGCGTCGGACATCGTGATAGAGAGCATGCTCGTGTCGCCGGACCTGACTTGTACGCCGGCGCCCGGATATTCGCGCAGCTCGACGTTTCTCAGCTCGAGATCAAGCCGGCTGAACCCGGTTGTTCGGGTGTGCAGGAGCGAAGTGCCAGGAGTCACACGGCCCGGCGCGGCCAAAGAGCCGCGATCGAAGACGACCCGGCCGCGATTGAACCGCTGTTCAATTACCATCTCTTCCAGGCTGCAAAAGTTGAAGGCCACCGTGCCGCGGACTTCTTCGACGAGCACGCCGGAGCGCCGCATCTCGAGGCCGTCGAACTTGACGTCCTCGATGTTGTTCGCGTTCAGCCCCGCCGGCGGGCCACCTTCGATCACGATGTTCTCGAAGCTCGAGGCGCGGACGTGCCTAAGAAAAAGCGGTGCGCGGCAGAGAAGATTCGTCGGCGTCTCGACGCATGGCGCAGTGCTGGAACCGCTGTCGATGACGTTGACGTTCGCGATGCGAACACCCGCCGACTGCTCCACTCGAACACCGTAGCTTCCCGCGTTGCGAATCGTTCCCCCCGAAGCGGCGCCAGCCGAGCGATCACCACTGACGCTGAATCGCCCGCGAACCTTGTTGATGGCTATTCCTTCGATGAGACGACCAGGCGGAGATGCGTCAGCGGACACGCTTTCCAGAACGATGTCGACGTTCGAATCGCGCAGATCCACGGCGGCGGCGTTCGTAGCGCTGACTCGCGATCGGCCGCCAGAGATGATGACTCTGTCGGCGGAGAGGACCACCAATCCGCGTCCGCCGTGCGTCACGATCCGAATCGGATCGTTGAACTCGACGCTTCCCTTCACGTGGCTGATCACAATCGCGTCCCGGACAGCATCCGACAGATTGATCGATGAGCCCTGGCCGAACTTCACCGCACCCCTGCTACGGTTGCTAACAGAGACCGCGGTGCCGGCGTCCCCCGAAATCGGGAAGTGATCGATAGTGACCACCGCCGAGCCGCGAGAGATCGAGATTCCGCCGCCGCGCAGTGAAGCTACCAATCCCCCTCCGCGGATGCGAACCGGCGCGTTGGGGTCGTCGATCGCGATGGCAAACGCATCGTTCGACGACCGAAACCAGACGTCCCGCACGGTGAGCGGTCCTTGAGGCGACGAGGCGACAAAACCCGGGGTCCTCTCCGCGAGAATGGTGCAGCCGGCGACGAAATTGTCGCCCGCCGCGGAAACGGTTCCGCGAATCAGCGGGCCCGGTCCCTGCACGGCAGGCAGCGGCGGCGCATCCGGCTCGATGTGGCGATCGACGCGAAGCGCGTCGAGACCGTACGCGGACCCCACGAGCGTCTGCCCCTTCTTCAGCTCGATCCCGCCCTCATATGGCTCGTTGCCCTCGGCGACGAAAATGACGTCGCCGAAGCTGCTGGCAGCTTGCGCCGCGGCCAGCGTCGTGAAGGGCCTATTCAAAGTTCCCTGCCCTTGTTCGGCGCGAGAGTTGTCGACGAAGACGACCCGCCCTGCCTCCGCTGTCGGTATTGTGAGAATCAGCGCCACAGTCAGCGAAAAAGCGATTGTGTTAAAACGCACGGAGAGGATGCGGCCTTGCTCGATCGACTGACGTTCGAAACGATGAACCAGCATGTGGGCAGCGTTTTTCGCGTGGAGGTAGAGCAGGGTCGGACAATCGAGCTGAAACTCGTTCGCGCGCAGAAAGTCATGGAGAGCGAAGCGGCGCGATTGAAGCGGGCCCCCTTCTCTCTCTTCTTTCAAGGTCCGCAAGAGCCGCACCTTCCGCAAAAGATCTACCGCTTGCACCATGAGGCCTTTGGTGAGCCGATGGATATCTTCGTGGTCCCGATCCGCCGCGACGCCGAAGGGTTCATCTATGAGGCGGTATTCACTTGAGAGGCTGCGGGCGACCACTTCATCAGATAGTACATGCCGTTGGTGTCGACCTGCTGGAAGCCGAATCGCTGGTAGAGGCTCAGCGCCGGATTGTAGGCCTCGACGTGGATGGTGACTGGCTTCCCCGCGGCGACGCCGCGCGCGAGAATGTCGCGAAGAAGCGCTGAGCCAATTCCGCGGCCGCGCCACTCCGGCATCAAGGCGACGTCTACCAGGCGGATCTGATCGCGCCACTCGTCGATCCACAATCGCCCGATTGGCTGTCCGTCTTTCTCCACGATGTTGCGCTCGCAGGTTGGGTAGTGGATTCCGTAATGCTCGTGTTGCGCGGCGAACTGCTGATCGAGGAAGCGCTCCCTTTGCTCCTCGCTGAAGGGAAATTGCTTCATCTCCTCGGCGCGGGTCGAGCCGTAGAGAGCACGCATGAATGCATAGTCAGCATCGGTGGCCACCCGCAATGTGATCGCGCCTTTCATTTTCACTGCGGCATGGGGCAGCCGTCACCCCCGCTGAAGGCGTTTCCCTCAGGCGCTTTAGTCAGTGCGGGCTTCGCCTGCGCGTTGCCATTAGCCGCCGAAAGGTGCGCGGCCACCGCGGAAAGGCTCTTTCCGTCGCCGTGATAACCGGCGACGCGAAACGTGGTGCGCGGAAAGCGGTTCACGACTTCGATGCCGCTCGCCCATCCCCCGCGGATCTGATTCGCCAGCGCGCCAGGACCGCCGACCGAAGCACAGACCGCAGCCGTATCGGTCGATGACGTGCCGGACTGAATGCGGATCGCGCTCGGCGCCGCGTCGGATGCCGGCTCGGAGATTCGATTTCCGGTGATGGTCACGTCGATCGTCGCTGAACCATCGCCGGCGCCAACACGCACAGCAGGACCATCTACCTGCCGGATCGTGTTGCCGGTGATTGCAGCACCGAGGCGGCCGTCGCCGATCGCCCAGATCACGATGCCATTGCAGGTTCCGCAATGTGCTCCTGACCCGGTGATCCCTGCGCGTCCGATGGTGTTGTCGCTGATAGTCCCCGAGACGAGGCCGCTGGAGGGTTTCGCCATGCTCACGGAAATGGGTGCAGTGCGATTGCCGGAGATGGTGTTACGGGCGATGGTGTAGCGCAGCACCGACTGCTGCTGCCCAACGAGAGCAATCGCGGCACCATTGTCCGCAAAGATGTCATCTTCGACATCGACGGTCATTGCCCCGCGATCGGTTGACGTCGCCTGAAAACCGGCGCCGCCATTCCCGGACAATGTGCAGTGCCGCATGTGCACAGATAGCCGCCCATCTCCGTGTACGCCCACCAGCACGCCCTGGTTCCCCGTTTTCGGTGACGATTCTCCCAGGCTGCTGTCGGCGATCTCGATGCTCCCCTCGCCGCCGCCATTCTCGATGCTCAGAGCGCGCTCCGCCGATTGCCGCACCTTACAATTCGCGAACTTCGACGTGCCGAGGAGATCGCGGAACTGCATGGCGTGCTCGTGCGCTTCGTTTCCGGCATTAGTAATCTCAGCGTTCGTGACCGTGACGTCGGAAACGTTCATGCCGTTGATCCCAATCTGCGCGGTTCCATCGATGCGGACGCCGTCAATCGTCACCCCGCGCACATTTTGGAGATAGATGGCAGCATTGCAACCAGCGTTGTCGCCGACGATCAGGTCACCGCCGCAAGCATCGGCGGAGACACCATTCGCCGCATTCTCGATCAGGCGAACGTTCTTGATGGTGACGCGCTCACTGTCGATGACAGAAATCGATCGGCCCGACATCTTCTCGATCGTGCCGCCGGAGAGCGTGAATCCGCCGGCGGCATTTTGAAGTGTGATGGCGTTTTCGACGGGCCTGGTTACCGATCTCGCTGAGACGCTGTCGAGCGTCAGCGCCACGGCCGAATGGCTCACGCGCACCGCGATGCTGTCGCGGACTTCGATCGACGCGCCGATCGTCACTTCCCCGCTCCCGCCGGCGATCCGCAACGCGGCACCGCCGCTTCCGGCAATCGATCCGCCGCTCCAGCGCAGCGAGCCACTGCGCTGATCGAGGACGATAGCATCGCCCCCGGCGATGACCACCGCGACGTCATGGAACAGCGTGTTGCCACCGTCGCCGGTGCCGGCGATCGCCGGCGACCGGGTCGCTCGCAGCGCGAGGCCTTCCACTCGATTGGCCGAGGCAAGAACGATCGAAGCTGAGTCCTCCGATTCGAGGGTTGGTTTTCCTCCCGGTTTGGGGAGGTCGGCGAGGATCATGCCCGCAGCTCGCAGCGCTTCGTCCAGCGGCGCACCCTGCCCGACCAATGCTTGATCCTTCTTCAGATGGATTCCACCTCGATACGGTCCCGAGCCTTCGAACACAAAAATCACGTCTCCTTCGCCGCTCGCGCTCTCCGCGGCCGAGAGATTGGCGAAAGGAGAGCTGCGCGATCCGTCACCGTTCGAGCGGACATTGTCGACGAACCAGACGCGCCGCTCCGAAGCGTGGACGGGAGGTGATCCGAGTGAGGATAGGAAGATCAGAGTAGCGAGATGCAGAGGGAGACGTCGGAACAAAGGGATCCTTCCCGAGTGTGCGTCGGCCGGCCAGGTGCCGGCCGGCAACGGAATGCATCAACTGCCCGCGTAGGCGGTGGAAACGACGAGGTAACTGAACGGCACTGCGCGCGGTCCGCCGATTGTGGCAACGTGCAACGGACCTGGCGAGCCCGGGGAGAGTGTGCCGTTTGCCGGGACAGTCACGCGGATCGCGCCCCAGTTTGGAATCCGATCATCTTCCGATTCACGCACGGCCAGAAAGTAAACGCCGCGACGAAGCCTGGATCCCTCGGCAATCGCCAGTCTGGCTACGCTCTGCTCAACCGGTTGCGCATTGTCCGCCTGGGCAGTACCGATGATCCGTCGAGTCAACTTCCGCAGCGAGCCCTCACGTCCGGTCGCACGGACCGACAACTCCAACGCCCGTTCAGCGCCGAGAGGAACATCGATGGCCAGAGGGTTGCTGATCGCCACACCGCCCCTCCTGCTGACGCAGGTCCAGGCCATGAAAGCGACCTTCTGCGAATCACTGCCGGCGACCGGATAGTGCACATTGATGTTGATCGATAGCGGTTGTGCCCGATGATGCTCGGCGCGCCAGAAGCCGGCCAGACGGAGACGCGCGCCCGCGGCGGTAAACCGACTGTCGCCAGACGAAAGGCTGTCAGCGGCGACGATCCGCTCGTTTGAGGCCGGATCATCGAACGAGCCGTTCCAGTAGCCGATGGACAGCAGAGGTAGCGCCGGCGGGTAGAATGCACCAGCGACGCCGCGCACGGCATCGTCGGCGAGACCGGTTGCGGCAAGGCCTGCGACAGCGAACGAACCGAGTCGCACAAAATCGCGACGCTGCATCAGAAACCGTCCCTCAGCTGAAGCGCCCTCCCGCAACGGGGTTCGTCTCTTCTTGGCCATGCTGAATCTCCTTATCTCCATTTCACGTACGAGGCGGGAAAACTCCCTGAAGGGCGATACAGAAATTGAGGGTCAGATACGGCATCAAGTTGGTGTGCGGTAGATCGCCACCCGCAGGCGCAAGTGCCTGAAATGCCATGTGCGCGATCGGAGTCCCGTTGGACGGCCCGTACGCGTTCGCGTTCTGCGAGGCGGCGAACGTGCGCAATGGTGTCGCAGCCGACTGATCGGCCGGATCTTGCGACTGGCACCTGAGCTGGTGCGAATGCGCCGGCATCTCGGACTGCAGCAGCGTCACCGTCTCCGCTCCTCCGCTCTGTCCCAGGTCGTACAGCGATAGCCCTGGACTCTGCCCGGCGTGGATGGGAACGTTGCCCTGAAGATCGGGAAGGGCGAAGGTCGCCTTGCCGTCTCCGCCGTACGTAGTCCCCAACAACGAGAAGAGAGCCGTGTTCTGCGAAATGGGCATGATCTGCCCATCGCAAAAAGCCCATCCCTTTGGCGCGAAGTTGAAGGGGAAGATCCGAATCTCTGCAACGAATGGATCAGCCATGGCCTCGTTCTCCTCTACGTTTGGCTGGGGAAAATACCGAACAGTGAAATGATGAAATTGATGGCCAGGTACGGCTGGATGTTCGTGTGCGGCTGGCTGCCGCCGACGGCACCTATTGCATTGGCGGCCATGCCGGCGTCGGTGCTCTCTTCGATGTAGATCTGCACTCCGCCGCTGGTCTGATCGTTGACGCGACCGCTGGGGCTCTTGTCCGTGCTGGTCTGCGAGGTCGCCAGAAGCGGATGGGAGTGGACCGGTATCTGATTGACCGTCAGCGTGACTTCCTCTACTCCTCCATTCTGCGCGAGGATGAAGTTGTTACCGCCGTTGCTACCCTGATGGATGGGGACGCGGCTCTGAAGATCGGGAAGTGCGAACGTCGACTGCCCATCGCCCCCGTAAGTGGTGCCGATCAAATTGAAGAGTGTCTGGTTCTCGGAGATAGGGAGAAGTTGCCCGTCGCAGAACATCCACCCGGCGGGCGCGAAGTTTCCGGCGAACATGCGAATCTCGCCAACATACGGCTGTGCCATCGTCGTCTCCTCCTAATTCTGGCTCGGGAAGATGCCCTGAAGCGCGATACAGAAATTCAAGGTCAGGAAGGGCTGCATGTTGGTGTGCGGCTGGCTGCCGCCGGTGTTGGTCACCGTCTCCGGACTGAATGACGTGAGCTGGTTCGGCGCCCCGTAGCCGTTGTTGAACTGAGCAAGCAGGTTCCCAGTCGGATCCCCTAGCGTGCCGTTGGCATCGAGCGCATTGAGGCTGTGGATGTGCGTGGGCATCTCAGTGAGCGTAATAGTGACGTTCTGCACGCCGGCTCTCTCTCCGAGGGTATGCCCCTGGCTCATATGCATTGGCACCTGCCCTTGCAAATTGGGAAGTGCGAAGTTCACTCTGCCGTCTCCACCATAGGTCGTGCCCAGGAGGGAGAAGAGCGCCTGATTCTGATTGATGGGCAACAACTGACCGTTGCACATCGCCCACCCCTTCGGGGCGAAAGTGAAACTCATGATTCGGATCTCTGACAGGAACGGCTCGGCCATCGATGACCTCCTTCTGCTGAAAACACCTTAAGGCGGGCAGACACCCTTGAACCCATGCGGCGGGGAGTTGGTGACAAGCGAGCTTACGGTCGGCGTGTTCGGAGTCTGCTGCGATGCGACGAAGGCATTCACGGCGGCGGTGTCATTCACCGCGCCGCCGTAGTTTGATCCGTTGCCCAGCAGGGCGACGTCGGTGAACATGCGCTGGCGCAGGCGGATATCGGTGCCGGTGCCTTTGCCCGAACCGGTCACCGAGTTGCCGAAGATGGTGAGACAAGTCTTACTGGCGTCATTGGTGCTCGGGCCGGAGTTGAGTTGCATGCCGTTCATATTCGGGTTCACGGTGCCCGGATTGGAGATCGTGTTCCCTGTGACCACGAACGTGGCGCTGGCGACGTGCGCTCCGTCATCGCCCACCTCGAGCTGTAGGGCACCCGTGGCGTTGGGGTTGTACTGATACAACTGATTGTTGGTGATGTTGATGTTGGTCGTGCTGCCACGGTTTTGCATGAACAGATCGTTACCGGTCGTGGAGCCACTGTTGGCGACACCCTGCACGCCGATGGTGTTGTTGTTGAAGTTTCCGCTGAAGTTCTGGCCGTTGTGCAGTTGACCAGTTCCGATGAAGAAGCCCGCACCGTGTGAGTCGCGGAACGTGTTGGTATCCACGTCGAAGGTGAAGGCTACCTGGTCGCCGACGCCGCCGGACTGGAGCGAGACGCCGCCGCCGCCGGTGACGATGTTCGGGTGGTTATTGCTGATGGTGTTGTTGTGCATGATCAGGTCACAGCTCGCCACCAGATGCATGTCGAGGACGAACGTATTGCTGCCGGCAGCGGTGATGGTGTTGTTGTTGAATGTGGTGTTGAACGTTCCCCCCTGGGGCTGAAGGGCGACGCCGTTGTTGCCTTGGACGGTGTCGTTCAAGCCGAATGAGTTGTTGGTCATCACCAGCCGGTTGAGCGAGCCGCCGCTGTTGAAGACGCCGAAGGTGTTGTAGAAGGCGCGGTCGAAGGCGTTGTTGTCGACAAGGGCCGAACCAGTGAGACCGACGAACTGCACATCGCCCTCGCCGTGGAACGAGCCCAATTGTGCGGTGGTGGTGCCGTTCCAGCCCCCGAGGGTCGAAGTGACGATCGTGTAGGTCAGGGTGAAACCGCTCACGCTGGTTCCGTGGATGCCGTCGCCCTGCACATCGTGCACGTTCATGTGGTTCAGCGAAACGTTCGAGGTCGAGTTCATGTAGACGCCGTGGCCGGAGGTTGAGCCATCGCTACCGGTCATGTTCTGGATCGTGCCGCCGCTGCTATCACGCGAGGTCGACGCGACCGTTCCAGTGACGTGCAGCCCGCCGCTCGCGCCGGTGGTGTCGAGGAAGATGCCATTGGCACCGCCGTTGGCGGAAACCGATCGGAAATTCAGATTGCCGGCGCCGATGGTGGTGTTCTGTACATTGATGGCCGGCGATCCGGCCGTGTCGATGGTCGATGTGGTATCGGTGGTCGTGAGGGTTCCGCTGTTAGAGGCCAGGAAACCGGTCGCCGTGCCGCCGGTGGTCCAGAGGTCAAGCTTATTGGCGAACGAGTATGTGCCGGCGCTGTTCGTGATCTGAATCGGCGAAACGATCTGACGCGAGCCGGCTGTTCCCGCGGTTACCGTCGATCCGCCGGTGAGCGTCAGCCCTCCACCGCTCTTGCTCGCGATGGCGATGGCAATGGCGCCGGTGGCACTCGTCCCACCCGCATTCACGTTGATCGGTACGTTGGTCAAAGTGATTGTGCCCGATCCGCCGGTCGCATTCACGCCCGCGCCGGCAGAGCCGGCGGCGGAAATGGTGATTCCGCCGTTGGTCCAGGCCAGGTTGCTCGAACCGCCGGCGATGAATACGCTCACCGTTCCGATGGACGTCGTTCCGGTCACCCCAGCTCCGACGCTGATGCCGGCCGTGTTGACCGCCGTGATGTTCAATCCCTGGATGAAGTCGCCGTTAGCCACGGTAATGACCGCGCCGCCGCTATTACCGATGAGCGGTGTCGCGCCGGCGGCGACCAGGGTCTGACCGTTGACCACCAGCGCCAGAGCCTCTCCCGTCAGAAGCTGGTTGTTCTTGAGGGTGATGCCGGAATTCTGATTGTTGGTCGTGCCGTCGCCGGCATAGACGAAGATGATGTCGTTCGCCGCGGACGAGGACCCTGCACTGGACAGCGTATTGAACGGTGTATTCGAACGGCCGTCGCCTGCTGCAGCGTTGTTCTTCACCCACCACACGCGATTGTTGAACTGGATCGTTACGACCGCTGTGTTCGTCGCGCCATTGCTGGTGATGGTGTAGGTGAAGGTGTCGTTCGTGATCGTTCCAACTGGCGGCGTGTAGAGGAAGGTTCCATCCGAAGCCACCGCCACGCTTCCGCCATTGGTCGTCGTTCCTCCGGCGCTGGCCGTCGCTCCGGCTGGAGCGACGTCATTGGCCAGAACTGAACCCGTGAGCGTGTACGCCGGGGTGGCCGGCTGGGTGGTCGTCCCGCCGCTCACCCAGGCCTGTGTGTTGCCCACGACGTTCGAGTACGTGTCGTTCGTCGCGCCGGGCTTGACCTGCAGCGTGTAGTTCTGCGTGACCTGGCAGCCGTTGCTGTCGGTCGCGCTGATGCTGAAGGAGAAGTTGCCCGTGTTGTCGGGCAAGGTCGGTGCGCTGCCGGAGAGCACGCCTGTCGAAGTGTTAAACGACAGGCCGGCGGGCGGCGTGGCGGGGGAGATGGCGTACGTGTACGGGGCAGTTCCGCCGCTGGCTGTGAATGTCTGAGAGTAGCCGGCGTGATAGATCGCCGCGGTGAGCGCGCCGGCGGCCGGCGAGATCGCCACCGTCGGCACGGTGAGCGTCGCCGCGTTGGTGGTCGCCGTACTGCAGGAGTTCGTGAAGACGGCGCGGTACTGCTTGCCGTTGTCCGCCGATGTCGCGGTGAAGGTCAGCGTGGTGGAAGTCGCGCCCGGAATGTCGCTGAACGGTCCGCCGCTCGACACCTGCCACTGCACGGTGGGGGCAGGCGTACCGCTGGCAGCGGCGGTGAAAGTTGCCGTGGCGCCGTTGCAGACGGTCTGATTCGTCGGCTGCGTCGTCACAGCGGGTGGCGCATGGACGGTGAGCGTCGCCGTGTTCGTGGTGGCGCTGCCGCAGGCGTTGGTGAACACCGCGCGGTACTGCTTGCCGCTGTCGGCCAGGACCGGCGTGAAGGTCAGCGTGGTCGACGTCTCGCCGGGGATGTCGGTGAACGGTCCGCCGTTCGACACCTGCCACTGCACCGTGGCCGGTCCGGAAGCCGCCGCAGTGAAGGTCGCGCTGTTCGGTGTGCACACGGTCTGATCGGTCGGCTGCGTGCTGATGGTCAGCGTGTCATCGACGGTGAGGGTCGCCGCGGTTGTTGTCGCTGACGGGCTGCACGAATTCGTGAAGACGGCTCGGTACTGATGCCCGCTATCGGTCAGCGCAGCGGTGAATGTGTAGGTCGGGGACGTTTCGCCCGGAATGTCGTTGAAGGTAGCGCCGCTGTCGGTGGAGATCTGCCACTGCA
>QHVS01000209.1:6047-8497 GCA_003223635.1 Acidobacteriota bacterium | reverse complement strand
GATCCACGGATCGTGTGACAGGCGATGGCGCGGATCGAGATACGGGACGCTATCCACGGTGAGTGCTGTCTGCTGATCGAACAGGTTGAGCACGCGAGCCTCGAGGCTTACCCGGCTGCGGCCGCGAAGCGGCAACGCATACGATGCGCTCATGTCGAAGTTCGACCAGCTCGGCGTGTGATGACTGCCGGCCGGCTCCAGGTATCTTCGGTAACCACCGTAGTAGAAAGCACGGCCGCGGTTCTCCCACGGCGAACCGGACTGATAGCGGAAATACCCGCCCAGGTTGAGGTTCGGAATGACCTCGAAGCTGGTGAAAGCCTTCAATACGTGCGTGTGGTTCAGACGGTACGGGCCCCACCGATTCGGATCTTCGACCATCAATCCCGGACCATCTTCGATCGCCGACGCTGTGTTGTACAACGCGCCGTGATCGGTGATCGCACCGCCGGAGGCGTCGAGGTCGATGTTGCCGTACCAGCGGCTCCATGTGTAGTTGACATCAGCCGACCAGCGATCGGCCAATCGCCGATTCGCGTCGAACGTCACTCCGTAGTAACGCTGCTTCGCTGCCGGCAGGTTCGTGAAGAAGAAATCGCCGAACGGCACCGGGATCGGGCGATCTTCGATGAAGTTCTTCCAGTTACGGAAGATCCCGAACGTATCGAACGACCAGCGCGACCCGAACGGCGTCGCGTAGCCGACGAGGTATTCATTCGTGTACGTCGGCTTGAGTCCGGGACTGATGAATGCATTCCCCGTCGCGCCGCTCTGAAGTGTGTCGGAAATCAGCGCGCCCGTGGTGGCGTCAAAGATCGCGGACGAAATGACGAGACCGAAGGGAGCCATGGAGCGCGATGAGCTCTTCTGGTCCATGTTGATATAGCGGCCGACATTCGCATAGATCTTGTCGCCCGCGTTCGCCCGCAGGTTGTAGTTGACGCCGATTCGCGGCTGAATCTCGTCCTTGAAGTTGAATCGGAGAAACGTGATCTTGCGACCGATGTCCTGTCCGAACGTGTCGCGATTCGTCAGCACGCCCACATTGAAATTCAGGCGCGGGTTCACCGTGACCGAGTCCTGCACGTAGACGCTGTAGGTGTTCGCCTGCGACTTCAGCGTCGGCTGATCCGGATAGTAGTCGGCCTCGTACTGACCGCCGCCGATGTCGTAGACGATGCCCCAGCCGTTCGATTTACGAAGCAGGTCTTCTTCGCCGAACTCGTATCCAACCCCGGCCTTCACCTCGTGATTCATGCCGCCAAAGTCGAAGAACTGTGAGACCGCCAGCTTCGCTTCGTCGCGCTTGTAGTCCTGAGTGCTGAGTCGGACGTAAAAGGCACCCGCGTTGACGTTGACGCCGCTTCCGTTCGGATCGGGAATCGTGACCGCTCCCATGTGACGCAAGTCCTTGGGATTGAAGGTCGGCTTGAAGCCGAGATCGGTATGGGCGACGAAGTGATTGTTCTCGTTCAGCCGAAGGACCTTAGCTTCGACGAGCGTGTTCGTCGTGGCGCTCCAGTTGTAGTCGACTGTCGCGACGCGATTTGTGTTCTTGAAGTCATTGGCCACTTCGGGAAGATCGAACGTACCCACTCCGGAGAACGGCTCGGCCAACGGGATGTTTCGGTAGCTGGCGCTGATGAACTGGGACGATGTCGGCGTCGCGGTCAATTTTCCAAATATTTCCTTCACCGTCTGTTTGTCATCAGGTACAGGGCCTAGGAAGTTCGTGCGGCCGGTCGTGTTTGTCTTCTCGTACCTGCCGGAGAAGTAACCGAAGACGTGGTCGCGCCAGATCGGGCCGCCGATGTTCGCGGCTGTGCGTGATCGGTCCGTATTCGCGTTGAAGCTTGCGTCTTTCGCGCTGGATGCCCAGCTCCCTGGCTGATACTCCTGACGAACAGCGCCCTCGACCCGATTCGTACCTGACTTGGTCACGGCATTGACGACCATGCCTGAAGAGCGACCGAATTCCGCGGAGAACCCGGCGCGCTTCACATTGAAATCCTGGATATCGAGCTCGTTTGTGTCCGTGTTCCCGAGCGAGAGATATCCGAAGCCCGGATTCGTCACGTTGACGCCGTCCAGAAGGAAGGTGTTGTCCTGCCGGGTTCCTCCGGCGGTCGGCGCCCATGACTGGTTCTCGGCGACGCCCGGAGCGAGCGCGAACAGTCCCTGATACGTACGCGGCAACGGCAGACGCTCGATCGTTTTCGCGTCGTAGTTGAAATTCACCTCGGTCGATTTCATATCGACGCTCGGCGTTGCCGCCGTCACGGTCATCGTCTCCGATACCGTGGGACTCAGACTCAGATTGAGTGTCGTGTCTTTGTCGACAGAGACGATCGCACCGGCGCGCGCGTTGCCGAGACCGGCGAGGCTCGCTTCGACGGTGTAGGTCGCGGGCGGCAACTTCTGGAATGAATAGTTGCCGTTGGTTTCGGTGA
>QHVS01000209.1:0-5977 GCA_003223635.1 Acidobacteriota bacterium | reverse complement strand
GCTGCGATCGCGTACCACTCCGCCGATCGAGCCGTACACATCGGCGTAATCATTTGCCACACCAGCGACAAGCAACGCGGATATGGCGGCAAATCTCGTGAAAGATTTGACGGTCATGGGATCTCCTTGTGTTTTCTTTTGAAAACTGCGGCCGGGGATCTTAACAGAGGAATCCGCGCAGCCAGTCGAGTCCGCTCGAGTCCTCGCGGCAGGCAGCGGACACATGTTTAGACTACAACCCGACATGGTGGGATGGCTCATAGCGCTGACGCAACTGCTTGGGATTTTGTCTGCCATCCGGGCCATCATGCAGGCGCGGACCGCTCAGGGAGCGGTGGCCTGGGCGGTGGCTCTCATCTCGTTTCCATACGTCGCGCTGCCGCTCTTCTGGATTTTCGGCGAGAGCAAGTTTCAAGGCTACGTGATTGCCCGCCGACGCAATCTGGCGCAAGCCAACCCGATCGCAAAGGACGCGTATCGATTGCTGATCGAGCGCGATCTGCTGGCGAGCACGGAATACGCCGGCGCGTTGCCATTCGAGCGATTAGCCAAGCTGCCGTTTACGACGGGGAACGACGCGGAGTTGCTCATCGATGGCGATGCGACATTCGCCTCGATCTTTGCCGGGATCGAACGGGCGCGACACTACGTGCTCGTGCAGTTCTACATCCTGCGCGACGATGAGATCGGACATGCTCTGCAGGAGCGTCTGCTGGAACGAGCGTGGAACGGCGTGCGCGTGTACGTCCTGTATGACGAGATCGGCAGTCACGACCTGTCGAGGAGCTGCATCAAGCGGATGCGAGACGGCGGAATCACCGTCCAGTCCTTCCACACCGTCGGCGGTCGCGCCAATCGTTTTCAGATCAACTTCCGCAATCACCGGAAGATCGTGGTCGTCGACGGCCACACCGCCTGGGTCGGTGGACTGAACGTCGGCGACGAATACCTCGGCCGCGATCCCGCGATCGGCTACTGGCGAGACACGCATCTGTGCGTGGAAGGTCCCGTCGTGCAGACCGTGCAGGTCTCCTTCATGGAGGACTGGCACTGGGCCACAGAAGAAATTCTGACGCTCAACTGGGATCCGCGCCCGGCCGCCAGCGGCGCGCGGCGGGCGATCCTCTGCCTTCCCAGCGGGCCCGCCGACGAGCTGGAGACCTGCACGCTCTTCTTCATCGCCGCGATCAACCAGGCAACGTCGCGCCTCTGGATCGCCAGCCCCTACTTCGTGCCCGATGAACAGTTCATTACCGCGCTGCAGCTCGCTGCACTCCGCGGAGTGGAGGTTCGCATCCTTTTTCCGGAGCGGTCCGACAATTTCCTGATCAATCTGTCGAACTGGTCGTACCTCGATGAGATGGAGGAGGTCGGGATCGCGGTCTATCGCTACCGGCGCGGATTCATGCACCAGAAGGTGACCGTGATCGACGACGACTACTGCACGATCGGCACGGCGAACTTCGACAATCGATCGTTCCGACTGAACTTCGAAGTCACCATGGGGATCGCCGACCGTGAGTTTTCCACGCAAGTTCGCAGAATGCTGGAGAACGATTTCGCGCAGGCCCACCGCATCACGGCAGCCGATCTGCGCGCGCGTTCCTTCCCCTTCCGTTTCGCGGTCCGCGCGGCACGGCTGGCTGCGCCGGTGCAGTGAGGCGCACACGCCCCTCACCCTGCCCTCGCCCCGCGAAGCGGGCAGAGGGTGGCGCAAAGCGCCGGGTGAGGGGCGGAGAAATCAGCCTCGAGAGGGTTCCGGCAGACGTCGAATGGCCAGGTTGCCGAGCGCGCCGAGGATGGCCAGCGCGAGGGCGGTCCACGAAAGCGCCGGAGTCCACAGCGACTGCAGCCCCAACAGTGCGTCGAGCGAATACCGTCCCGGACCGCTGAGCCCAAGGGTCACGGCGAACGCCGAATAGAGCAGCGGGACTTCGATCCCATTCGTACCGGCGAACAGGCCGTGCTCCCAGTGCACGGTCAAGGCGGCGACGATCATGACTGACAGCACGAGGGCCGGCCCGATGGGGCCGAGGAAACCGAGGGCGATGAGGATCCCGCCGGCAAGCTCGCTGAACGCAGCGGCAGCGGCAAAGGGACGGCCGGGCCGGAAACCGAGATTCTCAAAAAAGGGGGCGGTGCCCGAGAGGCCGTATCCGCCAAACCAGCCGAAGGCCTTCTGTGCGCCGTGGGCGGCCATGACCAGCCCGATCACCAGACGAGCGATAAAGATTCCCTGATCCATAGCATGCAATCCTTTCGTTTGTAACTATACTTCATATAGCAACTATACGCTAAGTAGCCGCTATGAAATTCCCGCCGCGAAGGCTATATTCTCATGGGGTATGAAGAGACCCGCTCCAGACGCCGTGGCCGTATGCGACCGCTTCCACCACGCCATCGAGCTGATCGGGCGCCGCTGGACCGGCGCCATCATCTTCATCCTGCTGCGTTCCCGCCGCCGGTTTGCCGACTTGCGAGCGGGCATTCCCGACATCACCGACCGCATGCTCAGCGATCGGCTGCGGGAACTCGAGCAGGAGGGTGTCCTGGAGCGCATCGTGACCCCCGAGACGCCGGTGCGCATTGAATATGCGCTCACACGGAAGGGACGCGCGCTGGCGTCGGCATTCCAGGCCATCGGCGATTGGGCTCACAAATGGGACGAACCGGCGAACTCGGGGCGAAGCGGGAAAAGCAAACGGGTTCGCTAGGTCCAGAGCTGGCTGCATAACCACACAGTACAATCGCTCCAAACTGCTATGCACCTCTCCCCCGGCACTCGCCTGGGTCGCTATGAAGTCCGCTCCCTTCTAGGTGCCGGCGGGATGGGAGAGGTTTACGTCGCCTACGACCATGATCTCGAGCGCGAGGTCGCGGTGAAGGTACTCCGCGACGGCGCGACCGAAGGCGGCGACCGCGGTCGCCGCTTCATTCAGGAAGCGAAGGCGGCGTCGGCGCTCCATCATCCGAATGTGGCGCACGTCTACGAGATCGGCACGCACGACGATCTCCGCTTCATCGCCATGGAGATTGTCGAAGGGGAGACGCTGCGCGACCGAGTCGCGCGCGGGCCACTGGCGATCGATGACGCGCTGGCCATCGGCCTGCAGATCGCATCAGCCCTCGCCGCGGCGCACAAGGCCGGCATCGTCCACCGCGACATCAAACCGGAGAATGTGATCATCGGACCCGATGGCTACGCCAAAGTGCTCGACTTCGGGCTGGCCAAACTCCGTGAGGGCCGCGGCGAAGACGCGGCGACTCTGCTGAAGACGACACCCGGCATCGCCATGGGAACTCTCGGCTACATAGCGCCCGAACAAATCAGCGGCGGCGATGTCACGCCCGCTGCAGACGTCTTCAGCCTGGGCATCGTTCTGTATGAGATGGTCGCCGGCCGCCGCCCGTTCGAAGGGGCCACCGCGAACGAAGTCGTCGCAGCGATCCTCTCTAAATCGCCGCGCCCGCTGCATGAGGTCCGAGCCGACACACCGCCGAAGCTCGAAGCGGTCATCTCGAAGGCACTGACGAAAAACGCGCGCGAACGATTTCCGGACGCGGGCGAGATGCACGAGCAGCTCCGGCAGATCAGCCGTGAAGCGATGCCGATCGCAGGCGCGAAAAGCGGTGGCATGGCCACCGCACTCCAGATCAAAGTTGCAGTCGCAGTCCTTGTGGTTGCCATCCTCGCAGCGGGTGTGTGGCTGGCGATGCGTGCGAAACGTCAGCACAGCGCCGAGGAATCGATCAAGACTGCTGAGGGATTGCTCGCGCAGAAGAAATTACCGGAGGCGTACGAGACGGCGATCAGCGCCGCATCGATTCTGCCGGGCAACGATCGGCTGCGCGACGTGATCTCACAAACTTCCGATCCAATGACAATCGAGAGCGATCCCCCCGGCGCCACGGTGTTCCTGCAGCGCTTCAAAGGACCGGAAGAACGCGTGCGGGTGGGCACCACGCCGCTGACCACGCCGCGCCTTCCCAAGGCGGACTATGTCGTTACGCTCGAGAAACAGGGCTACGCGCCGATGACTCGACCGGTGTCCATGACGCCCTTCTACTACAGTGTTCCTGTACCGCAGACGCCGCCGAAATTGCGAGTGAAGCTGCTGGAAGGTGGGAAAGTTCCACCTGGAATGGTGTTCGTGGCGGGCGGCGACTACCGCCTGGCCGGCTGGGCCAGACCGAGCGACCGGGTGGTCGATCTGCGCGACTTCCTCATTGATCGTTATGAAGTATCGAACCGCGACTTCGAAGAGTTCATCCGCGCAGGGGGCTACCGGCGAAAAGAGCTGTGGAAGCATGGATTCGTGGACGGCGGAAAACAGATCGGCTTCGATGAGGCGATGGCCCGCTTCCACGACACGACCGGTCTCCCCGGTCCACGGAGCTGGTCCGGCGGAGCGCCGCCCGCGGGACGCGAGAACCATCCGGTGACTGACGTGACGTGGTACGAGGCTGCGGCGTTTGCAGAATGGAAAGGGAAGAAGGTGCCGACAATCTATCAGTGGGAAAAGGCGGCGCTCTATCCGTCGAAGTTGACGCTTGGAATGACTCTTCCGTGGGGAGTGATCGGTGAAGGCGTCGACGCATCCGAACGCGCGAATTTCCTCGGCAAAGGGACGATGCCAGTCGACAGCATGCCGTTCGGAGTCAGCCCCTGGGGCGCGTACAACATGGCCGGCAACGTGGCGGAGTGGTGCGGCAACCCGAAAGAGCCCGGCTTCGCCTTCCGCGGGGGCGGTTGGAACGATGCCGTCTACGCCTTCGGCCAGACGGGCGGGTATCCGGCTTTTTTCAGCAGCGGCTCGCTCGGCTTCCGCTGTGTGAAGGACCTGTACACGGATTCAGGCGATCAGGGCGGTTTTGCGCTGAGCGCTTCGGGATTCGCGCCGCAGTACCACCCGGTAGACGATCGTGGATTCGCCGAGCTTCGCTCTCGATACAACTATCCGAAATCGCCGCTGAATGCGCGCGTAGTCGAAACAACGGAAACGCGAGACTGGAAGCGGGAGAAGATCGAATATGACGTCGCGGGAAGCACCGTTGCGGCGTACCTCTATCTTCCGTCCGGATTCCGCCGCCCTTTGCAGGTCATCCATTTCGCTCCGGCCGCCGATGTGGATGGCGGATTCAGAACGCTGCCTGACAGCATCGAGAGCCGACTCTCTCCGTATATCCGGGGCGGCCGCGCCATTTTTTCGGTCGTGCTGGAAGGATACGTCGGTCGTCCGCGACCTCCGGGATTCGAGCAGCCTGATTCGCGCTCGGATGAATTCGTCGATTACGTCGTGAGGCGCGTGACAGAGTTGCGGCGCGGTCTGGACTATATCGAGACGCGTCCCGATCTCGATCATGAGCGCATCGCGTTCATGGCGCCCAGCGCGGGAACGTGGACGGGCGTGATCCTCACCGCTCTCGAGCCTCGCTACCGCTCGGTTCTTTTCATCGGCACGGGCATAAGGCCGCGGTCGATCAGCGATGCCGCGGCGGCGAATCGGATCAACTTCGCTCCGCGGATCGCCCCGCCAAAGCTGATGCTGCACGGGCGGTACGACGAAAACATGCCGCTGAAGAGCGAGGCCGAGCCGCTCTTTCATCTATTACGCGAACCGAAGCGGCTTCAGACGTACGACGGCGGCCACGTTCCGCCGAACAATGTGTACATCCCCGCGGTCACCAAATGGCTGGACGAGACACTGGGGCCGGTCAAGCAATGACGTACTATTCGCACTCGAGGCCGATGATCGCACCCGTGCTGCCACCGCTCGCCGAGTGGGAAAGCTTCTACGTCATCATTGGCTCCTCTGCCGCGGCGTTGACTGGCCTGCAATTTGTCGTGATCGCGCTGAGCGCCGATGTCAAAGTGGGTGGCGAAGCAGAGATGCAGGCATTCGCCACTCCCACAATCGTGCACTTCTGTGCGGTCCTGCTGGTCGCCGCGATCGTGTCCACGCCCGGCCAGACGGCC
>QHVS01000208.1:1406-7052 GCA_003223635.1 Acidobacteriota bacterium | reverse complement strand
ACGCCGCTGCTCCATGCGATTCACACACATGCGACCGGCTCGGTCGTCGCACTGATCGACGGAGGCGCCGACATCAATCGTCTTGCCGGCGACGGCATCACCCCTCTGATGATGGCGGCCGGCTATGGCTATACCGACATCGTCGAGTTGCTTCTCCGGCGCGGTGCCGATCCACGCATCGCCGATCCTCACGGTGCCACCGCGCTCGATCTGGCCATGACCGGCGTTCCGGATATCGATCGCTTCACGCTCTTTGATTGCCAGAACGACACGGTGACAGCGCTGCTGCGCGCCGACCCAACGCTGCGCAATCGCGCCGGCGTCCCGACGCCCGCCGCGAGAACGTGGGCGCGGCTCAAGGGGTGCTGACGCGGGGCGAGGGTTCTCGAGAGCGTAGCGGCGGGTGAGGCCGCTCCCTACGCGACGCGCAGCACGATCTTTCCAAAGTGCTCGTTCGTTTTCATCCGGCGATGCGCTTCAGCCGCCTTCTCGAGCGGAAACACGCGATCGATGACCGGACGCACGCGGCCGGCGCGCAGATCTTCGCCGAATCGCTGAAGGAATCGGGCCACGATCCCCGCCTTCTCTTCCTTTGATCGCGCGCGTAGCGTGGAGCCGATGATCTGCTGACGGTTCGCCAGCA
Organism: Acidobacteriota bacterium; assembly: GCA_003223635.1. Lineage (GTDB taxonomy): Bacteria > Acidobacteriota > Thermoanaerobaculia > Gp7-AA8 > Gp7-AA8 > QHVS01. The sequence continues at coordinate 6,409 of QHVS01000208.1, read as the reverse complement.
GCGAGCCGACGTCGATCTCCACCCTCCCCGGCCCGCCCATCATTCCGATGATGACCACTCGCCCGCCGACGCCAAGGGCCCGAAGATCGCGGGCCAGGTACTCGGCGCCGATGTGGTCGAGGATGATGTCCGTTCCGTGGGCGCGCTCCACGAAGTCTTCCTGGCGATAGTTGATCGCCATGTCCGCGCCATGCGCCACGCAGCGATCGCACTTCTCCTTCGAGCCCGCGGTGACAATCACTTTCAAGCCAGCGAGCTTGGCCAGCGTCGTCCCCGCGGTTCCCACGCCGCTTCCTCCGCCGTGGATCAACAGCGTCTCTCCCCGCTTCGCCCGCGCCAGCTCGAAGACGTTCAAGTACGCGGTGAGAAACACTTCCGGCATCGCTCCCGCCTCGTCCCATGAGAGCGCGTCCGGGACATGCATCGCTGATCCGGCGTCGACCACCGCTTCTTCGGCATAACCTCCGCCTGGAAGAAGGGCCATGGCGCGATCGCCTGTGCGCCAGCCGCGCACGTCGGACGCGACTTCGATGACTTCACCGGCGCATTCCATGCCGAGGATTGGGGAAGCGCCGGGAGGCGGAGGATAGAGTCCCTGCCGCTGCAGGAGATCGGCGCGATTGACCGCGGTGGCGTGAACGCGGATACGAATCGCGCCGCTCACGAGCGGCGGCGGATCGACCTCGCCGATGTGCAGCACGCTCTCATCACCCGGTTGATCGAACACGATGGCGCGCATACCAGCGGTCGCAGGTCCGGCAATCAGTGTATCGTTCGCGCCGTGGAAAACGCAGTCATCTCCTGTCGCGGTCTGAAGAAGTATTACCCCGATGTGAAAGCAGTCGACGGCCTGGATCTCTCCGTTGCGGCAAATGAGTGCTTCGGTCTGCTCGGCCCGAATGGCGCCGGGAAAACGACAACCATCGAGATCCTGGAGGGCCTCACCATTCCGGACGGCGGCGACGTGGAGATCCTCGGCATGACCTGGCGCAGTCACGAACGTGATCTGCGCGAGCGGATCGGAATCTCGCTGCAGGAAACCCAGCTCCACGAAAAGTTGACCGTGTACGAGACGGTGCGCCTCTTCCGCTCCTTCTATCGCGCCGGACCGGATCCCGAATCCGTGATGCACGACCTGTCGCTGGACGAGAAGCGCGACTCGCGCGTGGGCAAGCTTTCCGGCGGTCAGAAGCAGCGCCTGGCGGTCGCGTGCGCGCTGGTCGGCGATCCCGACATCCTCTTCCTCGACGAGCCGACGACCGGATTGGATCCGCAGAGCCGCCTGCAACTGTGGGAAGTCGTGGCCCGCTTTCGGAAGAAGGGCGGCACGGTTCTGTTGACCACTCATAACATGGAAGAAGCGGAGCGGCTGTGCGATCACATCGCCATCGTCGATCACGGGCACCTCATTGCCCTGGGCACGCCGAAGGAACTGATCGCCAAGCTCGAGGCGCCGAACATCATCGAATTCACCAGCGAACCGCCGTTGCCGCCGGAGGCGATTCTGGCACTGCCGGCCTGTCACGGCTGCAGTCCGCACGGAAACGCATGGCAGTTGCGCGTCGACTCTCTGGCCGAAGCCGTACCGCAACTGATCGACCTGGTGGAGAAGCACGGAGCGAAGCTGGTCTCGCTGTCCACTCACGCGGCAACGCTGGAGGACCTGTTTGTTTCGCTCACCGGCCGGGAGCTTCGCGATGTCTAAGGGCGTTCGTCCTGCCATCGTCGAGCTGACCAGTGCGCGAACCAAGGAGTTCATCCGCGAGACGGAAGCGATCTTCTGGGTCTTCGGCTTTCCGCTGATCCTGGCCCTGGCGTTGGGATTCGCATTTCGGGAAAAGGCGCCCGACCGTATTCCAGTCGGTGTGGTCAGCGGTCCGGAAGCGCCGCAGCGCCTTGCCGCTCTGCAGAAATCGCCGGTCCTTGCTCCGCGCATCGTGAGCGAGGCAGAGGGGCGCGACGCATTGCGGCACGGAAGGGTTTCGCTGCTCATCGACGGCGGTGATGCGGTGATCTATCGCTTCGATCCCACTCGCCCCGACTCGCGCACGGCGCGCCAGGAAGCGGACGATGCGCTGCAGACCGCCGCCGGTCGCCGCAACGTGATTGTGGCGCGCGAGGAGTTCGTTCACGAACAAGGGGCGCGCTACATCGATTTTCTGATCCCAGGCCTGCTGGGGATGAATCTGATGGGTACCGGAATGTGGGGCATGGGATTCACCATCGCCAACGCGCGCATGAAGAAGCTGCTGAAGCGGCTCGTGGCTACGCCGATGCGCAAGAGCCAATACCTCATCGCCCAGTTCCTCTCCCGTCTGATTTTTTTGACCCTCGAAGTGATCGTGCTGGTGGCGTTCGGCTGGATCGTTTTCGGCGTCCGTGTGAACGGCTCCCTGACGCTGCTCGCCGTGCTTTGCCTCGTCGGCGGCTACGCATTCTCCGGACTCGGCCTGCTTACGGCTTCGCGGGCCCGGACGCTGGAGGGAGTGAGCGGCCTGATGAACCTGATCATGATGCCGATGTGGCTCTGCTCCGGTGTCTTCTTTTCCTATGAGCGTTTCCCCGACAAGGTCAAGCCGCTCATTCGCGCTCTGCCGCTGACGATGCTCAATGACGCCTTGCGCGCGGTGATCAATGACGCGGCTCCGCTTACGCGCGTAGCGCCGCAGATCGCGCTGCTCGCGGTGTGGGGCCTGGCCACGTTTGCCATCGGTCTGAAAATTTTCCGATGGCAGTGAGATTGGCGGATAGCGGTTGGCGGATGGCGCTAACCGCCAAACGCCAAACGCCAAACGCCTAAAACTTAAAAAACACTCCGAAATTCGTCTCGCCCTGATAGAGGTCGTGGTTGTAGCTGTAGTAGCAGCTCGAACAACTGTTGCTGCCCAGTGACGTGAAGTAGCCGCGCGCCTCGAGACGCAATCCCAGGTTGCGATTCACCGGCACTTTCACGCCGATACCGCCGGAGGCCGAGAAACGATTGTCGGGAGAGACGCCCTGCACCACCGGATCGAGATTGGCGATGCCGGCGCTGATCACGATGTACGGCGTCGCCTGGCGGCTGACGTCGAACGGAATCTGCAGCCCGCCATGGAAGTAGGTCACGTGAAAGTCCGCCAGATTGGCGCTCGGCGAAAAGAGGCCACCGCCGTTCGACGTGAAGTGCGTGTCCTGTCGATTCACCATCAGCTCGACCTTCATGCCATTGCCGATGGGGATGGCGAAGTTGGCGCCGTAGTTGGGCGCGCTGGCCACCTGAACGTCTTCGTTGAACAGCGAGGTCTGATTGGCGTAGATCGTTCCTCCGTACCGGAATCCCAGGAACGGTGTCAGCTCGAACATGTTCTGATCGGAATAGCGGTAGGGATCGCGGTTGCTGGGGCGCCGATTCCGCCAGCCTTCGTCCTGAGCCAACAATGAAGCGGGGAGCAGAAGAAGAATGAGAAGCAACGTCGGTTTGCGCATGTGGCCTCCGTGTGACGCGTCGTTTGGACGTGCGCAGCGCCCCTGACGTTTGCGCTTCGCCGCGACGACCTTCTGCAGAATCGAAGCCGGGTGCTGCCCGGTGTAACCGACCGTTTTCCGCATCGTCACGTCCGCGGCGCAGGACATCGTGCCGCGTCGAGGGGACAAGGTGGCACTAGAATCTTCGCCCCATGAAGATCGCCACTTGGAATGTCAACGGCATCCGCGCCCGCCACACCCAGTTTCTGGAGTGGGTGGACAGTGCGCGCCCCGACGTCGTCTGCCTTCAGGAAATCAAAGCCTCGCTGGCCCAGGTGCCGGCGCAGATCTGCGATTTGAACGGCTACTGGTGTTACTGGCACGGCGGCGGTGGCTACTCAGGCGTTGGACTCCATCTGCGGCGCGAGACCTTTCCCCAGCAGCCGGAGTTCTCTCATCCGCAGTTCGACAGCGAGACGCGCATCGTGCAGGCGAAGGCCGGCGACACGGTGTTCGCTTCGGTCTATGTGCCGAATGGCGGCAAGGACTACGAAGCGAAGATCGGATTCATGAAGTCGCTCATCGACTATGCGCACTCGCTTCGCGAGAGCGGTTCGAAGTTGATTCTCTGCGGCGACATGAACGTGGCGCGCACCGACATGGACGTCCATCCCAAGGAACGAAAGCCGAACATCATCGGTCAGCGGCCCGAGGAGCGCGCCCTGCTGGAAGCGCTCATCGGGGAAGGCCTGGTGGACATCGCCCGCAAGCTTTATCCCGACGATGAGAATTACTTCACCTGGTGGGCGCCCTGGCGGAATCTCCGTCAGCGGAACATCGGATGGCGGCTCGACTACGTATTGGCCAGCGCCTCGCTCGCGCAGCGCGCTACGTCATGCCCTTCTCATCGGGAGATAGGAACGAGCGACCATGCGCCGGTGGTGGCGACGTTTGAATGAGCGCCGCCGAGGGCGGCGGCGCTCCACTGAGCTATTCCAGAACGACCAGCACGACACGCCGATTCTGCTGGCGGCCGGCTCTCGTCGTGTTCGGCGCCGCCGGAAGCGTGTCGCCGTAAGAGATCGTCGACATGCGGTTCAGCGGGAGCTGATGCTGCCGCGAGAGATAGCGTCGCACGGCATCGGCGCGCCGCTGTCCCAGCTCGTCGTTGTAACGCGAGCTGCCCGTATCATCGGTGTGACCCTGAACTTCGACGAAGTACTGCTCGTTGACCCCTTTGACCTTGCCGGCGAATTCGTCGAGCGCTGCCTGTGAGTCCTTCGACAAATCGTATTTGTTGAGGCCGAACTTCACGCGATCCTCGGTAAACGTCTGCTGAAAAACGACTTTCCCCTTGGCCAACACGCCGGCTTCCTGGGCGCGCTTCAAGGCATCCTTCGCCTCCTGGCTGAGCTCATCGAGACGAACGTCGGTCTGCTTCTGTTTCTGCTGAAGCTCCTCTACCTGCGATTCGACCGACTCGATCTTCTTGTTCTGCTGTGCCTGCACGTCGGCGATTCTTTGGTCGACGGATTTCGTCGTGGCACAGGCTCCGAGGG
>QHVS01000208.1:0-1383 GCA_003223635.1 Acidobacteriota bacterium | reverse complement strand
CTTCCTTTCGTTCCTCTTGGATTTCTCGCCGTTTGCCGCCACCATGGGCGGCTCGGTTCCGAGATAGCCGGCTCGCACGCGAACTGTCTGCACACGACCGGCGAGTTTCAGCGCAATGCGGCGGTACTTTACCGCACCGCGTCCCGTCGGAGCGAACCCGATCAAATACTGGGCCCGGAGATCCTTCTCTATGTTGGAAACTGCCAGGGCGATCTGCTGCGGTTCGTTCCCGAGGTAAAGCTTTCCACCCGTCAGGTGCGCGACCTCCTCGAGAAGACCGATGTCGGAGAGCTCTTCCCGTGACTGCCGCGTGAGCGTCAGCTCATGCGGATCGCGAATGCCCAGCGGATAGATGGGCACCGCGATACCCTGGAGCAGGCGGGCCAGATCATCGCGTTTGAGCTGGGAGGCATTATCGATTCCGTCGCTGAGCAGAACGATGGCTCGCGATGGATTTCGGCCCAGCCGGCTGCGCTCGGGCATGGTCGCCAGGGCGTCGAAGAACGCGGTCTTTCCGTACGGGGTAACCGTGGCCAGCGCATTCGTAATCGACGCCGCCTTGTCGGTGAAGGGAACCATCTCGCGCGCTTCCGATTCGGCAAAGACCCAGAGCGAAAAGTCATCTCCGGGCTGACGATGGGCCAGCAGCGCGCCGATCGCGGCGCGGGCGGAGTCCATCTTGCCGGCCAGGCCCATCGATCCGGAGCCGTCGAGCAGGATCGTGAACGACACCGGCGCGTTCTGCGACCTCTCGAACATGTCGCTGCGTACGGGCTCGCCGTCCACGAAGAGCCTCACCTCACCCGAGCGCAAATCGGTCAGCGGCCTTCCCTTCGTCCCGATGGCCGTGAAGGGAATCATCACGTAGCCGACGGAGACCGTCTCATTGAGGACGCTCTGGGCCTGGAGCACGCCGGCCGTCAAGGCCAGCGCAGCAAACCATCGTCGTGTCATCGTGCGCATAACGTGTGCCGCTGAGGTGTCATTTCGTGTTCGGACCGCGGTGGCGCGAGTCATGCGTTCATGGATTTCCGATGGATCATGCCGTTTCGCTTGTGCAGGCGTACCTTCAACTGAACGGCTATTTCACATCCGCCGAGTATCCGATTATCGCGTCCGCCGGGCGCAGCGGCGTGCGCACCATCACTGACATCGACGTTCTGGCCTTTCGCTTTCCCAGCGGCTCGCCCGTGCCGGAGCCGCGAGGCAGGCGTGCGCCGCAGAGTCTCCACGTCGGCGAGGCCGATCCCGGCCTCGGCATCTCGGACGACTCCATCGACATGATCGTCGGCGAGGTCAAAGAGGGGCGCGTCGGCGTCAATACCGCCGTCCGCGATCCAGAAGTCCTCAAAGTGGTCATCGGCCGGCTCGGCGACTCCGGCG
>QHVS01000207.1 GCA_003223635.1 Acidobacteriota bacterium | reverse complement strand
CAAACGGTTCGGTCTTCAACTTTCCGCCCAACGATTTCGCCTTTTTCGCCGATTCATCGACATTGGCCACGGAAACATATGACGACCACTTCGTCGGTGCCTTCTTGTTTTCGTACATGGCGCAAACGTTCTTGCCGTTGATCTGCATCATGATGTACGGAGGCTGGTCCGGCCCCATAGGCATCTCATTGGCCTTCCAACCGAAGAGACTGGTATAGAACTTCTTCGCCGCGTTGCCGTCGCTCGTCGCCAACTCGGTCCAGCAGAAATCGCCCGGCGTATATTTTTTCATCTCGGTCATCGTGCACCTCGTCAGTCGGATTCTATATACCTTAAGACCAGCCCTCACCCGGCGCTTCGCGCCACCCTCTCCCGCAAGCGGGAGAGGGCTCTCGAGATCCTTCTCCCCGCGTGCGGGGAGAAGGTGCCGCGGAGCGGCGGATGAGGGGCAGCGGCGGGCCGTCGCACTCCGATCAGTGCAGCGTCAGACCGGTCGCCTTCTCCAGCTCCGACGGATCGTCGAGCAGGATCCATGTCTTGACCGACAGAGGCAGCGAGCCGCTGGCGATCAGGTCGTCGTGGAACTGGCCGAGGCGGAACGAGGCACCTTTGGCATCGCGGTAGCGGCCGGGGAGGCGCATGATCTGCCACTTGCCGGTCATGTAGCTGATCTTCTGCGTCGGACTGCTCGCCGCGCCGGCAGCTTCGCCGGTCGCCGACTCGCGATCGAGGCCGCCGGCCTCCATGAAGTAGTTCACCGCCTGATCGAAGTTCCACTTGCCTGTCTGCAGATTCACGTCGACGCCGATGCGCGCGGCCCGATAACGCGCCAGACGCAGGACTTGCCCGGCGCTGGCCGAGTCGGGAGGATAGAGCCCTTCGCGAAACAACATCTCCTCGCCGTAGAGCGCCCACCCCTCCACGAAGACTGTGTCGCCGTGATGCCGGCGGATCTCATCGGGCAGATGGTTGGCGATCGAGATCTGCAGAAAATGTCCGGGGATCCCTTCGTGCCCGAGGATGGGGCGCGGATCTTCGATAGCCGCGCGGATGTAGAAGTTGCGGCTCTGAGGGTTGTACGTGGGGATGAAGTAGAAGCCGCTGTTGTCGGAGTCGTAGAGGCCCGGCGGATTCATGAAGCCGCCCGGACTGGTCGGCTTGAAGGCTTCCGGAAGCTGGCGAATGATGAACGGCCCGATATAGTCGGGGATGGTGACGAGCCGTTTCTGTTTGAGGAAATCGATCATCTCCTGTTCGCGGCTTTGATACGCGGCCAGGAAGGCTTGCTGATCGGCGGGGATGCTTTTCGCGCGCTGCGGATTCGGATCGGCCAGCGACGGATCGGGGAGCCACGCCTCCAGGGCTCGATAGCGGGCCAGCTCCACTTCGCCGAGGTGCGCGACGTCGCGCGTGCTCAAGGGGAGGAGCAGGATGTGATGCAGCATGTAGCTGTAGTTCTGTTCCCCCATGGCCCGCCACTCGGCCATGCTCCCCTTCCGCGCGTCGAGCCAGTCGGCGAAGGCGTGAAGCGACTGGAGCGCTCCGTCTTTCGCCGCGATCAAGGCATCGTGCTCCGCGGGAGTAAGGCCCCTGGCCAGCGTCATCAGGCTGTCGTTGTAGAGCGGATCGATGCTTCGGGCCGATTGCGCGGCCCACTCCGCATAGAGCCCGATGGGATGCGTCAGGTTGCGCTTTCCCTGCTCGATCATGGCCGGCACTGCGCGCAGACGCGCCGTCGCCGCGAGCGCCCGATTGCGGGGCGTGTCGTACTCCTTTTTCAGCAGCGAGAAGATCGCATTGCTCGCTTCACCCACGTAGACCTGCGGGTTGGTTTCCTCCGACTTGATCACGCGGTCGAAGAACTCCGTGGTCTCCAGTTGCGAGCGGAAGAGGATCCAGTCGATCTTGTCGTCCTTGCTCCATGACGATATGTCGGCGTGGCGGACACGCTCGAGAAGTTGGCGAACGTGCGCGGCCCGCATCTGAACCTGGGCCGGCGCATAGTCGGTGAGGCGATCGTCCCAGGTGTGCTTGCCGGAGTCGCTCGAACCAACCGGATACTGCCGGTCGCCCCACTCGTAATACTCATGCGCCGCGCTGCGCAACGAGTCAGGCGTCAGCATAGCGAAAAGCAGAAGGACGGCGTGCATCGCGAGAGTCTATATGTTGTGTGAGGGCCGGCTTCAGCCGGCCTGACCGGCTAAAGCCGGTCCTACACCTTCGGTGCGTTCTTCTCCCAATCCTCGCGCGTCAGCATCTGAATCGGCGGAAGCTGCTTGTTCGTCAACGCAGAGTTGATTCCGGGCAGCTCCTTCGCCGACCAGACATCGAAATCCTTCACCACGTCGGTCAGCTCGCGGCCCAATGCGTCGGTGCGCATGATCTGCATCTGCGTCGGACGGCCGCCATAGAAAATCAGAGATCGCCCAGATATTCGCGCAGGCGCTCTTCGCCGGTGATCATGCCTCCTTCTTTAGTGGCCACGATTCTCTTGCGCAGATCGTCGACCTGCGCGGATGCCGTGCGCAGACGACGGGCCACCGGATCGTTGGCCGGAAGCTTCGACGCGCGATCATCGAGCGCCAGACGGACTCCGTTGATGCGATCGACCGCGAACGCCATCTCGCCGAGGAGGGCGTACAGCTTCTGGGCCAGATCGAACTGCGTCCGCAGATCCTGCGGCGTGGCCGTGGAGCGCGGATCGGTGACCACCTGCAGCGGCGTGGTGTAGACGTTCTTGTCCTTGGTCATCTTCACCGTATACGTGCCGGGAAGGACGCGCGGACCGAACGCCGCGCCGAACAGCGCGCTGGCCGCAGGCGGAACTCGCGGCGCCTTGAGGCGCATGGACCAGGTGACGCGGCTCAGTCCGCGCCGCTTGCTGGTAGGAATCGTGTTCAGCACCTTGCCGTCCGCGTCGACCACATCGATCTTCAGATCGCCGAAGATGTGCCGCTTGTGCTGGTAGTAGGTGATCACCGCCTCATTCGGCGCATTCGGGCCGGTGTATTGTGCGTCGCCGTTTACCCATCCGGCAAAGGCCGGCACGCGCTGCACAGCCGGTGTGATCTGCACGAACACCGCCTCTTTGGCCAGCGTGTCAGGAGTGAGCGCGCGGAGCGGCGTGATGTCGTCGACGATCCAGATGCCGCGTCCGTGTGTGGCGATCACCAGGTCGTTGTCCCGCGGATGAACGACCAGGTCGCGCACCGCGACGCTGGGCAGGTCGCCTCCCTTGTACTGGGCCCACTGCCTGCCGCCGTCGAGGGAAATCCACAGTCCCAGCTCGGTGCCCAGATAGAGAAGATCGCGGTTGACCGGATCCTCGCGCAACACGTGCGCGTAGCCGCGTACGGGAGCGTCAGCGGCAACGAGTGGCGTCCACGTTTTGCCGAAATCGGCGGTGCGATACGCGTACGGACGCATATCGCCGAACGTGTGCGCGTCGAACGTGGCGTACGCGGTCCCTTCGTCGAAATGGCTCGCATCGATGTACGAGACCCAGGCGTTCCCGGGAATGCCGACGACATTCCCCACCACATTGCTCCATGACTTGCCGCCGTCGCGCGAGATCTGCACGTTGCCGTCGTCGGTGCCCGCCCAGATCACGTTCGAGTTCTTCGGCGACTCGGAGATGGCGAAGATCGTGGTGTGCATCTCCGCCGAGGAGTTGTCGACTGTGACGCCGCCGGACTGCTCCTGCTTCTGCTTCTCCGGATCGTTGGTGGTCAGATCGGGAGAGATGCGCTCCCACGTTTCGCCGTGATCGCGCGAGCGGAAGAGAAACTGCGAGCCGATGTAGATGGTCCCCTGCTGCGTGGGGCTCATGTGGATCGGAGAGTTCCAGTTGAACCGCATCTTCCCCTCTTTGTAATTGGGGAGAGGCTTGATGGTGCGCTGCTCGTGCGTCTTGCGATTGATGCGGCCGATCTCTCCGCCCTGTGACTCCGCGTAGATGTAATCGTTGTCGCTGGTGTCGGCGAACATCCAGAAACCGTCGCCGCCGTACATGTTTTCCCACCGATCGTTGGTCACCCCGCCCGGATATTGGGAGTCGCCGACCCAGGAGCTGTTGTCCTGCAGCCCGCCGTACACGTGGTACGGCCTGTCCATGTCCACACTCACGTGGTAGAACTGCGAGATCGGCAGGTTCTCCGCCTTCCACCATTTGTTGGCGCCGTCGTAGGAATACCAGACGCCGCCATCGTCGCCGGTGATGATGTAGTCGGTGTTGCTCGGATCGATCCACACATCATGGAAATCGCCATGCGCGCCGCCGGCAACGTTACTGAAGCTCTTGCCGCCGTCGGTGCTGACGATCAGCGGGCCGTCCGGCTTGAAGACCTTGTTCTCATTTTTCGGGTCGACGATCAGGTTGGCGAAGTAGAAAGGCCGCCAGATCATGGCCTGACTGCGGTCGCCGATCTGCCAGGTCTTGCCGCCGTCGTCGGAGCGATAGAGCGCGTTTTTTGGCGGCTCCGCTTCGATGAAGGCGTAGACGACGCTCGGCTTCGACGGCGCGACCGCGACGGCCACGCGTCCCCAGGGCTTGGTGGGCAGCCCGTTGCCGGTCAGCTCATTCCATGTCGCGCCGCCATCGGCGGATTTGAACAGCCCGCTGCCGCTGGGCGCATTAGGGCCTTCGCCGCCGGAGCGGAAGGTCCATCCCTTGCGGCGGAAATCCCACATGCCGGCGTAGAGGGTCTTCGGATTGGTTCGATCGAACGAAATCATGGAGCAGCCGGTGGAGGCGTTCGTTCCTTTGAGCACCTTGTTCCACGACTTCCCGCCGTCGGTCGTCTTGTAGACGCCGCGGTCGTCGCTGTCGCTCCACAGTTTTCCGGGAACGCAGACGTATACCGTGTTGGTGTCGGTGGGATCGACCAGGATCTTGGCGATGCGCTCCGAGTTGGGGAGACCGACGTTCGTCCAGTTGTCTCCTCCGTCGGTCGACTTGTAGACGCCGTTGCCGATGGAGGTGCTGTTGCGCGTCCAAGCCTCGCCGGTACCGACCCAGATCACTTTCGGATTCTTCGGATCGATGGTCACGGCGCCGATCGACTGCACCGGCTGCTTGTCGAAGATCGGCTTGAAAGTCGTTCCGCCATTGACCGACTTCCAGACGCCGCCGCTGGCCGCACCGATGTAGACCGTGACGCGCGAACCCTCGTGAACCGCATCGAGTGCCGCCACGCGGCCGCTCATCGTCGCGGAACCGATGTTGCGCGCGCCGAGCCCGGAGATGGTCTCGGAATCCACTTTCACTGCGGGTGTCTGCGCCAGCGCTGCGGTGGTAGCGAGAAAGGCCAGAATCGAGAGAACGTTCCTCATCGGACACCTCTCTGCGCCATCGGCGGCTTCTTCTCCTCCGTCGCCGGCGGCTTCTTCTCCTCGGGCTTCTTCGGTTGCACGTTGGAGGCATCCGGGGCGCTTGGCTGCGTCGGCTGCATCGCCGGTTTCACGAAGCGCGCATCGGCGATCGGGGCGTTGGCCTCGATCTTGTCGTAGGTGACCTTCTGCTTGAACTGACTTCCCTTCGCGTTGCTCTCCACGGAGAAGGGGACGTACCAGCCGTTGACCTCTTTGTAGTCACCGAGGGAAGCCTCGTACTCCTGCTCCGCGCCGCGAATCATCCGCTTGGTTTCGATCTTGATGGGCACGAAATAGTCGGTATCCATGAAGTAGTAGCGAACGTCGCCGTTGGCCAGCGTCACCTTCAGCTTGTAGGCATCGGTTCCCTCCACCGGCTCCATGCCGACGAATTCGACCTTGTTGCCCTTCCGCGCGTAGTTGACCAGCGGTCCGTCGAAGTCGGAGTCCTCGACGATCATCTTCATCTCCTCTTCGCCGAGCGGCTCCGGATCCTTCTTCCCTTCCCACGGCTCGATCTTCCAGCCGCTCTTTCCGTCGTACGCCCTGACGCCGGTCATCCCCTGAATCACGAAGTCCTGGCGGACGAGGTTGGGCCGTTTGTTCTCTTCGAGGATGGCGGCCTCGAATCCGCCGCCGCCGGTGAACTTTCCGCTGCGGCGCAGCGACTTCACGGCGTCGATCTTCTCCATTCCGCCAATGGTCTTGATGTATTTGGATACGATGTCGTCGGCCGTTTGCGCCATGAGGGGCGCGGCGACGAGAGCCAGCGCGGTGATTGCCAGCAGCGTTCTGCGCATGATGTTCTCCTCGAACGATGGTTGGGGTCTTGCGGAGCGAGGCCGCATTCTACTGCTTGTAAACCGGATCTCCGCCGTGAACGAACTTGCCATCGATGAAGACCAGGTCATCGCCATATGAGTTGGCGTCCGCCGCCGTCTGCAAGCTTGCGCTGGCGGACGCGATCTTGCCGTCGATCCCGCTGCTGACGATCCGATAGTGCTGCCCATCTCCGGATCCTTCGTACTGGAACATACGACCCCACGCGTCTTCCCGGGGAACGTTGAACATGTACTTGGGCGCCAGGGCCGCGGCGAGATCGTCGATGTTCTTTCCTGGCGGGTACGACTTGTTGTCCGCGCGATAAGCAGCAAGCGCAGCGCCGAAGGCGCGGAGCTGGTTCCGGGTACGCGCCGCTCGCTGCTCCTGCTCGCTCTCTTGCACCTTCATCGTCGCTGCGGCACGCAGATTGGTGCGCGTCTCGATCGCCATCTTCCGCGCCACCTCGACATAGTGCCGGCCGGTGTCCGTCTTGAAGAAGGCGATGAGGTCGCGCAACTGTTTCTCGGTGAAGTAGCGGTCGTAGACCGCCATCTGCGTCTGTTCCGTGACCTGCTGCATCTCTTCGCCTTCTTCGCGCATCTCGGCGCGCTGATCCTCCGGGATGGGGGGCACTCCGAGACGGCCGCCGAGGATGTCGATGATGGCGTCGGTCGTGTTGTCCTTCGCGTCAGTGACTTCGAACAACTTCAGGATCAGCTTCTTCTTTGCCGCCGGAATCCTCGGTTCCGCGGCTGCGGCAGTGAGTACCGGCATCAGCGCCAGCAACACCGCGTAGATCACTCGATTCATGTCGTTCCTCTCCGAATTGCGGCGACATCATACATTCCGCGCAGGAGGTGCTTCTGCACCTTTCCCAGGGCAGTGCGGGGAATCGCGTTCACACGAATGAAACATCGGGGAATCTTGAACGAGGCGAGATGCTCGCGGCATCGACGCTCCAGATCGCGCTCGTCGAACCCCGATGGCGAAACGACGAACGCCACCGGCACTTCTCCCCTCACCGGCTCCTCCACGCCTACCACCGCGGCCTCGGCGATCTCCGGCTGCTCGAGAAGAAACTCCTCCACCTCGCGCGGATAGATATTGAATCCGCCGGAGATGATCACCTCGCTCTTGCGGCCCAGCAGCGTGTAGTAACCGTCGTCGGATACGGCGGCGATGTCGCCGGTCTTGAACCATCCCTCATCGAACGCCGCGGCCGTCGCCGCGTCGTTGCGCCAGTAGCCGGCGAAGACATTGGGACCGCGGATGCGCAGCTCGCTCTCGACGATCCTCACCGAGACTCCGGGAAGTGGAA
>QHVS01000206.1 GCA_003223635.1 Acidobacteriota bacterium | reverse complement strand
CGCTGAGGAGCCAACAGGGCAGGCCGTTGCCGAGGGCGTGAACGTGGAAAAGGGGGAGAGCGAGGAGGAAGCGGTCGTCGCTGGTGATCCGCCAGCCGTCCACCAGATTCACCGCGTTCGCCGCGAAGTTGTTATGGGTGAGAACCGCTCCCTTGGACGCGCCGGTGGTGCCGGAGGTGTAGATGATCGCCGCGGGCGTGTCGCCGTCGAGCGATTCGGACGGCCGCTGCGAAGAACCCGCTTCGTTCATCAGCGCCGGGAGGTCGGCTTCGCCAATCACCGCGCGGGGCTCGGCGTCACTCGTGATGTGAGCAATCTCCCGCT
>QHVS01000218.1 GCA_003223635.1 Acidobacteriota bacterium | reverse complement strand
GTCGTGCCGCAACTGTTCGTGAAGATCGCGCGGTACTGCTTCCCGTTGTCGGCCGCGGTTGTACCGAACGTCAGCGTTCCCGACGTCGCTCCCGGAATGTCGGTGAAGGTGCCGCCGCTCGAGACCTGCCATTGAATGGTCGGAGCAGGAACGCCGCTCGCCGCCGCCGTGAAGGTGGCGTTCGCGCCGGCGCAGACGGTCTGATTCGCCGGATTCGTGGTGATGACCGGCGCGCCGCTGTTGACCGTCAGCGTCGCAGTTGTCTGCGCAGTTCCCGTGCTGTTGGTGAAGACCGCTCGGTACAAGTTGCCGTTGTCCGCGGCATTCGCGGTGAAGCTCAGTGTCGTCGATGTGGCGCCCGGGATGTCCGTGAATGTTGCGCCGCCATTGGTCGACACGCGCCACTGAACGCTCGGCGCGGGGAAGCCGCTCGCCGCGGCAGTGAAGGTCGCCGTTGCGCCGGGGCAGACGGTCTGGTTCGCCGCGGCCGTAGTGATGGCCGGCCCTTCCTGGACGGTCAGAGTGAACGTCTGATTGTCCTGCCCCACATTATTGCTGGCGGTGATCAGGAAGGTGTACGTGCCGCCGGTTCCAGCCCCCGGCGTGCCGCTGAGCGTCGCTGTGCCGTTGCCGTTGTCGATGAAGCTCACGCCGAAGGGCAACGCGCCGCTGCGGGTCAGCGAGATCGGCGCAGTGCCGGTCGTGGTCACCAGGAAGTTGCCGGCTACGCCGACTTTGAAGGTCGTCGCGTTCGCGCTGGTGATGGTCGGAGCGTTCCCCTGAATGATGGTGATGCTCACGGTCGCCGGATTGGAGTCGCCGGACGAATTGCGGGCTTTGTAGGTGAAGCTGTCGGAGATGGCCGACGATCCATCGTTCAGGTAGGTGAAGCTGCCGTCTGCATTCAAGGTCAGGGTTCCGTGCAGCGGATCCGAGAGCTTGACCGCCGTCAGCGTTCCGTTGCCTGGAGGATTGATGTCGTTGGCCAGTACTCCGGATGAAGCGGGGTGATTCAGGACGCCGTTTCTGGGGACCGAGTAGCTGTCAGCCTGCGCAGTCGGAGCGCTGGCGTTTACCTGGATGTCGAAGCGGAAGAAAAGGTCACCTCGTTGAGCGAGCTCAAAGATGTTGGCAATGCGGAAGGCGGGCGTCCCCGTTCCGGCTGCGTCAGCAACCAACGGTTGCCGGTCGCCCCAGTCGGAGATGTTGCCATCAAGGGTGATGGACAGTACCGATGGGGGGACTACAACGCGATGGCGTCCGGGGCCACGGTCAGGCGGAAAGATGATAGGCGCGCCGTTGATGCTGTCGACGACATCGATGGAGGTGCCCGACTGACCCACGAAGACGTATCGCGCCGGCTGAATGGGCCCGCCCAGAAGGCTGACCGGAAAGGACGTTTCCAGGTACAGCTTCCCTGGGCCGGTGCCGACGTTCCATCCGCCCGTGTTGATCGTGACTGGCCCACCGAGGACGCCGTTGACGCATTGCTGCCTGGTCACGCCGGTCACGAGCATGGCGTCGAACGTAGTTTTGACTACGAATTCGATTCCTGCATAGGTGACCTGGCCGGCCGTCACGTTGCAACCGGTGACCGCATTGCGATCGGCATCGATGAGAATGGAGACGCCGCCGGAAGAAACGGCAGCAGAAGCAGAAGTCGCTGCGAGAAGCACGAATAAAGCGACGAAGGAGCGACGCAGGGCTAGCGCGTTCACCGGGACCTCTCTCTCTTGACCGAAATGGACGCGACGGATCATATCAACGTTTTGTGGAAACTAAGCAAAAAAGGACCGGGGCCTTTCGGCCGCCGGTCCTTCCTTCCACCCTGACAATAACCGAAGATCAGTGGCCGCTGACGCCTCGCACCTCGATCTGCCGAGCCTGCAGAGTGTGGTCGTCGATCTTTTTGCCCATCGTGTTCACTTCATCGCCGACGTGGATGTCGGCCAGTGTGATGTGGACGCCCTGCTTCTTGATGATGGTGCTCGAATCGACCTTCACCACCACATCGCCTCTGGGCTGCGTGGTCACGATGAGCTGATCGGCTCCGACTTCCTTGACCGTGCCGTTGGCGGTCATCGTCTGTCCGCCGTTGTCGTCAACTTCGCCGTCGTCCGCGGGGTTCTGCAGCATGATCTCGAGAGCCAACTTCGAGTCGTCCGTCACTTTTGCCTTGACGTGCACGCGGTCGCCGGTTTTGAGATCCGTGGTCTGCAGCGACTGATTGCCCTTGCGGATCACCGTGTGATCGTCGATGGTCAGCGTCACGTCTTCCTTGTGCGAGGACGTGACCACGATCTCGGTCGGGGAGATCGACTTCACGATCCCTTCGAACTGCAGCAGTGGCGCTGACGGCGCGGCGCGACGCCGACCCGAGCGCACGCTGTTCGCTCTCAGCTCGAGACTCAGCGGCGCGGACGAAAGCGGAACTGCCATGCGGGCATCGATGCCATCCGCAGCGCGCGAGAAGCGCAATTCCGAATTCTCGGGGACGCCGACGAAGGTAAAACGTCCATCAGTGCCGAGGACCGCCGACATGCCCGTGCCACTCACGCCCACCCGCACACCCGCGGGGCTGTTGTTGGTCATGCCGGCGGCCATCGTCACCTCACCCACCACTACCCGGTCGCCATATCCGCCGGTGATCGACTCATGACCGCGACACCCGCCCAGAACGATCACTGCCGAGAGGACGACTGCAATACGCCAGAGTTGAGTACGCATACGATCCCTCCGAAAACACGAAAGGGGCTATACGCCCCTTGTCGCGAGCCTGCGAACGAATGCGACGCGATTGTAGGATCCTCGCGCATCCGAGTTCGTGACGCTCCTCACAGCGGAAGGAACGTCGGCGACCCGCCGGGCGGCAAGCTGCCAGCGCTACATTGAGTTACGATGATTTCTACCATGACGATTTGCGGTCACTTACAAAGCATTACGCCTCAGCAATACGGACGAAAAGCCAACACCCCCAAAGGTTGTGAGGAATGCCTGGCCATGGGCGACTCGTGGGTGCATCTGCGTCTCTGCCTGACCTGCGGTCACGTCGGCTGCTGCGATTCCTCGAAGAACAAGCACGCCACGAAGCACTATCAGAAGACGAAGGATCCGGTGATTCGCTCGTTCGAGCCCGACGAGCGCTGGATGTGGTGCTACGTGGATGAGATCGGAACGGAACCGTAGGGCCATGACCGAGCAGAAGCAACCGCTCCACGTCGTCGGCGGCACGACGCACGCCACAGAGGCGGAGTTGCTCCGTCTGCGGGCGGAGATCGATCTCCGCGACGTGCAGCAGACCGCGATCGCCGAGCTGGGGCAGGCCGCCCTCACCGGCGTCGATCCTCACATGCTCCTCGGACAGGCCTGCGCGCTGATCGAGATGACGCTGGGGGTAGAGCACTGCCGCGCGCTGGAGATCACCGCGGCGGGGAGTGTCGAGCTGCGCGCCTCAATCGGCTCGAACCCCACATTCACCAACTGTCAGCACGACGGCGAGGAGAACGAGTCGATCGGCATGTATGTCTCAGTGGCCGACGGCCCGGTGACGTTCGGCAGCCTGGATCAGGAGACGCGGTTCAAATCGACGCACCTTCGCGACTACCACGGCGTGCGCAGCGGCGCAGGAGTGATCATCCCCACCGCCTCCGGAGTGTTCGGCGTCCTTCTCGTCTATACCAGCGCGACGCGAACTTTCGCCGACTACGAGATCGCTTTTCTCAAGTCCGCCGCCAACTTGCTGGGCGAAGCGGTGGAGCGAGCCTCCACGGAGCACGCGCGGCGCAAATCGGAATCGCGCATGAACCAGCTCATCGCCTCGACGCTCGACGCGGTGATCACAGTCGATCGCCACGGCATCGTCCTCGAGTGGAACCCTCAGGCAGAAGCCACGTTCGACGTCCGAGCCCGCGACGTGATCGGCAATCCCCTTCCCGCTGACATTCTCCCGCCGCTGCAGAAAACGATCGACGGCGAGCTGCTCGATCGGCGGCTGGAAGCGGTGGCCCGCCGGGCGAGCGGCGAAGAATTCTCCGTGGAGGTGATGATCGATCCGGTCGGCTCCGGCGAGGAGCGCACGCTGACCGCCTTCATCCGCGACATCTCCGAGCGCAAACGCGCGCATGTGGAACTGGAACAGAGCGAGGAGCGCTTCCGGACCCTGGTCGAGAAAAGCTGGAGCGGCGTGGCGCTGCTCGATGAAAACCTGGCGTTCACCTACGTCGGCTCATCGACACAGGGTCTTCTCGGCTACAGCGACGAAGAGCTGATGCGAAGCAGCTTCGTCGCCTTGATCCATCCGCGTGACCGGCAGGCCACGCTGGAAGTATTCGCTGACTTGCTGGCCGCCAGTCCCACGCTCGAAGCGCGCGCCGAATTCCGGTTCCTGCACAAGAACGGCACGTGGATCTGGCTGGAAGGCTTCGCCCAGAATCTGCTGCCCGATCCTTCCGTGCGCGCGCTCGTCGTCAACTATCGCGACATCACCCAGCGCAAGGCCACGGAGAAGCAGCTCGAGTATCAGGCCTACTACGACGCGCTCACCGGACTTCCCAACCGGCTGCTGTTCCGGGATCGCGTGGTGAACGCCATCGCACAGGCCCGGCGCCACCGGCGCGGAATCGCGGTCATGTATCTCGACCTCGATCACTTCAAGCTGGTCAACGACGGCCTCGGCCACTCGGTAGGCGACGCGCTGCTCTCCGACGTGGCGGTGCGGCTGCAGGGATCGATCCGAGCGTCAGACACAATCTCCCGCCTGGGCGGTGATGAGTTCACGATCCTGCTGAACGACACGAGCAGCAGCGATTCTGTCTTCGGCGTGGCCCACAAAGTCCTTCATTCGCTGGCCCGCCCGTTCCGTGTGGAAGGACACGAGCTTTACGTGACCGCCAGCATCGGCATCAGCGTCTTCCCCACGGACGGCGAAGACGTGGAGAAGCTGCTGAAGTGCGCGGACAGCGCGATGTATCGGGCCAAGGAGCTGGGACGAAATCAGGCCCAGCTCTTCACGTCCAGCATGAACGAGCGATATGTCGAGCGTCTGGCGCTCGAGCAGAGCCTGCACCACGCCGTGGAACGCGACGAGCTGGAGGTCTACTACCAACCCATTTTCGAATCGACGCGCCAGCGCGTCGTCGCCCTCGAAGCGCTGCTGCGGTGGAACCATCCGACCCGCGGGCTGATCGAGCCGGTGGACTTCATCCAACTGGCCGAAGAGACGGGGCTGATCGTGTCGATGGGCGAATGGGCGATCCGGCGGGCCTGCAGTCAGCTACGGGAGTGGCATGAGGCAGGGTTCCCCGACCTGCGGATGAGCGTGAACATCTCCGCGCCGCAGTTGCAGCAGGTGAACTTCATCGACTTCCTCGCTGAGGCGATGGCCCAGTGCAATCTTCATTCGGCGCTGCTCGATCTCGAGATCACGGAATCGATCGCGGTGCAGAACGTGGAGAGCACGATGCAGATCCTGCGCGAGGTGAAGCGCCACGGCGTGGGGATCGCCATCGATGACTTCGGCACCGGACAATCGTCACTCATCTATCTGAAACGCTTCCCCATCGACACGGTGAAGATCGATCAGGCCTTCGTGAGCGATGTGACTTCCGATGAATCGACCGCCGCGATCGTGTCGTACATCATCAACCTGGCCCACACGCTGCACCTCAACGTGGTCGCCGAAGGGGGGGAGACGGAGGAGCAGT
>QHVS01000217.1 GCA_003223635.1 Acidobacteriota bacterium | reverse complement strand
CCGTCAGCGAGCTCGGAAATGTCTTGATCTGTTCCAGCGTCCCCTCGGCCACCACCTCGCCCCCGTGCACGCCGGCGCGCGGGCCGAGGTCGATGATGTGATCGGCGGTCTCGATTGTCTCCTCGTCGTGCTCCACGACAATCACGGTGTTGCCGAGGTCGCGAAGCTCGACCAGCGAGTCAAGAAGCCGGCGGTTGTCGCGCTGATGGAGTCCAATCGAAGGCTCATCCAGCACATAGAGCACGCCCATCAGCTTCGACCCGATCTGCGTGGCCAGGCGGATTCGCTGCCCTTCTCCGCCCGAAAGCGACGCCGCGTTTCGATTGAGGGTGAGGTAGCCGACCCCGACCGCGTTCAGAAATCCGAGTCGGTCGCGTACTTCCTTCAAGATTTTGCCGGCGATGGTTTCCTCGCGCGGAGTGAGAGTGATGGTGGCGAAGAATTTCGCCGCGTCGCTGAGCTGTAGCGCCACGATCCTGTCGATGGGCTGCCCGGCCACCGTCACCGCCAGCGACTCCGGCTTCAATCGCCGCCCAGCGCACTCCGGACAGCTCTTCGGAGTCATGAAGCGCTCGATCTCTTCGCGCATCTCGTCCGGATCCGATTCGTGATAGCGCCGCTGCAGCATGGGGATCAGACCTTCGAAGCCGCCCGTGTAGTACTCGAAGCGGATCTTGTCCTCCGAACCGTAGAGGATGCAGTGGCGCACCTTCTCCGGGAGCTTTTCCCACGGAGTGGTGAGGGAGAACTTGTGATGTTTGGCCAGGGTGTGAATCTGGCGAAGCCGCCAGTTCTCCGCCCCCTCCTTCCAGATGGAGATCGCTCCCTGCTCGATCGATTTCTTCGGGTCGGGGACGATCTTTCTCTCGTCGATCTCGAGCAGCACACCGAGGCCGGAGCATTTCGGGCAGGCGCCGTAGGGGGAGTTGAAGGAGAAGAGCCGCGGCGTGATCTCGCCGATAGAGATGCCGCAGTCGGGACAGGAGTAGGACTGGGAGAGGAGCTCCTCGTGGCCGTTGGCGTAAAGAATCTTCACCAACCCTTTCGACACGCGCGTTGCCGTCTCCAGCGAATCGGCGAGGCGTTGGGCGATTCCCTCCTTCACTACCAGGCGATCGATGACCACATCGATGTTGTGCTTCTTCTGCTTGTCGAGAGTGGGAGGTTCAGCCAGCTCGATCATCTCGCCGTCGACGATGGCGCGAGTGAAGCCCTCCTTCACCATCTGCAGCATCTGCTTGCGGTATTCGCCCTTCTTGCCGCGGACGTATGGCGCCAGGATGGTGAACTTCGTGGCGGCCGGCAGGGCGAGCAGCCGATCGACCATCTGCTGAATCGTCTGCGGCCGGATCTCCTTCCCGCAGTTCGTGCAGTGCGGGACGCCGATCGATGCGTAGAGCAGCCTCAGGTAGTCGTAGATCTCGGTGACCGTGCCGACCGTGGAGCGCGGATTCCGCGAAGTCGTTCGCTGCTCGATGGAAATCGCCGGCGAGAGGCCTTCGATCGAATCGACGTCCGGCTTCTCCATCTGCTCCAGGAATTGCCGGGCGTAGGCCGACAGCGACTCTACATAGCGCCTTTGACCCTCGGCAAAGATCGTGTCGAAGGCCAGCGACGACTTGCCCGAGCCGGACACGCCGGTGATGACCACGAATTTGTTCCGAGGAACGACGACATCGATGTTTTTGAGGTTGTGCTCGCGAGCGCCGCGGATGACGATGGATTCCATGTGTGCGGAATGCTAACGCGAGGAGAGCGACCCGTGTTCCGTTCCGGTGTGGCACAGACACTCTTGTCTGTGCAGCACAGGCAGGAGTGCCTGTGCCACACCACAACTCGTAGACGATGCGCCTCAGCGGAGCCGTAACATCCGTTCGTGGCGACAGCAATCCTCTATTTCATCGTCGCGTGGGCGATGACGCGACTCACTCGCGTCGGCGGTATGGCGCGGATCGCTCTGATTCTTCTCCCGCTCTGCTTCACCGGGCGGGCTCTTCTGACCGGACGCATCTACGCGCCGATCGATCTCCCATTCGGCGGCGAGCCGCTGCACTCGGCAGCAGCGTCATACGGCGTGGGCCCTGGTCACAACGGTGTGCTGTCCGACATCTACAGCCAGAACATTCCGTGGAAGTACGCGGTGCGCCAGGCGTACGCACACGGCGAATGGCCGCTGTGGAACCCGCACATTCTCTGCGGAGACATTCTCGCCGCCGCCGCACAGCCGACTCCCTACGAACCGTTCTTCCTCTCCTCGCTGCTGCTGGCGATGCCGAACAGCCTGACCTATCTGGCCACGATCACCTTTTTCCTGGCCGGGCTGCTGATGTTCATCTTCTTGCGCGATCTGGAGTGCAGCGAGCCGGCGGCGCTGGTCGGCGCGGCGGCGTGGATGTTCTCCGCATTCTTCGCCTTCTGGCTGGAATGGCAGGTGGCGACCGCGACGCTCTGGTTTCCCCTGATGCTGACCGGCGTGCGGCGCATTATCCGCGGCGGCTCGATGACGACGCTCACCGTGGCGTTCGTGATGATTCTGCTCAACGGCCATCCAGAGACTGCGCTTCACGCGACGGCGCTGGCTTTTCTGTGGGCTGCGGCGGAACTGTGGAGCGTGCGGGGGCGCGGTCTGGTGCGCTCCGCAATTCTCGGCGTCGCTGCGGGAATCCTTGCGCTTCTTCTGACCGCCATGTTCATCCTCCCAGTGATGGAAGCGATTCCCCAGACCATGGAGCACTTCACTCGCTCCCACCACTTCGCGTTTCAGAAGAAATCAATTCCCCTGCCCAACGCTCTCGAGCATCTCCGGTTTCAGTTCCTTCCGTTCCGCTACGGCGATCCATCGGTGACGTGGCCCAAAGAGCCGCCTGATGGCTTTCCGGATAACGCCTATTGCGGCAGCGTTGTCCTGCCGGTGGCTCTGCTCGGTCTGCTCTGTTCGCGTCGCCGGCAGAAATGGATCGCCTTGTCATTCGTGATCATCGGGTTGCTGATCGGGAGCTCGTTCCCACCCTTCGCCGACCTGCTCGGCCATCTTCCGCTCTTCCGGATTGCGCTCAACACGCGAATGATTTTCGCCGCGTCGTTCGGCTTCGCCGTGCTCACGGCACTCGGCGTCGACGTCCTGCTGCAGGAGCGGCGCGCGGCGACACTGGCCGTGCTGACCGTGACGACGTTTGCTCTGCTCCTCCTCTTCTGCGTTGCGCAGTGGGACGCCATGCGGGAATGGGGATTGCCTGACGCGTTCGTGCGTGGCCGAACGATCGCGCTTCGACTACCTTTGGTGATCCTCGCCCTGGCGACGACCAGTCGCAGGGCGGCGGTGATCTCCGCCGCCATTCTGCTGCTCCTCCTCGCGCAGCGGACCTATGAGGCGTCGGACTTTTATCCGACGTTCCCGTCGAGAATTTTCTATCCGCGGATCGCGCTCCTCGATCGGCTGCCACAGACTAGTGAGCCGTATCGGATCGTGGGCCAGGGGCTGATGTTCTATCCGAACATGTCGACGATGTACGGTCTGGAAGACGTGCGAGGTTACCAGGCCATGAATCTCGCGCCGCTCCGGCAAACGCAGGATTTGTGGTCCGTCCCGCAATTGATCTGGTTCAACCGCGTCGACGATCTGACGCGGCCGTTTCTCTCGATGATGAACGTGCGCTACGCGTTTGCCCGAACCGAAGCGCCGATCCCGGAGGGTTGGAAACGCATCGCCCGCGACAATGGGAATCAGCTTTTGGAAAACACTCGGGCCCTACCGCGCGCGTTCATTCCGCGACGGGTGCGAGTGAATGCGTCATGGATGCTCCTGGGCCCGGAACTGAAGGCGGAGAGTGATTTCGGCGAGCGCGCCTGGATCACCATCGAGGGCGAGCCGTCGCACGAGGCCTCGAATGGGTTCGGACTGGTGCGGATCGAGAAGTTGGGAACGCGCCGCTATGTGTTGCACGCCTCGATGCAGAGTGGCGCGTGGGTGGTGATCACGGAGCCGGCTTGGAAAGGCTGGCGCGCGACCATCGATGGAAAGTCGAAGCGCATCCATCGAGCGAACCACGCCTTCCTGGCCATCTTCATTCCGCAAGGCGAGCATGAGGCGCGGCTCGAGTACTGGCCGCAGTCGTTTGTGGTCGGACGGAGGATTACTTCCGCGACCGCGTTGCTTCTGGCGGCGGGCTGGATGTGGCGTCGAGCAGCCAGGCGCGGTAAGGCTCGGCAACTTCCCGCGGCTCGATGACTACGAACTCCGGCACCTCATAGGGATGTAGAGCCAGGAGCGCCTTCTTCAGCGCCGGGACCCGCTCATCGACGGTCTTGATCAGCAGCAGTTGCTCGTCCTCGCGCTCGATCTTGCCCTGCCATCGATAGACGGAATGGATGCGCGGGATGACATTGACGCACGCCGCGAGGCGCTGCTCGACCAGGTCCATAGCCAGTTGCTGGAGATCGAACGACGCGCCGACGGTGGTGAGAATGATGACCGGGGTCATGC
>QHVS01000203.1 GCA_003223635.1 Acidobacteriota bacterium | reverse complement strand
TGGCAATCACCAAGGGCGTTCAGACGCAACTCAGCTACGGCACCGGTACCACTCAGCACAGCTACGACTTCTACCAGGGCAACAAGCCATTCGCCTCGACGACGTGGACGCAACTGACCGGACCGGGCAGAAACCTCTCGACCCGCGTCCTCGACAACGTCGTCTACTTCCCGGCGAACGCCGCGCCCACTCCGCAGACGTTCACCGACCTCGATGGCAATTCCACGCTCGACGTCATCTTCTATCCCGATGGCCGGGTGTCGCTGCCGAGCGGCGTCACGGTCGGCACGATCACCATCAAGACCGATATGAAGATTCCCAGGTCACAGTACACGATCACCATTTCCCCCAGCGGACGGGTACTGGCTCAGTAGACGAGGAAGCGATGAAGAGACGACAGGTGGGTTACAGCCTCGTGGAAGTCCTGATCGCCATGGCGATCACCAGCGTAGTTCTGCTGACGGTTGTCACGCTGTTCTACATGGGGCAGCGCAATGTCTATAGCGGAAAGCAGATGACGTATGCCGTGTCGGTCGGTACGCGCATCCTGGAAGATCTTTCGTCGATGACCGCCAACGACGTCGAAACAAATTTCAACGTCGATGACTCCACAACGCTGACAAGCGTGCCGCTCTACGGCGTCTCATTGCCCTCCGGTCTGACCATTCCCAACAGCGCCCTGGTCGATACGACCGGCTGCACCGGCAGCGGAAGCCCGGTGGTCTGGACCTGCACGAACGATCCGAACGGTTACCTGGCGAAGTGGAAGGGGCTGATCGACGAGAGCAAACTGGCCAACGCCACTGTGGGGTTGGTTCTCACCCCGACCGATCCGGCCAACCCATCGACCTGCCCGAACTGTCCGTGGACCACGGCGCGCTTCCTCAAGATCCGCGCATTTGTCCGATGGGACGAAGCGAAGAACCGCCAGCGCATCGCCTTCTTCGACACTACACGAACGAACCGCGACTAACCAGGGAGATCAGCCATGTCGAACCGCCGCACCTCAAGCTCCGAACGCCGCCAGCGAGGTTTCACCCTCGCCGAGATCCTCGTCACCACGGCGATTTTCGCGATCATCATGATCGCTGCTCTCGCTGTCTACGACCGCAGCAACCGCGTGTTCAAGAGCTCCACCGAGGCGGCGGACCTACAGCAAAGCACGCGAATCGGCTTCGACAAACTGGTCAGCGACATTCGCATGGCGGGTTTCGACTACAGCCGCGGCGGCGTCCCCACCGGAGGAATCGCTCCCTGGCAACCGTCGACCGCGTACCCGGTCGCCGCAGTAGTTGACCCGGGTAATGGCTTTACCTACACCTCTACGCAAGCCGGCACCAGCGGCGCCAGTGCACCGATGTGGAGCACGGTAGTTGGCGGGAACACGACAGACAACACCGTCATTTGGAGGACGAGCACTCCATCCACTCAATTCCCGCAGCCGGACGAGCAAGTCGAATACGCAGGGCCTTCGGCCGTCGTATTTCGCGCGAACTTCGATTATCAGACCGACGCTGTGCACGGAAACGGGCTGGAGGATGCGGAAGGGTATACGCCGAAGGCGCCCAACGGCACGCCGATCTTTCCCTATGTCACCACGGGCAACGACGAGATCGTCGCTTACGTTACGCGCTCCGTCGACTCCACGAAGACTCTTCGCGGATGTTTGGCCCGTTCCGGCCAATCCGACCGCTGGTCCACCGGCCCGGCGCGCCTATCCCAATATCGCTGGCCTGACGGGAGGAGCTGCTGAGCCGCAGATCACCATTGGTCCAGCGACCTGCGGTACCTGTGGAATCGATACCAGCAACAACAACCCTCCGTATACCCTCTACCGCGTTACCGCTGACGACGTCATGAACGGACGGATGGGCACTCCGGTGGCGGAGAACATCCGCAGTGTGAACTTCTTCTATTACTCCGACGCTGTGGGTCAGACGCTGCTCACGAATCCCGACGGCACGGCCATCACCACGGGTCGAGATGCAGGCGGCGGCACGTTCACCGCTGCGAACACAGGCGCGATTGGCGGCGACGGCCAGTACGATCCGAACAACGTCGGCGCAGCAGCAAACTTCAACGATCGCAACCAGCGCGCGCTGATCCAGGCGGTTCGCGTCGATCTGGTGGGCATGAATGCGAATTCCGACCTCGGTGGCTATACGCATCCCACCGAGACGATCGCGGCGATCAAGAATTACCGGCAGTACTCGCTCTCGTCGCTGGTCGTGCCTCGCAACCTGGGGCTGACCGGTTTTGCCGAGCCGAGTTACAACCCTCCCGGACCTCCCACCATCACCGGGATGTGCACCGGACATTGCGGCGCGCCCGTCATTTACTGGACGCCGCCTAGCGGCGGCGGTCCAGTCATCAAGTTCCATGCCGAGTGGGACACCAACCCCAACGGTGCGTTCTCCACCGGAATCGATATCAACGATCCGGCGGCGACGTCCTACATCCTTCCCGATCTCAATACCAACGACGACGTCTCGCAGGTGCATTACTACCGGATGACCGCGACGAACGACAACGGCACCAGCGTCCCCAGTGCGCAATATCAGGTGACGCCGACCAATACCACTCGGCCTAATCCGCCGTCTGCGCTTTCTGCGACCAGCACGGCTTCAAATCAGATCACCCTGAGCTGGACGTCGCCGACAACCAACACCGCTGCCAAGCAAAGCCTGACCTGCAGCGGCACCGGTGGAAGCACCGCTGGCGCCAGCATCCCCATCGGCGAGCACATTCTGTTCAGTGTGTATCGCGGCGAGAACATCGACTTCGATCCCACCAGCGTGGTGGCCGGCGTGGACAAAGGAGTGAAGGTTCTCGACTCATGGGATCCGGCCGCAAACCCGGGCGCTTCGATTACCTGGGTCGATTCACGAGCCGCCATTCCGGGTCAGCCGACGTCACTCTTCCCCCCGGCGAACTGCGTGCAGTATTACTACCGCGTTCGGGCCAAGGATCGCTGCGCATTGCAAGCGGCATGGAACGCCAGCGGCTCCACGGCCGATTCGATCAGCGATTTCTCTCCGGCCACCCCCGGCGCAAACGCTCCGAGTGCTCAGGCCACCACGACCGTCGCCCCGAACATCCTGCCGAGCTTGAACATCGATCGCACGACGCCCAATGCGACCGGCTGCCCTGACCCGCAGAACCTCGCATCGCCGAACTGCCGCATTACGCTGACCTGGTCGCCAGTCTCGACGGATACCGCCGGCAATCCCATCGGCGTCGACCGTTACATGATCACGCGCCACTGGCGAATTCAGGGATCGAACGGAGCCTACGTGCCGGATACCCTCTTCGGGGCCAATGGTCAGCAGGAAGTCAACTGCCCGACCGGCCTCTGCGGCTCGGGCGGCGGCACCTATTCGCAGTTAGGCGGCAGTCCGACCTACGCCGACACTCCGCCGTTCCTCAACAACGGCGGCCTGGCATTGGAGTATCAATACACAGTCGCCGCCAAGAGCTGCAGTAAGTACAGCGGCAACGCGCCTAATACAGCCGTTGAAGCCGCCCTAGCGCCGAATCTTCAAGTGGCGTACCCGGGTTGCACGATCAATCCGACCATCACAGGCAGCGGAGCCAGTGGCGGTACAGGCGACACGCCAGCGCTACCGTGGGTGTTCAATGGCGGCGACACCATCAAGGTGACGCCGAGCAGTCCTATAGCCAGCGTTGCCTTCGACGTCTCCATGTGGCCGCAGGGAACACCTGTGCCGGGCCTCTCTCTTAATGTTCCCTCACCGGGCAACAGTACGCCGTTGGGCTCCTACATTTACACGTGGTCGGATCAGATCGACCTGCAGATCTATCTCGTCCGGATCACGGTCACCGACACGGCGAATCCGGCATGCCAGGAAGTGCACGTCAGGTACGTGCAGGATCAGCAGGCTGCGCCTTGCGCCTTCGCGAACGTGATACCGCCGAAACCGGGACCGGGAGCCAAATCGAACCCCGAGACGCAACGAGTCTCATTTGTTGTAACCAACAGCGGGACCGACGACATGCTCTTCAACATCGTGGGCCTGTTCCAAGGGACCATCAACGTCACGTGGCACTCTCCTGACTTGCCGGATCACGCTGACCTGCAGTTGACAGATATCGTCTGGGGCGTTCCGTCGCTCTCGTACAACAACACGGATTCCGTGTGCGCTTATTGGGATGGCACGGGCGGCCCACCGGCGAACCCCTGTTCGATGATCGGCATTGGAACGCGCACAACGACACGGAATGTGCCGTCGAGCTTATTGCCAGGCGTTCCTGCCGGAAAGACGTTCACGATCGTCGTCAGCTTCAAGTTCAAGGGTACGGGTAGTATCCCCGATCTTCCGGTGACGCCGTCGGCAATTACGAAACTGTGCCTCAGCTACCGGATCGCCAGCGAACCGGGCATAACGAAGAAGTGCAATCTGGTCGGTCAGGCAGTGAGCACGGCCAACCCGACGAACTGCGACTGAGGTGATGCCATGAAGAAGATCAGACTCTTACTCCGATGCGTGCGTGGCCGCCGCGGCTCGGCCTTGCTGGTCAGCCTTATGGTGATCGTCGGCCTGTCGCTTCTCGGTCTCGGATTCGTGGCCATTTCGGAGACCGAAAGCGCGATCGCCAAGAATCAGTCGCAGGCATTACAGACGCAGGCCATCGCCGAGGCAGGAGCCAAGCTGGTCGTCGAGTGGATTCAGGACCCGCAGTGGGGAATTGATCATGCCAGCATGCCGGCGAACGTCCCCTGCGGGGCGTACGGAACGTCGCCCTGTTCGCCGAACGGATCGCCCGGGGTTTACATCAAAACGGTTCGCACTTCCGGCGGTTACACAGGCGTGTACAAGCCAAAGAGCGGCACGAAGCTGCTCGACCGCCCGTACCGTCCGGGAAACGATGATCGTTTGTTTGGCGACGAAGACCACGCCGACATCATCATCAATCGAACCACGGATGCTACGACCCTCGACAATTTCAACAGCATCGTCCTCGGAACGAACGTCTCCGACAAGATGGCCGGCGAGATCACGGAGATCAAGATCTTCGCTCCGCCCGTGGTGGGCGGAGTCTTGACCAACGGCTTCTGGGTCGGTGGACAGCGCTATGGAGTGGCCACCATCAAGGTGACGGCCCAGCAGTTCCGAAATCCTTCGGCGCATACCGGCGTCATGGCCTCGCACGCGATACGCATCGTGTGCGGAGAGTTGCCGCTGCCCATTCCCGCCGGCCCCATTCAGGGCGACGCCAACGTTTCGTTCGGCGGCAACTTCCGCGTCCACTGGGGAATGGAGACTTCGCGCGGGGACCTGACGCCTTCGTTGAATCTTTCGTCGCTTCCCTGGACCAACGCCTATGAGCGACCGCACTTCGAGCATGGTTATGAACAGGGAATAGGGATCGCGGGGGTGACGATCACCTACGGCGGGTCGGGGTATACATCCGCACCCACGATCACGATCGCTCCGCCTGCGGCCGGCACGCAAGCGACGGCGACGGCGACGGTCACCAATGGCATTCTCACTCGCATCACGATGACCAATCGCGGCAGCGGTTATCCTATGCCCTCCGGTCAGCCTGCCCCCTCACCGCAGCCGCCGATCGTCACGATTTCCGGTCCCGGCACCGGAGCCACGGCGACCGCTGTCGTGGCCGCCGAGACCTGGCCCATCACCGGCGGCAACTATGACAGCTACGACTATTTCCACGAGGTGCTGGCGAAGGAGTTCGATGACCCGTGGTACGGCGCCCGTGCCGTTGGGGACAATGCCATGGATGGTCTGGGAACACCGTATGACGTGAACCCGCAGTGTTATCCATATGCCATCACGGCGCAGGAACGATCGACCGCCAACCCGTCCTATGCATTCCAATGGCAGGACGTGAATGCGTATCCACTGAAGAAGAAGGTCACTTTCCCGTCCATTCGCTACGACTACTGGAAGAGGATCACGCAGCAGGGACGCGGCTACAAGGGAATCTATTACTTTGCCTACGACGCGGGGAGTGGCGGGTTCAAGAAGTTCAACCAGGGAACCGCGAAGCCGATGGCGCAGTGGGTCAACACCATCGCCAACAATCTGGGGCCGGGGGTCTACTTCTTCGATAGCACCACCAGCCAGAACCCACAGTTGCTGGCGGGCGCCCCGCGACAAGCCGCGCTGACACCGGCGCAGACATGGAACTCGAGCGACTTCAGTCTCGGCGGTGCCGCCACGTTCCTGATGCAAGGCTTCGTCTACATGAACATGCAGCAGTTTGGCACCTTCGGACAGGGGAACAACGCCACTCCGATTCAGGCGAACTTTCCAGGCGAGCCTTTCCGCGATGTCGGCTATCCCATCTGGGACACCGCGGCGACCGCCTGGCAGGATTGCAATGGAACCCCATGCCGCGCCGGCGCCGGCGACGGTGTCTTCAGTTGCCAGGATTTGAACGGCAACGGTCGATGCGACATCGTGGTAATGCAGGCGCCAACGTGGGACTCGAATGATCCCGGCATCACGACGCATACGGCGCCATATACAATGCCCCCGTGCGGCACCGGCTGCGGCGCCGGCCAAACAACGTACCTCCCGAAGGTTTGGAAATCCACAGCGCAAGCTCAGGCCGACTACGGCGCACCATGCACCGTTCCCGCGGCAAACTACAACGGAACCAACGCGGCGGGGACCGACTGCTCGGAGCCGCATGAGCCGTATCTGAATCTCGTCTTCCCTGACCAGGCGGCAAACAACAACGGTGCACCCTATCAAGTTGTCGTCGGTTGGGAACCGCCCGGCTCGCAGACCTATCGGCCGAAGCGATTGGATTCATCGGGGGCCCCGGTGGTGTGCAGCGGCGTCCCATCAACGGACGACTGCGTTTCGAATGCGTATGATGTCGACGGCGCTGTCGTCCCGCTGAACGTGATCCTCTACGGCATTCTCTACAACGAAGGGGCGTGGGGATCGCAGGGCAACTCCTGGTTCTACGGCTCCGTGCTGATCCAGGACAACATCAATAACTCGGCCGGTACCGCCGACGTCTGGTTCGATGAGAAGCTGCTGAAAGGCACTTGGGCACCGCCGAAGATGCCGCGAGTCATCGTCTTCTCCGAGCAGACCGACGAGCAAAGCCAATGAGTGGTGGGGCGGTCCGGCACCGCCCCTATTTCATTTCGAGCGTTTTTCTTCCGCCTCCAGAGCGCTTTTGAATTGCTCTTTGTCGATGGCTTTGTCGTAGGCCGCTCGGGCGGAGATCTTCTCCTCGTCGAACAGCTTGCGGATCGACGAGTCCATATCGATCATTCCTTCGCGCGAGCCGGTCTGAATGGCGGATGTGATTTGAGAGGTTTTCCCCTCTCGAATCATGTTGCCCACCGCCGGGGAGGCGAAGAGGATCTCCAGAGCGGCGACGCGCCCGCCGCCAATCCGAGGCATCAACTGCTGGGCGACCACGGCCCGGATGGTCTCGCCCAGAACGTTGCGGATTCCATCCTGCTCGCCGGCGGGGAAGACGCTGATGATGCGGTCCATGGTCTTGGCCGCGTTGTTCGTATGCAGCGTTCCGAACACGAGAGTGCCGCGCTCCGCCGCGGAGAGAGCCATCTGAATGGTTTCCAGATCGCGCATCTCCCCGACCAGGATCAGATCGGGATCCTCGCGTCCGGCCGCCTTCAGCGCTTCGGCGAAGGAGGTGGCATGCGTACCGATCTCCCGCTGGTGAATGAGGCACTTCTTGTTCGGATGAACGAATTCGATGGGGTCCTCGATTGTGATGATGTGAAGGCTGCGCGATTCGTTGATCAGATCGATGATGGCTGCCAGGCTTGTCGATTTCCCCGAACCTGTCGGTCCGGTCACCAGCACCAGACCACTTTTCATCTCGGCCAAACGACACACCTGATCGGGGA
>QHVS01000202.1:240-6478 GCA_003223635.1 Acidobacteriota bacterium | reverse complement strand
CTCATTGCAGCTCGGAGCGATGACGATCGCCAACGTTCCCGTCGCGGTGATGCCCGACGACAAGATGCGATTGCTCATCAGCGGCAAGAAAGAGTTCAAGATGGATTTTCTACTCGGCGCGCATCTGCTGAAGGAGTTTCGCATCGAGCTCGATTTCCGCCATGGCAACGCCACGTTCAGCCGCATTCTCGCTTCCGCGCGCCGGCCGGTCGGCGATCAGAACCTCTTCATCGAGGGTTTCCGCCCATCGGTCCGCGGCACGATCAACCGCCGCGGCTGGTTCACCTTCATTCTCGACACCGGCTCGGAAGTCACGTTCCTCAACCAGAAACATCTGACGTCGCTACCAATCCAGGAGTTCGCTCCGAAGGTCCACAACGCCACGCTGCAGGGTCTGGGTGGGGCCAAGAAGCACGGCGCAAAAGTGGAGAATGTCGAGGTGGGGGTCGATCGATGGGCCGGGACGTTCCGTACCCTGCCCATGTACGATTCGGCGGAGAATGAAAAATCGGTAGGAATCGTCGGCGAGAACTACCTCAAAAACTTTGACGTGGTGATCGACTTCGGCCGGATGCGCGTCGATCTTGCTCCCATCGCGCTGATGGTGGCGCCGCAGGAGATTGAGCCGCTCACGCCGGACTCTCCCAGTCGCCAGGTTCCGCCGTAGGGGGCCGTCACTTCTTCTTTTTCTTAAACTCCTCGCGGCGCCTGGTGGCCCATCCTTCGATCACTTTTTGCGGAACGCGACTCAGAGCCAGAGAGTCAGGCGGCACGTCTTTCGTGATTGTCGAGCCGGCGCCCACGTAGGCCCCGCGGCCGATTCTGACGGGCGCTACGAGCTGGGTGTCCGATCCGATGAATACGCCGTCCTCGATGATCGTCTTGTGTTTGTTCACGCCGTCGTAGTTGCATGTGATGGTGCCCGCGCCGATGTTTGCGTCCGCGCCGACCTCCGCGTCGCCGATGTAGGAGAGGTGTGACGCCTTCGCCCCGTCGCCGAAGACGGCTTTCTTCGTCTCGACGAAGTTGCCTACCTTCACGTGCTTGCCGAGCTGCGTGCCGGGTCGCAGATGCGCGTACGGCCCGACCGTTGCTTCATCCTCAATGACCGCATCCTCGGCCACGGTCCCGCTCTTCAGGTGAACGTTGTCGCCGACCGTGACGTTGTGCAGATGGACGCCCGGATCGAGCACGCAGCCGCGTCCGATCTTCGTCGCCCCTTCCAGGGTGACGAAGGGATAGATGACGGTGTCCGGACCGATCGTGACCAGCGAATCGATGACCACCGTCGCTGGATTGCGGAAGGTCACGCCTTCAGCCATCAACTTCTCGACCACGCGCCGCTGGATTTCCGATTCGACCGTCGCCAGTTCTGCGCGCGAGTTGACGCCCAGAGCCTCGACGGGATCATCGACGACCACAGCGCCGACGCGCTTCCCGCTCTTGCGGAGTATGCCGAGGACGTCGGTCAGGTAATACTCGCCCTGCGCATTCTTTGAGGATAGGCGGCGGAGATTGTCGAAGAGCTGGTCGCCATCGAAGAGGTAGATCCCGGCGTTCACCTCGCCGATCTTCTTCTCCTCCTGGGTCGCTTCTTTCGCCTCCACGATCCTGGTCACCGCACCCTTTGAATCGCGCACGATGCGACCGTACATCGCAGGATTGGCCAGTCTCATCGTCAGCAGAGTGAGAGCGTTCCCCGATCTCTCGTGTTCTTCGATCAGATGCTGCAGCGTTTCCGGGCGGGTGAGCGGGACGTCGCCGGAGAGGATCAGAATTTTCCGGCCGCCAGCTTTCCCGAGAACCTGCGCCGCCTGCAGGACGGCGTGCCCCGTGCCGAGCTGTTCCTCCTGCACGGCGTAGCGGGCACGGTCGCCCAGCCACTTCTGCACCGCCTCACGTTGATGGCCGACGACGACGATGGGCAGCTTGTCGGAAACCTGCGAGGCCAGATCGACGACGTAGTTGATGATCGGCCGTCCCGCGGCGCGATGCAGCACCTTGACCGTCGCCGATTTCATCCGTGTGCCGAGGCCGGCGGCCAGGATGATGACTTCGAGGTTGTTGCTCATTGCTCTTTCCGCATCCGTTCAAGAGTCCGGCCATAGCGGTCGTAGAGGCGGAAGATGGTCTCGGCGAGCGCAGCGGAGTCGTGGCGGACGTAATCCCCCTCCGAGATGATGTCGCCGAAAAACGGCGTCACGCCGAGCTCGCGAATGGCGTTGATATCGAACTGCACGGGGAACTGATTCTCCTCCGCATAGGACTGGAGAAGCGTTTCCTTGGGGCGGCGGCCGTTGAGCACCATGACGTCGACGACCAGGCCGGCGTGCTCGATGATCGCGCTAAGATGCTCTTCGGCCGAATAGCCTTCTGTTTCGCCGGGCTGCGTCATCACGTTGCAGACGTAGACGCGAAGGGCCTTGGCTTGCCGCAGGGCATCAGCGATCGGCTTGATCAGAAGGTTCGGCAGAACCGACGTGTACAGCGATCCCGGGCCGATGAGGATGAGATCTGCCTCTGCGAGAGCCGCGAGCGCCCCGTCGGTGGGCTGGGCGTCCGGAGGATCGATGCTGAGATGGACGATCCGCGCGTGTGGACGCGGCTTCTTGCGCCGATCGCCAAGAAGCGATCCGCTGATGGCCACTTCGCCGATCAGCTCCTTCCCGTCGGCCAGCGTGGCGCGCAGTCGAACGTCGTCGAGCGTTGAGGGATAGATCTCGCCCCGGATGGCCAGGACTTCCGATGCCGCCAGGATCGCATTGTCGAAGCCGCCGGTGATGTCGGTCAGGGCGGTCAGCAGCAGGTTGCCCAACGAATGGCCGGCCAGCGATTCGCCCGCTGCGAATCGGTAGCTGAAGAGCTTCGACAGCAAGTCCTCCTCTTCGGCCAGGGCGGTGATGCAGTTGCGGATGTCGCCCGGCGGAAGCATCCCGAATTCCTTCCGCAGCGCGCCGGAGCTGCCGCCTTCGTCCGTCACAGTGACGATTGCCCCGAGGCGGGAGATGGACCACGCTCCCTCCCCATCCACGTACTTCTTCAATCCGCGAAGAAGCGTGGAAAGGCCGGTGCCTCCACCAATGGCAACGATGTTGAGGCCGCGGTGGCGCATATCTGGTTGCTAGGTTACTAGGGTTGCTCGGTTGCTGGGTATTGGGACCGAATCAACTCAGCAACTCAGCAACCTAGCAACCAGCTACTTCTTCTTCAGCTCCGTCAGCACCAGCTTGGCCACGGCTTTCAGCGTGTCAAAGACGCCGGTGCCGTTGGTAGCGATCGCTTCATAGGTCGGCTCGCCTTTGAAATTGAGCTGCCGGTACATCTCTTCAGGAGGGACGGCGGTAGGTAGATCGCGTTTGTTGAACTGCATCACGTAGGCGACGCTCTTGAGGTCGTATCCCTGCTCCTTGAGATTCTTGTCCAGGTTCTGCAGCGACTCGAGGTTCGCTTCCATGCGCGCTTCCTGGGAGTCGGCCACGAAGACGACGCCGTCGACGCCCTTGAGGATCAGCTTGCGGGATGCGTCATAGAAGACCTGCCCGGGCACGGTGTAGAGATGAAAGCGCGTCTTGAACCCGCGCACGCTGCCGAGGTCGAGGGGGAGAAAATCGAAGAACAGCGTGCGATCCGTTTCCGTGGCCAGGGAGATGAGCTTTCCTTTGGCCTGCGGATTCGTCTTGTCGTAGATCCACTGCAGGTTGGTGGTCTTGCCGCACAGACCGGGGCCGTAGTACACGATCTTGCAGTTGATCTCTCTCGCCGCGTAATTGATGAACGTCATCGCGCGTTATTCGCTGAAGAGAGCGTCGATATCCTCGTCGGTGATCTCAGCGAACGGCGAATCGAAGCGGGCCAGGCTTCCGCGATCCGCTTCGGCCTTCTTGAGCAGTTGTTCGAAGGTCCGCTCCAGCTCCTGAGAGGCCTTCTTCACGCGCAGCCGAACCAGGCCGAGCGAGGAACGATCGTCGAAGATCACCACGAGAATGACCCGCTGCGCGACCAGAGATATATGGATGTTGTCGCGTTCTCCCTCGTGGAAGAGGATGGAAAATTCTTTCTCCCCGATCAGCTTGGCCAGGCCATCCGTGGCCGCGACGTTGCCCGCAGTGAGCGAAGCGAGGGAGGTGGCGTCCAGGTTGCGCATATCGCCGTGCGCGGCGATCTGCTGGCCATTCTTGTCGACCAGAAAAACAACCCTTGCGTTGGAGTCGACCTGCAGACGCTGGAGAGTGTCCTTGATCTGCTGGTACTCCTCCTCGTACATCACGAGGTCAGGACTAGCCATTAAAGTTCACCATGTGCGATGTGAAGTGGAAGCGTCATGTATAGCATAGGGTAATCGCACTGACCGAATTAAATCTCTCGTCGCCCTTCAAGCGCCTTGGCCATCGTGACCTGATCGGCATATTCCAGATCGCCGCCCACCGGTAAGCCGAATGCCAGCCGGGTGGTCCTGACCCCCAGCGGCCGGAGTTGCTGCGCGATGTACAGCGCGGTCGCCTCGCCCTCCACATTCGGGTTCGTGGCGATGATCACTTCGCGAATGCTTCCGCTCCGTACGCGCCGAACCAGGCCGGCGACGTCGATGTCCTGAGGTCCCACGCCTTTCAGGGGCGAGAGCGCTCCCAGAAGGACGTGGAACATGCCTTTGTAATCGCGCGTCTGCTCGATGGTCGGGATGTTGAACGCTTCTTCCACCACGCAGATCAGGGACGGGTCGCGGCGCGCATCGGTGCAGATCGCGCAGGGGTCGACGTCCGTCATGTTGTTGCACGTCGAGCAGCGGAAGATCTTCGCCTTCACCTCGAGGATCGCGGCAGCCAGGGCCTCCGCCTCCGCCGCTGGGCGCTTGAGAATGGCGTAGGCCAGACGGGCGGCCGACTTGCCGCCGACGCCGGGAAGCTTGGTGAACTCGTTGATCAGATTTGCGAGGGGAGGAGCTGTCATCTCGTTGCTCGGTTGCTGGGTTGCTTGGTTGCTCAGCAACCCAGGAACCTAGTAACCCAGCAAGCTCAGAACAATCCGGGGATCTTCATCCCTCCTGTCATCGCTCCGAGCTGATTCTGCATTTCCTCGTCGACTTTACGCGCTGCTTCATTGACCGCGGCCACCACGAGATCCTGGAGCATATCGACATCGTTCGGATCGACCGCTTCTTTTTCGATGGAAACGCCGAGCAGCTCTTTGTGTCCGTTCATGGTGGCCTTCACCATCCCGCCGCCGGACGTTCCTTCCACGCGCAGATCGGTCATGCGCTGCTGCATCTGGACCTGCATCTGCTGGACTTGCTTCATCATCTGCTTGGGATTCATTTCGATCTCCTCGTGTCGACCACCTCACCGCCCAGGTGTTTTTGAAAGGCCTTCATCACCGGATCTTCGCGCAGCGCGGTCTGCCCCGCTGCCTGCGGGGCCGGCTTCTCCTGGGTCGCCTCCACTTCGATCTTCACCGGCGAGCCATAAACGTCAGCAGCGATCTCCTGCAGTACATCGCGCGCCTCGGATACGGCTTCGGCGTAGTAGGTGTCGCTGAAGGTGAAGACGAGCCGATCGCCGCTGTTCCTGCTGCTCTTCGCGTTGGCCAGATAGCCTCCGATGAGCGGCTGCGATTTCTGCACGCGCTGGATGAAGGTGGTGAGGTCCGCCTGTGTGTGGGGGCCCGCTTTGGCCGGCTCGGACCGGCTGAAGCCGGTCCCCACACTTGCTCCACTGAGGACCTCCTCCACGGACCGAAGCCTGGGGAACGTCGCTGCCTTCAGCAGCGCCACTTCGACGGCCAGCCGTTGATGCTCGGCCCGATTGACGGTGTCGTCGTCGCGGACCAGGAGATTGGCGATGCGCAGAAGTTCGCTGTACGAGAATTTGCCGGCGACCGACTCGATGGTGGCCAACTCTTCGGGCGACGCGGCGAACAACGAGCGATTCGCGCCGCCGGCCACGAGAAGAAGGCTGCGGATGAAATTGAGCAGATCGCGGTACAGCACTTTGAAGTCGCGACCGCTCTCCGACGCCTCCTGCAACGCCTCGAGGATGCGGGCGTGATCGCCCTCTCCAATCAGGGTCACGACGCGCGCGAAAAACGCGGTGTCGGAGAGGCCCAGGACGGTGGCCACGTCCGCGGCGGAGATGGAGCGACCGCTGAAAGCCCGGATCTGATCCAGCAGCGACAGGGCATCGCGCACGCTTCCTTCACCGCGACGGGCGATGATCTCCAGCGCGGCATCGTCGGCCTCGATTCC
>QHVS01000202.1:0-200 GCA_003223635.1 Acidobacteriota bacterium | reverse complement strand
GGCAGCCAGCTCCTCCAGAGTGATCTTCCGCAGTGCGAATTTCTGTACGCGCGACAGGATCGTCGCCGGCACCTTCTGCATCTCCGTCGTGGCGAACATGAAGACCACGTGCGGCGGCGGCTCCTCGATCAGCTTGAGCAGTGCGTTCCACGAGGCGACGGAGAGCATGTGCGCTTCGTCGATGATGAAGATGCGAAAGC
>QHVS01000026.1 GCA_003223635.1 Acidobacteriota bacterium | reverse complement strand
CACGATCGCGCGACGGCAACGGCCAGATGTCCGACCCGCGGCTGGGTTTGTGCGACTGCCGCAGGCGACGCTGCGAGGCCGGGTACGCGAAGCACGGCGAGGGTGGTCGCTGGATCCCAGCCCGCGAGCTCCGCATCGATGGCCGGACCCTGATCGGTCCGAACGTGCAGACCGTCCTCGCGTCCCAGCGCGCGCATGGTTGTCAGCACGATTTCTTTGGCGTAGACGATCCCGCTGGCGGGGCGGCGGTGTCCCTGAACCTGGACCACCGACGGGCTGATCATTGTCACGGCGTCGGCGATTTCATTGGAGAGTTTGGCAAGAGTCGATTCGTTCATGGCCGTTGATTGTGCCCACGCGTGGCGCGTTGCACATCACCCAAATGGGGAGTGGGGGAAATAATTGCCCCTGGCAACCCCTTTCCGTACAATCGCCGGCCCGCTCATTGCGGCGGGCCAATTCTTTTGACAATCTGTCCAGCTCCTTGAGCCCCGCCGCAGGCGAGGCTCCGCTAGGCCAGAAGGAGGATTTATGAGGACTTACGAAGTCCTGTTCATCCTTTCTCCGCAAGTCGCGGAGGAAGAGGTGACGACGCTGATCACGGATTTCAAGCGCGTCGCCGACAGCACCGGCGCGAAACTTTCGCACGAAGAAGCGTGGGGACGCCGCCGGCTCGCATATCCCATCCAGAAATTCAACGAGGGCAACTACCACCTCCTGGTCTACGAGAGCGACGGATCTCTGTCCGAGCTCGACCGGCGCATGAGGAACACTGAGACGATCCTGCGTCACATGATTGTGCGCACCGATCTCGATCACAAGCGCGCCGAGAAGCTGGCCAAGCGCAATCCGAAGAAGGAGCGGGTGCGCCCCGCGCCGGCCTTCACGCCGGAGCCTTCTGCTGTTGCTCCGGCCGCTGAGCCGCGTCCGGAAAAGCCGGCTGAGTAAGAGAGAAGGAGACACTGATGCCGATACAACCTAGAAGAAGTGGACCGGGCGGCGGCTCGGGCGGATCGGGTGGACCCGGTGCGCAGGGCGGCAAGAAGAAGTTTTTCTATCGCCGCAAACGCGTCTGCAAGTTCTGCGTCGAAAAGCTGGAGTACATCGATTACAAGGACGTGAAGACGCTGCAGCAGTTCATCCCCGAGCGCGGAAAGATTCTGCCGCGCCGGATCTCCGGCACCTGCGCTCTTCACCAGCGCAAGCTGCAGAACGCCATCAAGCGGGCGCGCATCGCCGCTCTGTTGCCGTTCGCCACGGATTGAGCTGATGACCGAGACGCTCCACAGCGAGCCGGCCAGCCTGCCGCGTCCTTCGTTCGGACGGGCGGCGCGAGGGGTGCTGACCTACACGATCATCACTGCGTTGATGTTCGTGTCGCCGCTGTTCGTCTTTTTGCCGGCCGCGCTGTTTCACTGCGGCGTCCGGTACGGGCGGCGGTTTGCCTGGATCGCTCTGCCGTTGGGGGCGATTCTGGCCGCGCTGCTGGCCATCCCCGCGGCGCAGCAGACCTCCGCGGCCGAAGCGCACATGAGTTTCGCCTATCTGCTGGCCCTGGTTCTGGGCGTCGGCGTGCCGGCGCTCGTGGTACTGCCCATGGTGCAGCGCGGCGAGCCGTTCGGCCGCGTGCTGCTCGTGGCGTTGTTGATCAGCATCGCCGGCCTGGCTGCAACGGAAGTGACGATGCGAACGTTCGCCTCGTTCTCGCCGTACCAGGATCAGTTGGCGAATGCGCGGCAGACCGCGGAGAAATTCGTCGTGGCCTACGAGAAAGCCGGCGTGCCGTCCGATGCGGTTCACTTCCTCCGAAAATGGATGGATATCGGCGTCTACTGTCTGCCCGCGTTTCTCATGATCGATGTCACGCTGATCTTCGTTCTCAGCCTGGTCATGGTCGGCCGGCTGCGCGCCTGGCGTGAATTCGTGGAGAGGCGCCAGGCGGCGTTCACTTCGCCTTATCTGTTCCGCAATCTCTCGCTTCCCGAGTGGCTGCTGTTCGCCTTCGTGATCGGCGGACTGTCGCCGCTGGCCAGCGGGATGGCGCAGCGCGTCGGCGCAAACATCCTGGCGGTGGTGACGTTTCTCTACCTGCTGCAGGGTCTGGCCATCTTCCGCTCATTTCTTGCCACAACGGGAGCCGGGTTCGCCGGCGTGACGCTGGCCTACGCGATGCTCGGCGTGTTGACACTCACCGGCATCGCTCCGCTGCTGCTGAGCATCGCCGGGCTGTTCGATTCGTTTTTCGATTTCCGAAAGTTCAAGCGAAAGGATCACTCTGATGAAAGTCATCTTGATTGAGGAGCTCCGCGGACTCGGATCGCGCGGCGACGTCGTCAACGTGAAGGAAGGCTACGCCCGCAATTACCTCTTGCCGAAGAATCTGGCCCGGGAAGCGACGCCAGGCAATCTGAAGTCGGTCGAGCAGGAGCGCAAGAAGTGGGGGCTGCTGGCGCAGAAGGAGAAGGACTCGGCGCAGAAGGCGGCGGACAGCGTGAAGGGGATGAAGATCACCGTGCAGAAGCGGGTCGGCGAGAATGGCCAGCTCTTCGGATCGGTCACGGCGAATGAGATCGCCGACGGGCTGTTGGCCAAAGGGGTCGAAGTGGACAAGCGCCGCATCGAGCTCACTCATCCCATCAAGAACCTCGGCGTTCACGATGTGGAGGTGCGCCTGCATCGCGATGTCATGGCCCAGATTCAGGTCGAGGTCATCCCGATCGGAATCGAGAAGCTGGAAGAACCAGCGGAAGAAGCAGCTCCGCAGACGACGACCTAGTGGAGCGGGGCCTGAGCGACGATCGCTACGTGGACTCTCCACCCGCCGGCTCCGCCGCATGGCGCGAGGTGTGGGAGGCGGACGTTCGCTATCGGCCGCGTTCCTCCCGCTTCGAGTGGCTGCTGCGCGTTGTCCGGCGCATCTTCCGGCGCGCCGGTGAGCCCGATGCCGAGCGGCAGAAGAACTACAACGTCGCTCTGCTCGATCTTCTCAGCGACGCGCAGCGCGAGGTCGCGCAGTTGCGGGAAGACCTGAAGACCGACCTCGCCGCCGTGCAGGTCGACGTTCGCTCCTCGGACGAATCGCTGGCCA
Organism: Acidobacteriota bacterium; assembly: GCA_003223635.1. Lineage (GTDB taxonomy): Bacteria > Acidobacteriota > Thermoanaerobaculia > Gp7-AA8 > Gp7-AA8 > QHVS01. The sequence goes on along the minus strand of QHVS01000026.1, from coordinate 23,612 downwards.
CCGAGCTGAAGAAACTCCGCGAGCTGATTCCCGTCGCAGCGCAGCGCAACGATGCACTCATCGCCGCCCTCGATCAGAAGATCGAGACGATTGGAGCACGACTGCGCGATGTGACGTTGCCGATCATTGAGCGAGCGGCGAGCGGCGAGCAGCGAGCGGGAGACTTTTTGTATCGGCGGCTCGAGGACGGACTGCGCGGAGAAGTCGATGTAGGCGAATACGTCGAGCTGGCCCGGAAGAATCAGCCGGCCATCGATATCGGCTGCGGCCGCGGTGAGTTCCTGCTCGCCTGTCGCGAAGCGGGGGTGGTCGCCTTCGGCTTCGACATCAACGAACGGTCCGTGGTCGCCGGAATCCCGGAGTGTTTCAAGATGATCGCCGACGGATCCGTCGGCTCAGTGCTGGCCATCCACGTCGTCGAGCACATCCCCGCCGAGCTGCTCTTCGCCCTGTTCGCCGAGTCCAATCGCGTGTTGAAGCAGGGTGGGCTGCTGATGATCGAGACGCCCAATGCCGAGTCGCTGCTGGTCAGCGCCTCCGAGTTCTGGCGCGATCCCACCCATCTCGCGCCGCGGCATCCGGCGGCGCTGACGCTGCTGGCCCGCGAATACGGCTTCGCCATCGAAGAAGTGCGAGCGATCCATCCGCTGCCGGAAGGCAACCGTCTCACCGCCGACGAGGACGACCCTCCGACGCTGCGCCGGCTGGTCGACGTGATCAACGAACGGATCTTTGGACCGCAGGATCTACGGCTGATTCTCCGGCGGAGCTGACGCCACATCGACCACCAGGTCGCCGGGCGGAGTAGGGGGAACGCGGTGGGGGAGGAATCCGAGAAGCAGTCCGGTCACTAGTCCGGCAAGGTGCGCGGCGTTGTCGATGAACTTCACGGAAAAGCCGATAGCGATATTGACCAGAATCCAGAAGACGAGCTGGGAGATGAGGCTGCGCGTCCATGGCTGATGTCGATACTGCGGCGATCTTCGAATGGAGAAGATGAACGCGCCTAGAATTCCGAAGATGGCGCCGCTGGCGCCGACGGCGGGCCCGTGCTGGTACATCGAGCTGGCCGCCGAAGCGCAGATGCCGCTGGCAAAGTAGATGAGGGCGAAGCGCGGCGATCCGAAGAGTGTCTCGTAGAGCGTGCCGAGTTGGTAGAGGGCCCACGAGTTGATGGCCCAGTGCAGGTAGCCGGCGTGCAGGAACATCGCGGCGATCAGGCGCCAGTATTCTCCGCGTCCCAGCATTCCCGGGACGATGGCGCCAAGATGGATCATCGCTGCGTCGCTCTCGAACGCGTTAGTCATCACCTCGAATCCGAATACGAGCGCGATGATGATCAGCAGCATCATCGTCACCGGAGCACGCCGCATCATGTCTTCTCCAGCACGCGGGAAACGCGTCGCATGAGGACGTGAGCGAATCGCGGAAACATTTCCTTGAGGCGGATGAAAAGCGCCGCCGTGAATGGAAGGATGCGCCGGTAGCGGCCGTCTTCCGCCGAATCGCAGATGGCTCGGGCCACGCGCTCCGGCTTCATGGACAGGATGAGGCGCGAGGCGGCCGGCATCTTTCCGCGCTCCGCTTTCACGAAGAACTCGGTATCGGTGGTAGCAGGACAGACCATGGCCACTCGCATGCCGCGCCCGATCACCTCGTCGCGCAGCGCTTCCGTTAAGCCAATCATGGCGAACTTCGTTGCACAATAGCCGCCCATCCGCGCGTATCCCATCAAGCCGGTGATGGAGGCGACATTCACGACGGTTCCTTCGCCGCGCGCCAGCATTCCGGGCAGCGCGGCCTGCGTGCACCACACCGCGCCGAAAAAGTTCGTCTGCATCATCGCCTCGAGATCCTCAGGCCGCGCCTGGGCGACGCTGTCGTAGGTCGCGAAGCCGGCATTGTTCACCAGAACGTCAACGTTTCCGGCCCTGTCGATGAGACGTTTGCACTCGACGCGCTTGGAGACATCGGTGACGACCGCCGTGCAGGACACGCCGAGCTGTTGGCAGCGTCGCGCCACCTCCTCCAGCAATTCACCGCGCCGCGCGCCGATCACTAGATTCGCTCCACGACGTGCGAACTCCAGCGCCGTGGCGCGGCCGATGCCGCTGGAAGCCCCGGTGATCACGACGGTCTTGCCCTTCAAGGCATGAGACATGTGCCGTGGCAGGTTTATAGCATTGACTTGCGAAATCAGCGGAACCTATACTCGATCGTCCTCAAGCTCCGGCTCGAAGAAGCCAGCGTGCGGCGTGTAACCGAACCAGGAGGTCCCCCCAATGCCGTTCGAGGAAGTCAAAAAGATCTGGATGAATGGGGAGCTCGTCGATTTCGCCGACGCGAAAATCCACGTGCTGACCCACGCCATCCACTACGGTTCGGGCCTTTTTGAGGGAATCCGCTGCTACAACACCAAGAACCAGGGTCCGGCGATCTTCCGCCTCGTCGAGCACATGCGGCGCCTCTTCGATAGCTGCAAGATCTACCGCATGCCGATTCCGTTTTCGGCGGCCGAGATCACTCAGGCCTGCCTCGACACCGTCGCCGCCAACGATTTCAAGGAATGCTATCTGCGGCCGGTGGTATACCGCGGCTTCTATTCGCTGGGTGTCGATCCATCCAAGTGCCCGGTCGATGTCGTCGTCGGCGCGTGGAACTGGGGGAAATACCTCGGGCCGGAGGCGCTCGAGCTTGGCGTCGACGTCCGCGTCTCTTCGTGGAATCGGATGGCGCCCAATACGTTCCCCGCATTGGCCAAGGCGACCGGCAACTACATGAACTCGATTCTGATCCGACAGGAAGCAGCGATCGACGGCTATTCGGAAGGAATCGCACTCGATGTCAATGGCTACGTCAGCGAAGGGTCGGGCGAAAACGTCTTCGTGGTGCGCGACAATCGCATCTTTACTCCGCCTCTGGGAGCCTCGATTCTCGCGGGAATCACGCGGTCGGCGGTGATTCGCATCGCGCGCGACATGGGATTCGAATGCATCGAAGGTCTGATCCCGCGCGAGATGCTCTACATCGCGGACGAACTCTTCTTCAGCGGTACGGCCGCGGAGGTAACCCCCGTGCGCAGCGTCGACCGTATTCCGGTCGGCAATGGCCGCCGGGGGCCTATCACCGAGCGCATTCAGAAGGAATTCTTCGCCTACATCAACGGCGAGATTCCGGATCGCTACGGCTGGTTCACTCCGGTGTACGCCGAGCGCGCGGCAGGCGCGCGGAAGCCGGCGCTGGCGGCTCCCTTTCCTCTCATCGAGCAATATCGATTCGCGCCGATCACGAGATGATCGATCAGCTCGAGCTCTACGAGCTGAAGCGACTGCTGCACGCGTCGTGTGAACGTCAGATCCTCCGCGGAAGGGGAGGGATCGCCGGATGGGTGGTTGTGAAAGAGAACGACGCCGATGGCATTCGCCTCGAGCGCGTAACGGATCACGTCGCGCGTGGAGACGAGGGCGCGAGAGACGGTTCCCACGTAGAGCTCGCGCTGTCGCAACACGCGCTGCCTGGAATCGAGAAAGAGCGCGCCGAGATGTTCTTGCGGTTCATGACCGTAGCGTGAGATGAGCGAGCGCCCGAACGCTTCGTCGTCGTATCGGATCGGTTCCTCGGTTGAGGCGAGGCGGCGGGCCAGCTCGAACGCGGCAACGATGCGAGTGGCCTTGGCCGGACCAACGCCGCCCGCTTGAGCCAGGCGCTCGGAATCGCATCCGGCCAGCGAGCCGATGCCATCGCATAGCAACTCGCGCGCGAGCTGGATGGCGTTTTTCCCCCGCACGCCCGACCCGAGAAGGATGGCGATCAGTTCCGCGTCGGAGAGCGTCTCGGCGCCGTGTTTCCGCAGCCGCTCGCGCGGGCGTTCGTCTATGGGGAGGTCGGCGATTAGTTCTGCCATAGCTCTTAGCTGTTAGCTCTTAGCTCTTAGAGTCTTCATCGATTTGACGTTGGATTTTTCGAATGAGGCCATTCAGCACGCGGCCGGCTTCTGCGGCCTGCTCGTTAATCGCTGTGAAAAGATCGGGAGCGAGAAATCTTACATTTCGGGCGAATTCGAGTTGGGTCTCGGTCTCGAGCAATGAAGCGCGAGCACGATAAAGAAACTGCACGTAGTCGCGCTTTGTTTGTCTTCCCTTTCCCTCGGCAATATTGCTGGGAACGGAAAGCGCAGCGTCTCGCACTTGACGAGTCAAGCCGTAAATCTCGCAACGCGGAAAACTGTCTGTCACGCGGTAAACCTCGGTGGCGAGCGCCATAGCCTTCTGCCACGCGACGAGATCGCGATACGAGTCGCTCATCGCGGCCGAGGATACCTCGGTGGCCTGCGGACTCCACGAGGGGTGGAGAAGCTGCTAAGAGCTAAGAGCTAAGAGCTAAGAGCTAGGAGCTAAACGCTCGGCACCTGGGCCTCATTGATCTGGATGAAGGCCTCTTTGCGCAGTCGTTCGATGTACGCCTTGTAGTCGCGCTGCCAGGCGTCCTCGCCGGCGTCCTTGCGGATCTTGTCTTTGATCGATTCGAAGGCCGGGACTTCGGAGGGCAGGCGCTGTTCGACTTTCAGGATATGCCAGCCGGATTTGGTCTCGATGGGACCGATCACCGCGCCGGAGTTGGCGTTGAAGACCGCCTTGTCGAGATCGGGCAGAAGCTCGCCGCGTGTGACCTCACCGAGATCGCCACCTTTGCTCTTGGTGCCCGACTCGGATGCCGTCGTGGCCAGCAGCGAGAAATCTGCGTTGGCCCGAGCCTGAGCAGCAAGCTGTTCGGCGTGTTGCCGTGCTGCGTCTACGGCCGCCGCATTCGACGGCCTGAGGATCACGATCTCGCGCAGGCGCGCGCGTTCGGGCAGCCGGTAATGCTCCTTCTCGCGATCGTAGCGCTCCCGCAGCTCCTTGTCCGTCATGTCTTCGCGGCCGCGCAGCTCGCGGGAGAACACCTTGTTCATGAGGAGCGTGTCGCGAAGGCGAGCTTCCATGTCCGCGCGCGTCAGTCCTGACTTCTGCAGCGATTCAGCGAATTGCTGATCGGTGCTGATTCCATACTGCTGCTTGAGCCGATCGACGGCCTCCTTGACTTCATCGGCGGAGACGGTGAGGCCGAGGCGATCGGCGCGATCCTTGATCAGCAGCTCGGCGATCAAATCGTTCGCCAAGTTCTTGCGGTAGTCGTCTTTCTTCGCTGCTACCTCGGCTGGGGCGACGGTCTGCTCGATTTCCGCATAGCCGTCGTGGAGACGCTTCACGTACTGCGTACGCGTGACCATTCGATCGCCCACGCGGATGACGATCGCCTCGATGATTTCAGCCGCGGACACGAGGCTGGGCAAGAAGACAAGAGCGGAGATTACGAGTGTTTTTCTCATAGATCGACAGCGGATAACCGCCAATCGACAGCCATTTATTCGTTTTCCGACTTCGGCAACGTGCCGCTGTAACGGAACGGAAGCCGTTTGGTGAGGGCGGCGATGGGAATCTCCCTGCGGGCCGCACCGACGAGCTCAGCGATGCGTTGGCGCACCGCCTCCTCCTTCAGCCGCTCTCGGATGACCGGAGCTGCCGTCACGACGTCGACCACCCCGGGCGGCCGGCGCTCATCGACCTTGAAGATGTGAAAGCTCGAATCGGTGCGGATGACCGCGCTGACCGATCCGGGCTTGAGCGAGAAGATCTCGTCCTCGAACATCTTCGGCAGCTCGCCTCGGCTGACGTAACCGATCTCCCCGCCCTTCTTCGCGTTGGGGGCGAGCGAGTACTGCCTGGAGAGATCCTCGAAAGGGACGCCCCGCCGCAACTTCTGCTGGATGCCGTCGGCCATCGATTCGTCGTGCACCAGGATCTGGCGTACGTGGACTTCCTCGCCACTGCGGAAGTCGGCGGCATGCTGCTGGTAGTAGGCATTCACTTCGGCTTCACTGGCGGGCGCAATATCGGCGGACAGATCGCTCATCAGTTTCTGGCGGCGCATTTCGTCGCGCTTCTCGATCACCGTGGAGCCGGCGTCGTTGCGCACGGCGGCGGCGATCTTCTCTGCCGAGATTTCCACGCCGTGGCCGGCCGCATATTCGGATAGGATCACCTCTTCAACATATTGATCCAGCATTGCGCTGGCGACCTCCGGACCCATTTGCGCGAGTTCGGTGCCGGTGTTTCGTTCCAAGTAGCGCTTGAAGTCGGCGAGGGTGACCATGCGCTCGCCGACGCGGGCGATCACATCGGGCGGGATGGATGGCTTGCGGTGGCACGCAGCGGCGAGCAGGCAGACCAGGAGCAAAGAGAGACGGCGCACGGAAGCGCCGAAGTGTAGCACGCAGCCCGAAACGCTTTGTGGCAACGCTTCACTAACAGTCCATAGGAGGTAGAAGGATGAGAAAGCTCGCTCTGCTTTGCCTTGTATCGCTGATGGCATCACCCGTCGTAGCTGCCGGCCACGCGCAACGTTCCAGCTTGATCCTGCCGGAAGTTGTGACGTCGCCGGTCGTCAAACCGATCGAGGACGCCACGCTCGTCGCCCGCGTGATGGCGCAAGCGCTGGAACGCCGTTCGCGCACGAGAGACGGTCGCGTGCATATCAAAGCCATCGACGATGTACGTTCGGCACGTCGTCTTGTCATTCCAGTAGCCGGCAGCAATGCAGGTGGCGGCGGGACGCTCTTCTTTCGATCCGACGTCACATTGATCAACTACGACGACATTCCGGAGGACGTGCTGGTGATCTACTGGCCGATCGGAACGTCGAACCCTCCGGGCGGCTCTTTGAGCGCCGTCCAGATCACTCTGCCGCCGACCCGCGCGGTGACCTATGTCGATTTTGTGGCCACGGTGATGAACAAGGGTGGTTTGGGGACTCTCCTTTTCTATCCGATCTACCTGGGTCAGCTCGATGATGCCGCGGCGGTCGATGGGCTCTCCCGCATCTACACGAAACAACCCGGATCGAACGGCACCGTCTCGCAGGAGTTCCCGCCTGTTGATGCCGACCATTTCTCGGCGGAAGACACCGCCGCCTCGCTGGGACTCCGGCAGGACGCCGGCTTCCGCACCAACTACGGGATCGTAAACATCGATAGCGCTCCTCACACGTTCCACGTGCGCTTCGTTGGCGAACGCCTCACAACCGAGACCAACCTGACGGTTCCTGCGTACGGCATGCTGCAGACGTCCGCCCCGGGCGGCGACTACGGTGCGCTTGTGGTTCATTTCGAGTTGACGGATCCCGGCACGAATTTCGTCAGCTGGATCGCTTACGCCAGCAGCACGGACAACATCACCGGCGACGGCTGGGTCTCCATCGCCGGTGCAGATTTCTCGCCGGATCAGCTCAAGAATATCGGCCTCTAGAGATCCTAGGTGGCACAGACAGGAGTGTCTGTGCCACAACTTCACGCGGCGATCGTCTGCAGCAATTCCTCGATGGCCTCGATGATCGCGGGGCCGTGCGCTTTGAGCGGGAATGACAGCACGCCGTTCGGCGTGAAGCGCGCCTGGGGATTCTCGGCGATGAGCTGCAGCAGCTTGTTCGGGTCGACTTTCGCCTTCTGCGTGAGCTTCACGACTCCGCGTGCGCCTTCGCGCACGATCGACACCACGCCCAGCGACTGGGCGAAGCGCTTGACCCGGATGAAATGCAGAAGATTCTCCACGTTTACGGGGAGGGCGCCGAAGCGGTCGCGCATCTCGTTGCGGATCTCCTCCAGACGGGCATCGGTGGTGGCCGAGGCGATCTTCTTGTAGAACATGATGCGCACGTTCTCGTCGGCGATGTATTCGTGCGGGATGTAGATATCGACGCCGAGGTTCATCGAGGTCTCGACTTCCTCCTCGATCGGCTCGCCCTTCAGTTCACGGATCGTTTCTTCGAGAAGTTTCGTGTACATCTCGAATCCGACGGCGGCAATCTGGCCGGATTGCTCCCCGCCGAGGATGTTTCCCGCGCCGCGAATCTCCAGGTCCTTGGCCGCGATGCGGAATCCGGCGCCCAGGTCCGAGAACTCCTGGATCGCGGCGAGGCGCTTTCGCGCGTCGCTGGTCAGAATGCGATCGCTGGGCACCAGCAGGTAGCAGAAGGCCAGCCGGTCGCTGCGGCCGACACGGCCGCGCAGCTGGTAAAGCTGCGACAGGCCGAAGCGCTCGGCGTGATTGATCAGGATGGTGTTGCAGGCCGGGATGTCGATGCCGTTCTCGATGATCGTGGTGGCCAGCAGCAGGTCGTACTCGCGATTGATGAAGGCCAGCATGGCCCGCTCCAGCTCTCGCTCCTCCATCTGTCCGTGACCTACGATCACCCGCAGCCCGGGCACGAGCGTCTCCAGATACTCCTTGGTCGCGTAAATCGACTCCACGCGGTTGTGGACGAAGAAAACCTGACCGCCGCGGCCGACCTCGAATTCGATCGCCTCACGGATGAAATCGTCGGTGAAAGGGACCACGGCAGTTTGAATGGCCAGGCGATCCTTCGGCGGCGTCTCGATCACCGAGATGTCTCGAATCCCCACCAGCGACATGTGCAGCGAGCGCGGAATCGGCGTGGCCGACATGGCCAGGACATCGATGGCCTTCTTCATCTGCTTCAGCCGCTCCTTCTGACCCACGCCGAAACGCTGTTCTTCGTCGATGATCAGAACCCCGAGGTCCCGGAAGGCGATGTCTTTGGATAGGAGGCGGTGTGTGCCGATGACGATATCGATCTCGCCGTGCTCCAGCTTGCGCACGATCTCCTTCTGTTCTTTGGGCGAGTAGTAGCGCGTAAGCAGCTCAATGGTCACAGGGAACGAGGCGAAGCGTCGCAGAAACGTGCGGTAGTGCTGATAGGCCAGGATGGTGGTCGGGGCCAGGATGGCCACCTGCTTTCCGTCCATCACCGCTTTGAACGCCGCGCGCATGGCCACTTCGGTCTTGCCGTAGCCGACATCCCCGCACAGCAGGCGGTCCATCGGCTTGCGGGACTCCATGTCGCTCTTCACCTCATCGACCGCCGCTGCCTGGTCTTCGGTTTCCTCGAACTCGAAGGACTCTTCGAACTCGAACTGCCAGGGCGAGTCTTTGCTGAAGGCGTGGCCCTGCACCATCCGACGCGTGGCATAGAGCTTCAGCAGCTCGTCGGCCATGTCACGCATCGCCTTCTTGACCGATGCTTTGGCGCGCGCCCAGGCCGTTCCGCCCAGCTTATCGAGCTTGGGCTGGACCTCGCCGCCGCCGGAGTACTTCTGAATGAGATTCAGATTCTCCATCGGCATCAGCAGCTTGCCGCCGCCGGAGTATTCGATCTCCATGACCTCGCGATCGGTATCGCCGAACGGGATGCGCTGCAGTCCGAGAAAACGGCCCACGCCATGATCGACATGCACGATGTAATCGCCGACTCTGAGGTCGCGCAGATCGGTGACAAACGCGTCCGACGAGCGGCGTTTGCTTCCGACGCGGGTGGATGTGGGAGGCTCGAAGAGATCCCATTCCGAATAGACGGTGACGTTGATCTCATCGAAATCGAAGCCCCGGGCGAGCGCGCCGGGCGTGATGACGATCTCAGGGCCGAGAGCATTCGAGTCGTCGGCAAACGGGATGTTGAATTCCTTCAGCAGACGCTCGCTCTTCTCGCGGCCACCTTTCGTCGCTGCGAAGAAGAGCTGCCGCCGTCCGCTGTTGTGGCCCGCGGTCACGTCTGTAGCGAAGTCGCTCAGGCGATTCGTGTAGCGATCGACTTGCGGCGCATCGAGGCGCAATTCGTCTCCGTGCTGACCTGCGATGTGCACGTCGCTCATCGCCAGACGGGCGCGGCCAACGAAGTCGAGAATCCCGGCTCCCGGCGCCGTGATTTTTTCCGGGGGATAGACGGCACGCCCTCGCTCTGCGGCGGCCTCGTATTCCGCGCGCAGGAGTCCTTCGAATTTGGTCACGCTGGTCGTGATCTGATCCGGCTCGATCAGGACGAGTTCCCGGTCGGCGATCAGTTCAGCGAACGACACGCTCTCCGTGGCCGCCGCCATGTAGTTCTCCACGCCGGGGAATGTTCCGTGCTCGTTGAGCCGCTCGATCTTGTCGGCGACATCGCGCTTGAAGAGCGGATCCATGAAATCGAGGGAGAGGCGCCTGCCCAGCGCGCTGCGCGTCCCGTGCGTCAGAGGGAAATGCATCATGGGCAGGATGGTCACTTCGCCGGCCCGCTCGGCGGAGCGCTGCGTTTCGACGTCGAACCAGCGCAACGATTCGATCGTGTCGCCGAACAGCTCGACGCGCACCGGGTTTGCCGCGTTCGGCGGAAAGATGTCCAGGATGCCGCCGCGAAAGGCGAACTCGCCTGCCTCGCCGACGAGATCGGTGCGGATGAATCCATTCTCCACGAGCCTCTGCAGCAGCGCGTGCGCCTCGATCTCATTTCCCTCGGCCAGCACTACGACGCGCTGGGCGAAGGCATCGCGGGGCGGCAGGCGGGAGAAAAGCGCCCGGGCCGGAACAATCAGGATGTCGACCGCGCCGGAAGTGACCATGCCCAGCGCGCGGATCTCTTCGCGCACCACGCCGAGCGAAGGCGAGAGCTCCTGATACGGTGACAGCGAGGGGCTGGGGTACGCCGACACGCGCAGCGAATCGCGGTGAAACAGCCGCAGCGCCGTTTCGAAGTCGTCGATGGCCGCGTCTCCAGGCACGATGACGGCGACGCGCCGCTGCAATCGCTCCTGAAGCGCAGCGATGAGCAGCGCGCGCGCTTCGATCGCCGCGCCGGTGATCTCCAGGCGATCCGCGGTGAGGAGGCGTTGAAACGGGCGGGTGGCGGCGAGTTCCGCGCGAAGCTGCGCGACGAGAGGGTCGTTGCGAGTCAAGGCGGGGCGGATTGTAGTGGAGCGGCGGCCTTCAGGCCGCCGGCGGGCTAAAGCCCGCCGCTCCACCTACGGCGCGAAGTATCCGCGGATCGTCCGCGCGGTCAGCTTCGGCGACTTCAGAAGCACGCGCACCTTGCGCCACTGGTTGTGCTCGCCGAGGTCGGTGATCTGGTAACGGATGGCGTATTGGGCGCGAAGGTCCTTCTCGATGTCGCGGTATTTGGCCTGCAGGTTGGTGGCCGATGCGGTCACGACGAAGCCGCCGGTCTCGCCGGCCAGGTAATTCATCCGATCGAGTTCCTGCGGCTGGGACGGCTCGCCGCTGTCGAAGGCGATGAAGTAAAGCGGGATTCCCGCCTCTTTCGAAACGCGGTCGATCTCATCGAACGTCAGGATTGAAGAGGTGTCGCCGCCGTCGCTGAGAATCACGATGGCCCGGCGATTCTTCTCCGAGCGCAGCTCTCGGAGCGCGCTGGAGATCGAGTCGTATAGCGAGGTCCGCCCCGCCGCCCGTATTGAGGTGATGGCCGTCTCGATCGCTCCACGGTCCGTGGTCAGAGGCACCTCGCGGCGAGGGACGTCGCGAACGGTGAAGATCGTGCACCGGTCCCCCTGCTTCAGCGTCCGCTGCACGAACCCGCGCGCTGCCCTGGTCGCGTCTTCCATCGAGTAGGTCATGCTGGACGAAGCATCGAGGATTAGGGCGATGGAGATCGGCTGATCGAACGCTTTGCCGAATTCCAGGATCTGCCCTTCGGCGCCGTTGTCGAGAACGCGGAAGAGCGAGCGGTCGATGTCGTCGCGCGTCACGCCGTTACCATCGACGACGGATACGAAGATCGGTACGGTGCGCACTTCCACCGATTCGGCGTGAACGTCGCCTGAGCCGGACCAGAAGTCCGCCGCTTCCGCGCCCGATTTGGTTTTCGCCGTCACCTGCACGAACTGCTGGCGAAAGCTCGGTTCCGGAACCGCGAAGCGGTAAGGCGCCGCAGTCACCGTGGCGATTACCTTGCCCGCGTCCCACACCTCGACGCCTTGCACCGGATCGTCGGCGGGCGAGGTCACGTCTGCGTCGAAGATGCGGTTGAGCAGATCGACAGGTCGCAGTTTGACGCTGAGCGGCAGGTGACCGCGATTGATCGTCTCGTGCCACTGCACCCGCCTCTTCTCCGAGGCGTATGCAGTGACGCTGATCTTGTGTTCGACCGGTGCCGGTCCGAAATCGACCGTCACGCGATAGGGAGAGCGCAGCCCATCGGCCAATTTCTGCCCATCGACGACGATCGTTACCCGAGCATCGTCGAATCCGGGCCGAACGGTGAGCTCAACAACGCCGGTGAACTCGCCGGAAGGCTTGTCGTCGCGGTTGAGCAGCAGTTGCGAGGTCGCCTGCGCGGAGGAGGCGATCAGCATCGATAGCGAAATAGACAGGAGTGGAAGAAACCGTCTTCCTCTACTGCAAATATGTTGCGACCCCCTCATAAATCCGCCGATACTCGTAACGGTTCCGGGTGACGCTCTTCACATAGAGTCGCGTCTCGTTGTACGGAATCGAGTCTACGAATAAATCAACATCATCGATCGCGAGAGCAAGCCATTTGCCAACAGCTTCCTCTCCAGCATTGTAGGCCGCGATTGCGAGGATGGCGTTGTTCTGCATCACACTCAGCTTCTGGGCGTATTCGGCAACTCCAATGGCGATATTGAGGTTGGGGTTAAACAGATCCTGGCGCGTGGGGGCCGGCAACCCACCGGCGGCGGCGATCCGCTCCGCTTCCTGAGGCATGATCTGCATGATGCCGACCGCGCCGGCGTGAGAGACGATGCTCGGCTCGAAGTCGCTCTCCTGCCGGATGATCGATGCGATCAGGAACGGATCGAGCTGCCGTCTTTGCGCCTCAGCGCGGATGGTCTCCCAGTGGTTCAGAGGATAGAGGATCTCCCACAGACGACGCGGGACGCCGGAACCACCATGGCGAACGAACGGCCGGAAGCGACGCTGCACCAGCGTATTCGCCTTGAACGGCTCGCCTCCCTCGACGTAGATGTCGGCGAGCATGAATGCCAGGCCGGGGTTGTCCGGATTCGCTGCCGCCACGACTTTCATCTCCCGGCTCGCTTCGCGGTAGAGACCCAGCCAGATGAGCTCTCGGACTGAATCGAGCCGCGGATCCTGTACTGCGGCGACCTGCGCCGTCAGGTCGGGAAAGACATTCCCGTTGGCGACCACGGATGGCGCGGTCGTCGGAAGCCCCATGAGCTCTCGGGCGCGATAGCTGTAGTAGCTGTACGGATACTGCGCGAGCAAGTCGCGGAAGGCGGCGTCGCGCTGATCGTTCTGCCCCAGCTTCTCGTGCACCTTCCCGGACCAGAAGAGCGCATTGGTGAGATAGTCGCCGTCGGGATACATGCGCTGATATCGGGCGAACGTGTTCAGCGCGTCGTCGTATCTCTTGGCCAGAACATAGGTGAATCCGAGCGTCCAGAGATTCTCACCCTCACTTCCGGTGGCACCGGCGACGATCGCTTCTTCGAGATTCCGAATGGCCAGATCGAGTTTCGGATCGTCGATGGTGTAGTACTTGGCGCGGAGCAGCTTCGCCTCCATGACCGCACTGCTCGACGGGAACTGGCGTTCGACCTGCCGCAGCCCGGCCAGGAACTCGTCGTTGCGATCCTCCCGCCACGCAGCGCGGGCGCGGATGAGCATCAGAGCCGGATCGTTCAGCCGGATGTCTTCAGTCTCTTTCAGGAGCTGCGGGTAGTTGCGTGAGTTGAACAGAGCGCGCACGCGGACAGCGCGGTACTCTTTCGACGTGCTGGCCTCCGGGAAGCGCTGCGCGATTCGGGCGAAGAGATCGAGAGCCTGATCGTATCGGTCCTCGCTCCCCAGCCGCTGCGCCAGAGCCAACGCGTCTTTGAAGGAGAGCGCATCGAGCGGCGAGCCTGATGCCTTCGCCAGATTGTCATAGGTCTGCTCGGTGTATCGCCCCTGCGGAAACTGCGTCAGCAGGCGCATGCGGAGATCCGTGGCCAACTCGAGTCTGCCGGCTTTGGCCAGCTCGGTAGCCTGATTTACGAAGTCCTCTTCGGTCAGCTCGTCGACGGGGATGCTCGACGCATCTTTGTATGCCGCATCGGTGGCCGCCACATCTGCGGCGAGCGCGTACAAGAGCGGCAGCCGGAGCCGGGCAACCGTCGCTGCCGCGCTGGTTGGGCTGTCCTGGACGATGCGATTCGCCGCGGAGATGGCATCCGGGTAACGGCCTCCGTCGCGGGCAGTATCCATCATGCGAAGCCGCAGCCACGGCGCTGCGGGACGATCTTCGTCGGCGGCGCGCGCGAGCTGTGTCAGCGCTTCATCGTTCTTCTTCTGATCGAGATAGAGGAGAGCGAGCAATGCAGCCGCCCGTCCGCGCGTCTGCGCCTCCGTCGCATTGGTCAGCCCTCGCAGCGTTCGCTCGTACTTCTCCAGATCTCCACCGGCGCGCAGAGTCCGCGCCTCATCCAGCGTCTGCGGCAACTGCTCGACGACGGCGGGCGGGGCGGGGGTGGGTGGGGGAGGTGGGGCGGGGGCGGTGCGGCTGCAGGCGAAAAGAAGAATGCTGAATGCAGAATGCAGAATGCAGAATGAAGGAATCCTCAATTTCTCAATTCTGCATTCTGCATTCTGCCTTCTGCATTCTTCGTTCACCGCCGCACCCTCCGTACCATTTGATTGTCGCTCTCGATGAAGCCGATCCGCTTGAAAAACTCGCTGGCTCCTCGGGCCTTTTCGACGATGAGCCAATCGCGTTCCATCTTTGCGGCGAGGCCGCTCAGCTCCTCCAGCATGACCCGCCCGATCCGCTTTCGGCGAAGCTCCGGCGCCACCAGCAGGTCCTCGATGCGGATCGCATCGCCGGTCACCCGGATCGACATCACCGCGACCAGCTCTCCGACCAGCTTTCCCACCAATCCACACTCAGGCACCGCCGAAGCATCGCCGTGCTGCTGCATAAATGTGCGCACGGAGTCGTGATCGTTTCGATCGATCGGCCGTACGAAGAGCCTCTGGCCTCGCATCGCCAAAAGTTATTCTGGCATGCTTTCACAGCATAACGAACGAACAAATAATTCTTGACTTCGGCGCGCCGGGACATAAGACTTCGTGAAGTCCCCCCATAGCGAGTGCAAAGAGTGGCCACAATGAATGTGCAAGAGGCGATTGCCGACTTCCTGCAGCACGGGCAGGTCGAGCGGAATCTGTCGGATCGCACCATCCGCGCATATCAGTCCGATCTCAGCCAGTTTCACTTTCACGTGAGCGACGCCGAGATGGTGGACATCACGCCGGAGCATCTCGAGCAGTACCTCGATAAGCTCGGCACCGGACCGTACCGCGACACGTCGATCCGTCGCAAAGTCGCGGCGCTCAAGGTCTTCTTCCGGTACCTCGAAGAGAAGGGGATCGTCACCGAGTCGCCGGCGCGCAAGCTGAAGATCAAGCGGCCGGTGGAGAACCGCGTGCCGGTGGTGCTCTCGCCGCGCGAAGTGCGCTCGCTGCTCGCCGCGCCGAAGGAGCAGATCGAACAGCACTCCGGCTCGCGCGATCAGTCGGCCGGCGGTCGGAACCGTTACTTCTGCGCGGTTCGCGACGACGTCATCCTGGAGCTCCTTTTCTCGACTGGCATTCGCATCGGCGAGCTGGTGGCGCTCGACGTCGCCGCTGTCGATCTACTGAAACGGCAGATCCAGATCACCGGCAGGGCCACGCGCGGCCGCATGGTGGCCATCACCTCCGACGGACTCCTCACCGCGCTGCTCACGTATCTCGATCTGCGCAGCCTGCGGAAGCTCGACACGCAGGCCCTCTTCGTCGGACGCTCCGGAACGCGCCTGACGATCTACTCGATCGAGAACATCTTCAAGAAGCACGTCCGTCTGGCAGAGATCAAACGGCATATCACTCCGCACTCGCTGCGGCACACCATGGCCGCCATGCTCGTCTCCAGCGGCACCGACATCCGCGAAGTGCAGGAAATCCTGGGTCACGCCTCGATTCTGTCGACGCAGGTGTACGCCAAGCTGCCGGTCCAAAAGGGCCGCTCGCGGATCATGCTCGAGGCCACCACGGCCAAGCTTCCGATCAAAAGGAAGTAGCGAGCAGCCAGTCAACCGCTTCGGTCAGGTTGTCCGCGATGCGATCGGGCTTTGCCGCTTCCAGGGCAGCCACGTTCGGATATGCGCCGCGGACGGCGATCGAAAACACATTCGCCGCGCGCGCCATCAGCACGTCTTCCGGACTGTCGCCGATGTATGCCGCCTTCTCGGCAGAGATTCCGAGCTGAGCGAGACAGAGCCGCAAGGCGGCGGGGTGCGGTTTTTTCTGTTCGACATCGGTCCCGCACACGACGTACTCGAAGTGATGGTCAATCCCATGCGAGACCAGCTCGCGTGTCACGCGATTGCGGCTTCCGCTCGTGACGATCGCTTTGGTGATTCCATGCCGATCGAGACGATCGAGTGCGTAGTGCACGTCGCCTGCAAGCGTGAGCCGCTCCTCGGCGAAGTATGACAGCCAGCGCTGGTCGGCATCGGCCCACTGCTCCTCCGGCAAACCGACGCAGCGGAAGGTGTGATACCAGTCCGGAGAATAAGTTCGCTGATACTCAGCGCGACCGAACGGGATCCCGAAATCGGAGAACAAACGCACGTAGCAGTGGTAGCTCGCCTCCGCCGAGTCGAGCAATGTGCCGTCCCAGTCGAAGAGCACGGCGCGGAGCAACGCCGTCACGCGGCGCTCGAGAACCCTCTCCCCGCTTGGCGGGGAGAGGGCAGGGTGAGGGGCTCTACCAAAGAACCCTTAGTGCCACCTGCGCCTGGCGTGGATCGCCCAGGCCGCTCTGCACTGTGCCGTCAAAATTGAAGATGAGGTTGGTGACCTCCGGCCGCTTCAGGTTCTTACTGTTGAACAGATTGAAGACGTCAATCGCCGGCTCGATGGTCACTCCCCCGACAGGGAATCCACGGGAGATCCGCATGTCGAGCGAGGAGAACTGATTGTCCTTCCGGCCCAGGTTGCGGCGCGTAACGCTGCCGTCCGGGTTGATGCGGTCCTGCGGCGTGTTCGCATCAGCGCCTGACGCTGTGATCGACTTCGGCTGTGCTGAGCGATATGAGTAGCGAAAGTTGACATCCAGGCCGGCCGGCGCGTTCCAAAGCAGCCAGCTGTTCACCCGATGACGTTGATCACGGTCCGAGTAGCCGTACTCCGCCGCCAGATCGGTGACCTTCGCGTAGCGGAAGGTGAACGGATCGCGCTCGTTGTCGTCATCAGACTTGTCCTTCGAGTACGTGTAGAAAACCTGGAACTGCATGCGATGCGAAGGACGCTTGGTAAGGCCCAGCGTGACGCCGTTGTAGAGGCTGCGCGCGGACGATTCAACCGTGGTCAGAGTGTTGATGCCGTTCGCTCCGCCCGGCGGCAGGCCCGTGCCCCATGGCGATCCGAGGAGCGGATCGTTGCGGTTGATGAACCGAGTGATGTGATCACCCTTCGCGTAGTTGTACTTCACCAGTGCGGCGAAATCAGAAATGACTTCCTGCTCCCAGGAGATGCTGGCCGCCTTCGTGCGCGGATTCTGGAAGTGTCGATCGAAGACGAAGACGTCGGGAAGGAATGGAGCGCCGATTTGCGACTGCGGAATCAGATTGGGATAGGCAGGTACCGGACCGAGAATGCCTGTGAGCGCGCTGTTGCGGAAGAGCGTCTGGCCGCGCGTGCCGTTGGTCGACCGCGATGACGCCAGGGTCAGTCCCGGCACGCGGCCGTAGTAGATGCCGGCGTTGGCGCGCAGCACTGAGTTGGGGTGGCCGCTCGGCATCCAGGCGATGCCCAGGCGCGGCTGCCACATCTTGCGATCCGAGGGAATCTTGCCGTTGGAGGGAAACTCCTGTCCCTTCACCGTCTTTCCGATGAATGGCGCGTAGAAGACCTGATCGGGCGGCGTGATCGGGTCGGGCTCGAGCTGCGCTTCCCAACGCAGCCCATATTGCACATTCAGGTTAGGTGTCGCTTGCCAACTGTCCTGCGCGAATACCGCAGGCTCCGTCTGGGGAATGCTCTGCGTGCCCGCCTGCTCGACGGTGAGTCCGTTTGCGCCGGCCTGCTGCAAGTAGAGCAACACCGGCCCGGTGATGTCCGCTCCGGCCGGGCAGGCGCCGGTCTCCGATGTCGTTCCGTTCGAGCACTCCACATATTTCGGATTTCGCAGGTAATTAAGGAAGCCGTCGGTCGAATCGAAGATGTAGCGGCCGTTGGCGAAACCGATGAATGTTTGAACTGAGCTGACCCGGTTGTACTCCACGCCTGCTTTGATTGCGTGCGCGCCGCGCAAGTACGACACGTTGTCATTGAACTGGAGTCGGGTGTCGTAATACTTGACCGGGATGAAGAATGGCTCGCCGAAGCGATAGCCCTTGCCGAAGTCGAACGCTGTGTCAGGCAGCGGCCGGCTCTGCCCCGTGATGTTTGGCCCGTCGTAGGGTCGCGGCCGATTCTCCCGCGCCGTCTGGAAGCGGAACTCGTTCAGCACGTTGTTAGTGACGGTGCTGATTAACGAGCCGGTCAGCGCATGCGATGAGTCGCGCTCGTCTGCGTTGGCGCTGCGGCCCCAGGAGTCGACGTCGAACGTGCCGTTCTTCTGATCGGACCACGTGTAGCTGTAACGCAAGGTAGCCAGGTTTTTCGCGCTGGCGTTCCAATCGACTTTCCCCAGGAACACTCGCGCATCGTTGGTGCGCTGAATCGGGCCGTTTTCCAACGGGCTGCCGAGACTGGCGAAAGCGTCCACCACGCGCTGCTCGATGCGGGTGGGGTCCGTCTGCTTGGTGGAACGGCCGCGTTGAAAATCGAACGCAGTGAAGTAGAACAGCTTGTCGCGCTGCAGTGGGCCGCCGAGGGTGAAGCCGGTCTGCGTCTGGCTGGAACTGAACTTCGGTGCCGCGCTGCCGTCTGGCTTCTTGCCGTGGGAGCTCAGCGAGTCATTCTTTAGCACGCCATGCGCCGTGCCGTGCATATCGTTCGTCCCTGACTTGGTGATGACGTTCACGAAGCCGGATGTCGAACGCCCGAACTCCGCGGGTGCGCCGTCGCCGATGACCACCATCTCCTTCACCGAATCGAGATTGAAGGTGAAGGCAGGACGCTGCCCGCCGCGCTGTTCGCCAAAGAAAGGATTGTTGAAGTCCGCGCCGTCGACGGAAATGTTGTTCTCGATTCCTTTCTGACCGTTGACGGACAACTCGTCGCCGTCCGGCCCCTGCACGATGGCTACTCCGGGCGTGAGTTTGGTCAGATCGAGAAAGTTGCGGCCGTTGTTCGGGAGGCCCTCCACGGCTTTCTGATCGAGCCGCGTCGCTCCTTCCGTACGGGCCGTCTCAATCAGAGGGGCCGCCGCGGTGACCACGATCTGTTCGGACATGGCCGCCGTCTTCAAGGTAATGGGGACGGTCAGCGTCTGGCCCAGGCCGAGGTCGATGCCTTTGGCCACGTAGGTGGCGAAGCCTTCCAGCGTGGCGGTGACCTGATATGGCCCCAGCGGCAACAGCACGCCGCGGAAGCGGCCGGCTCGATCGGTTATCGCGGTCTGCTCGAAATTCGTGGCCGTGTTTTTCATGATCACAGTCACACCGGGCAGCGCTGCGCCGGAGGCGTCAGTCACCGTTCCTTCGATCACGCCCGTGGTGGCCTGCGACTGCGCGAGCGCGACGGTGGACACCAACGACAGAGAGATGAGAAGAACCACCAGGAGAGTGCGGCGCATTGAGTCCCCTTTCAATTGGGAGCGAACGTTGAGGGCGATGGCGGGAACATACCTCTGCTGCCGCGGAGCGGTCAAGACAGAAACGACCGCTGCTACACTTCGCCGCGCATGGCGCTGCCCAAAGTGTCGCTGACGACCAAGATCTTTATCGGTCTGATTGTCGGTGTGCTCCTCGGATGGCTGAAGCCGGAGTGGGGAATCGCGGTGCGACCCCTCTCCCTGCTGTTCCTGAACCTGATCAAGTCGATCATCGCGCCGCTGATCTTCTCCACGCTGGTGATCGGCATCGCCGGCACGGGCGATATCCGGCAGGTTGGGCGGATCGGTGTCAAATCGCTTCTCTACTTCGAGATCGTCACGACCTTCGCCTTGATCATCGGCCTGGTGGCGGTCAATCTGACGAAGCCGGGTGTCGGCGTGTCGCTCAGCGGTGTGGCCAGGCCGGTGGACAAATCCGTCCTCGCCGATCAGGCCAAGAAACTCGCTGATGAGGCGAACGCCGCTGCGACGCGCGGAGATGCTGCCACCGCTGCGGCGAAGGCGGCGCAGGCCGCGGATGCGGTGAGCAAAGGCCTCACCGCCCCCGATCCTCCAGCCAAGCCGCAGAAGTTCGGCGACATCATCCAGCATCTCGCTCCATCGTCGATCCTCAAAGCCATGGCGGACGGCGACGTCCTGCAGATCGTCGTCTTCTCCGTTCTCTTCGCCCTGGCGGTGACCAGCATCGGCGAACGGGCCCGACCGTTTATCGCATGGTGCCAGTCGCTGGCCGACATCATGTTCCGCTTCACCGAGTTCATCATGAAGTTCGCGCCCATCGGAGTAGGGGCAGCGATGGCCAATACGGTCGGCCATTCCGGGCTTCGCGTGCTGACGAATCTGGGCATGCTTGTGGGCACGCTCTACGGCGCGCTGATCGTGTTCGTCTGCCTGATCCTGCTGCCGGTGGCGATCATCGCTCGCGTTCCCATCGGAGATTTTTTCCGCGCGGTGAAAACGCCGGCCACCATCGCCTTCGCCACGACGTCCTCGGAGTCCGCGCTGCCAAAAGCGATGGAAAACATGGAGCGCATGGGCGTCCCGCGGCGAATCGTCGGATTCGTTTTACCGACCGGCTACAGTTTCAACCTCGACGGCACCACGCTCTATCTGGCGCTGGCCTCGATATTCATCGCGCAGGCGGCAGGAATCCATCTGACCTGGACTCAGCAGGTGATCATGATGCTGACGCTGATGCTGACCTCGAAAGGAGTGGCCGGTGTGCCGCGCGCGGCGATGGTCATCCTGCTGGGCACCGTCGGTTCCTTCAATCTGCCAGCCGAGGGAGTGATCGTCATCCTCGGTGTCGACGAGCTGATGGATATGGCCCGCACGGCAGTCAACGTGATCGGAAACTGCCTGGCCACCGTTGTGATCGCGCGATGGGAAGGGGCGTTCCGCACGCAGGAGTGGGTGGCTGAAGAAGCCGAGCTCGAGGAAGTGACGGGCGAGGCGGCGATCGTCAGCTAAGCAACTTTCTGTTACGGCTTGGCGCTACGGGACCAAATGGCCTCCCGGCGAGTTCTGCACTTGACCGCAATTTGGAGGTGCAGATGGACCGACCCCTTGATCGACGCAAATTTCTCAAAGTCTCCGGCATGTCTCTCGGCGTCGGAGCGCTGATCTCGTTCGCCCCTGCCCTGGCGGCCGGCGGAACTCCTGTTGCTCGTGTGCGCAACTGGTTCCGCAGGCAGAACGGCGAGGAAGTTTCGCCGTTCAACCTCGTGCAGCTCAGCGACGCGCACGTCGGATTCCAGGGGCCGTCCAATCCGACGGGGACGAAAGCATTCGAGCGGGCCATCGAGGTGATCAACGGCCTCAACCCGCAGCCCGAGCTAATTCTCTTCACGGGTGACCTCACTCATGAATCGGAGACTCCCGGGGAGCACGAAAAGCGCATGCAGCTCTTCAAGGACATCACTGGCCGGCTGAAGTCAAAGAAGGTGATGTATGTGCCGGGTGAGCACGATGCAGCGCTGGACGGCGGCGCGCTGTACCGGCAGTTCTTCGGCGAGACGCACTACTCGTTCGATCACCGGGGCGTCCATTTCATCGCCCTCGATAATGTGTCGAGCGGCAAGCCGGCGGTCGGTGCCGCGCAGATCGAGTGGCTCAAGCGGGACATCGCGCGCTACCCGCACACAGCTCCCATCGTCGTCTTCACTCATCGTCCGCTGTTCGATCTGCGGCCCGATTGGGAGTGGTTCACGCGCGACGGCGACGAGGTGCTCAACGTCCTCTCTCCCCACGAGAACGTAACGGTTCTTTACGGCCACATCCATCGGCACGACGTGCATGAGACCGAGCACGCCACGCACTACGCATCGCGCTCGCTGATCTTCGCCTTTCCCGATCCCACTACGGTCAGCGACAAGAAGCCGGTGGCCTTCGACAAGGAAAAGCCCTTCAAGAACCTCGGCCTGCAACTGCTCGCCGAGCGGTCAGGCCCCAACCAGCGCCCTGCTCTCGGTGTCGACGACGTCGAGCTCACGCTTCGCGAATACGCCGGCACCGATGGCGTCCAACAGATTTCCAGACCAGGAGCATCCTTATGAAGCGATCCATCACCATCGCCCTTTCACTACTCATCATCGGAATAACCGCCGCGATCCGTCTCAAGGCGCAGGAATCGCAGCCGCAAGTGGTCTCCATTTCGGCAAAGCGCTTCGAGTTCACCCCAAACCAGATCACGCTCAAGCGCGGCGAGCCAGTTACGCTCCGCGTGTCCGCGCAGGACCGCGATCACGGCTTCTATCAGAAGGACCTAGAGATTGAACTGGACCTGACCCCCGATCATCCTTCCGAAGTCACCATCACACCGGAAAAGGCAGGCCGCTTCGTAGCCATCTGCGATCACTTCTGTGGCTCGGGCCACGGAAACATGAAGATGGTCATCAACGTCGAGTGAGTGCCAGGAAATGAATTTCGCTCACCTGCATCTCATTCTGACGCACTTCCCGCCGGTCCTCAGTCTTGGCGGAGCGGCGTCGGCGGCGGCGGGAGTTCTCCGCCGCCGCCGCGACCTCCTTCGGATCGCTCTGATGTTGTTGATCGGGGTGAGAGCGATGACGCCGTTGGTCTACATAGCCGGGAATGCAGCAGGATTCGATCGCGCCACATCAACACGCAGCGACCATCGCCCTGGCCATCTCGATGGCGACGGCGTTGATCGCCGGCGGTCTCGTCCTAGCGCATCCGTCTTGCACACCACGCAAAGCGGAGGTTCCCCATGAAAAAGGCGCTTTCCGTTCTTGCCCTCTTCCTCCTCGTGTCCTGCAGCTCGAGTCAGAAGTCATCTTCAGGACCGAATGTGGCCATTCACCTGGTGCCGCTGAACACGTCGAGCGATGTCTATTACTTTTCCGGACCGATCAACATTCAATATCAGCTTACGGTCGCCAATCCGACGAACCAGCCGATCAAATTGAGCAGGGTGGAGCTGCAGACGATCGGATCGGGCGCGTACGTGATCCGCAATACGTCAAGCCCGATGAACGTGACCATCCCGCCGAACAGCACCTCGACGTTCACCATCTCGGTGTGGGGATACTCCCGCGGCGGATCCATGCGATCGACTGAGCCGGTGACGATCCGCGGAATCGGATACTTCGATGCTCCGAGCGGACCGTTCATCCGAATGTTCACGGAGAACATCTCGCCGATGTAAATCGCGTGCGGTACAATCGCCTCCCCATCGGGCGGGCGTAGCTCAGTTGGTAGAGTCGGAGCTTCCCAAGCTCAAGGTCGCGGGTTCGAGTCCCGTCGCCCGCTCCAAACCTGACCGCTTTTCAGCGATGCTCGGCCGATTCGACGCTAACTATCCCCTTGTCTGCCGGACGTTCTCGCTATAATCCCGACCGCATGGGAAATGGTGGGAGCAGGACTTCGCGCGAGATTCGCGCGAGAGTCAGCGCTGCGGTCTTTGCCGCGGCGATTATTTT
>QHVS01000115.1:20775-43908 GCA_003223635.1 Acidobacteriota bacterium | reverse complement strand
TGCGCGATGCGGGGATGGAAGTGATCTACACCGGCCTGCGGCAGACTCCCGAGCAGATTGTCTCAGCGGCCATTCAGGAAGACGTCGATGCCATCGGCTTGTCGATTCTGTCCGGCGCGCACAACGTTCTCTTTCCGGAGATCATGCGTCTGTTGAAGGAGGAGGGGGGCGAGGACATCGCCGTGTTCGCCGGCGGCATCATTCCCGAGCAGGACATCCCCAGGCTGAAGAAGCTGGGCATCCGCGAGATTTTTCTTCCCGGCACGACCACCACGGCCGCGGTGAACGCCATCCGCAGCGGCGTGCAGTCGCGCTGAATCGCATGGAGCCGCTGGACACACACGTCGACCGGTCGTCCGACGAGTTCCGCCTCAACCGCGAGCGATTGGAGTCGCTGGTTCGCGCGCTCAACGAGAGAGTGGCCACGGCCCGGCAAGGCGGTGGACCGAAATATCTGGCCCGCCACACCGAGCAGGGGAAAGTTCCGCCGCGCGATCGCATCGCCGCGCTTCTCGATCCCGACACGCCGTTTCTGGAGCTGTCGCCGCTGGCGGCGAACGGAATGTATGACGACGAGGCACCGGCGGCGGGAATCATCACCGGCGTCGGACGCGTGCAGCAGCGCGAGTGCCTGATCATCGCCAACGACGCGACGGTGAAGGGGGGAACGTATTTTCCGATCACCGTGAAGAAGCATCTGCGGGCCCAGGAAATCGCGCTGCAGAACAATCTCCCCTGCATCTACCTCGTCGATTCCGGCGGCGCATTCCTGCCGCTGCAGGCGGATGTCTTCCCCGATCGCGAACATTTCGGCCGCATCTTCTACAACCAGGCGGTGATGTCGGCGCGCGAGATCCCGCAGATCGCGGCGGTCATGGGAACGTGTACGGCCGGCGGGGCCTACGTGCCGGCCATGTCCGACGAAGCGGTCATCGTCAAAGGCACGGGGACGATCTTTCTGGGCGGACCGCCGCTGGTTCGCGCGGCGACTGGCGAAGTGGTGACCGCCGAAGAGCTCGGCGGCGCTGACGTGCACACCAGAATCAGCGGCGTCGCTGATCACCTGGCGCAAGATGACTACGACGCGTTGGCCATCGTCCGGAACATCGTCGAAAACCTCAAACTCGAAAAGCGAGAGCCGAAGACGCTCGTGGAAGCCGAGCCGCCACTCCACGATCCGAAAGAGATCTACGGCGTCATTCCCCGGGACATCCGGCGGCCATACGATGCCCGCGAGGTGATCGCCCGCGTCGTCGATGGATCGCGGTTCCAGGAATTCAAAGAGCGATACGGGATCACCCTGGTCACCGGTTTCGCCCGCATCTTCGGCTACAAAGTCGGCATCCTGGCCAACAACGGCGTGCTCTTCTCGGAGTCGGCGCTCAAGGCCACGCACTTCATCGAGCTCTGTAACCAGCGCCGCATCCCGCTGGTCTTTCTCCAGAACATCACCGGCTTCATGGTCGGCAAGCAATACGAGCGCGGTGGAATCGCCAAGGACGGCGCGAAGATGGTGCACGCCGTCGCGAATTCCACCGTACCGAAATTCACCGTGATCATCGGCGGCTCGTTTGGCGCTGGAAATTACGGCATGTGCGGACGAGCCTATGCGCCGCGATTCCTCTGGATGTGGCCCAACGCGCGGATCAGCGTCATGGGAGGGGAGCAGGCCGCCGGCGTGCTGACCACTGTGAAGCGCGAACAGCTCGAGCGCGAGGGGAAGGAGCTCTCGGCGGATGAGGAGCGCTCCATCGCCGATCCCGTGCTTCAAAAATACGAAGAGGAAGGCAATCCCTACTACAGCACCGCCAGGTTGTGGGATGACGGCATCATCGATCCCGCGGAAACCCGCACCTACCTCGGATTGGGACTGTCCATTGCCTACAACGCGCGCATCGCACCGCCGCGCTTTGGCGTGTTCAGGATGTAGGTTAACGGTATAACGGTTAACGGTGTAACGGTGGCAGAGCCTTTGGCACCGTTAACCGTTAACCGTTAACCGTTACACCGTTAACTCACGATGCCCGAACAAACCTGGATCGTCCTTGATCTCGGCAACACGGTGATCAAGCTCGCCTACGAGCGCGTGATGGAGAACATCTGCAAGCTGGCCTCGATCAAACGCGACGAGCTGGTCGAGCTGCTCGAAAGCGCGGGTGGCTATCGCGATCTGGAGCGAGGAGCGATCACCTTCGCCGATTTCCATGAGTTTCTTAGGGGTCGCGCCGGATATCGCGGTTCGGCCGCCGACCTGCGCCAGACGTGGTCCGATTTCTTTGAAGGGCCCATGCCCGGCATCGAAGAGCTGTTGGATCGCGTCCGGCAGCGATATCGAGTGGCCTTTCTTTCGAATTCGAACGAAGTGCACGCCGAAGTCATCTCCCGGAAATATGCCCACCTCTTCCAGGATGACGATCGCTTCATCTTTTCGCACCGCTTCCACTGCGCGAAACCTGATCCGGAGTTGTTCCGCCGCGCTCTGGAAGTCATCGGCGCCCCTCCACAGCAGGCCATCCTCATCGACGACCTGATCGAGAACGTCCTTGGCGCCCGGTCGATCGGCATGAAGGCCTATCAGTTCCACGATAGCTTTTCGTTGCTGAAGGAACTGGAGCGGGACGGAGTGCCGTACCAATGCTTGTGGAACTGGACCAGCGCGTCGCGATCCGAAGGAGAGAACGGGGGCTGTGCTCCGACGGAGTGGAACAGCCGCGGGAATCGATACAAGACGAAGTCGAAGTTGCGCTTGGCGTATTCGTCGCCCAGCCGGCGGAACGAAGCGCCATCGATCTGGAACTTAGTAGTGCCGCGGTAGGAAACGTCGACCCGGCTGTACCTCTTCGCTCGGAGCTTCTTGGCGAACTCCAGGAAGGCCGTGTGAACGTCGATGGGCGTCTGTCGGATGCCGAGCTGGCGAAGGTCATAGACGACCACGCCCGGCACGACCCAGTACTCGTAGTGCGCCGAGACTTCCATCCCCTGGAAGGCGGCGCTCTGGCGCAGGACGTCGTTCATCGGTTCCTGCAGAAGGAAGATATTCGCTGAGTACCCGATCAACGCAGCCACGAGCGGCGTGCCGACGAAGACGAGCTTCTTGCCGTGTAGATTCGGGATCGGAATGGCTACGCGCTCCATCTTGAGTTGCCGCTTCAGTCGCTGCCAAAAGCCGATCTTTTTCTTCCCGCGCCGTGGCGAGTCAGGCGGTTCAACTGAAATTGCGTAGTAGGCGATGGAGAGCAGCAGTCCCGTGGCGATCGACAGCAATCCGACCGGACGGAAGACGAGCAGCGCGGCGAGGCCGAATAGGTAGGCCACCCAACTCGCGTAATTGACTCGCGCCCGCAAACGCTGTGCTCTCTCGCGGTAGTAAGGCTCGTTGACGATCTCCGAACAATGCTTGCAGCGGATCGCGCTCCCCTGAATATCCCCGCCACAGAATTGACAAGTGACGAGCTGGTCGCCCGACCGCCGTTTCTGCGACGCGAAGTCCTCGCTACGGCGCTTGGGAGGTATCGCTTTGAACAGGAGCAGCCCGCACGAAGAGCACGCTGTCGCGTTTGCTTCGTTCTGGGTGTGGCACTCCGGACAACGCATTGCGGCTTGTTATTTTGCAAACTGGCGGCCATCGTGGAGATGCGGGCGGGACAATAGGTTACGGGGCGTGTTTTCCGAAGCGGCGCTCGATGTTGAACCCGAGGTGGAGATCGCTGCGCCGAAGGCGCGATCCCATGTACGTGCTGGTGACGTACTGGTCGACGTGTGTAGCGTTGTTGTTCGTGATCAGAATTTCGAAGTAGTGGCCGCCGATGGCGCGCTTCAGCCCCACCGCCCACCCGTAATCGGCATGGATGGTGTCGGGGAGATCGCGGTTTTTAGCCACGAATTCGCCCACGATGCTGAGCGCCGGCATCACCATCACCGCGATTCCGACCGGCACATTCACCGCGTGCTGGAAGAGGGCGCCGGAAGTGTTGCCCGCCACCGCCCGCCCGGCGTTCGTAACGTACGTCGGCACGGCGAATACTTCGGCACGACCGAACTTGCGCGAGATGATCGCTTGCGCGAAGAGCGACGTACGATCCGTCAGATTCGCTTCCGTCCGCCAGTCAACGCCGCCTCGAATCGCCAACGACGCCGGAAACGCTGCAGCTTGCTGGAAGACGACGAACTTCGCCGCGGTCTCGATGTCGTCGAGCGCGTTGCTGCGCAGCACGGAAATCTGCAGGTCCGGTCGAAACACATACGACATCCCGATGGCCACGTCGGCGTTGCTGTCCAGCCCGAAGAGAGAGTGAACGCGATCGCTGAAGTTCCCCTGATCGAGGGATTGGTTGAATCGATGCGTGAACTTCACTTCCCAGGTCCCCTCAGACGGTATATGCGATGTCGGGAGCGACAGGAGCGTGTCGCCGAGGGGAAGGGGAGGGACGGGCGTGTATCGATCTTGTGAATGTGCAACGCGAGCGATCAGCAGAATGCAGAATGCAGAATGCAGAATGCAGAAACGCAATCTGCGCCTGATTCTGCATTCTGCATTCACCATTCTGCATTCTTCAATCATTGGGCGCTCCTCGGCGAATCCAATCGCGCACCAGTTTGATCTGTGTATCGTTGAGAACGGGTCCGCCTTGCGGCATGCGATCGCCGGTGATCCCCGACCCGACGATCTTGCGATAGAGGTAGGAATTGGCGACGTCGCCCGGTTGTACACGAGCTAGTTGCGGCATCTCGATGCTGGTTCGGCCGACCGTGTTCGCGTACGCCTCGCCGGCGACGAGAATCAGACTCTCCTGCCGGCCGAGGCGATCATGACAGCCGATGGCGGCGCAGGTGGGGGTGAAAATCTCGTTTTGAACGCGGGTGAATGTCGCTGTCGGATCGATCGGCTCGCCGCCTCCCAGACCGGTGGGAAGCTCTTTCAACTTTCCGCAAGCAACGACAAGGAAAAAAAACAGCAGCAACAGTTTGCGCGACATGCGCGCGGAAGGGTAGCACGGGGGACGCGAGCAGCGAGCGGCGAGCGGCGAGCAGTTTACCGAATCGCTACCATGCTTCGAGAGTCTCGCTCGCTGCTCGCTGCTCGCTGTTCGCTGCTCGCTCCTACCACCCGTAGCTTTTCCCTGGTTGCGGCGCTTCGCGCCCGAGAAGGCCTTCTCGGTACTTGGCGAAGTCTTTCGTCGCCAGGTAGTAATCGGGTAGCACGCTCTTCAGATAGGCGAGATACTTTTCGCCGCCCACGGGGCGGCCGCCGTCTTCGGTGATCAGATTGCCGTGAACGTCGTACGGCATGAAGATGATCTCCTCCATGCCGCGGTGCCGGAAAAACTTCGGATCGGGGATGTACAGCAGGTCGCGTGGCGAGACTCCCTGGATTGTCTCGGCGGTGTCCTGCACTTCGCGCACGAGGCTGCGCGCGTCGGGAGCGGTCATGTCCTTCACCTTAGTTCGGGCGATCTCCACGTTTACCAGCTCGACCACCTCGCGCACCTCGCTGTAGTACTCGCTCTGCGCGGTGCCGTTGTTGCGATCCTTGAAACCGAAGGCCATCGCCGTCTCGCCTCCCCGCTCGTTGCCGAACATCTCCAGCCCACGGGGAATCCAGGCATTGATCGCTTTCTGAATCTCCTCGATCGAGTAGCGTCCGCGATCGGTCGTGGCGCCGATTCCCAACTCCTTGAGGAAGCCGCGTCCGGATCCGATGTGGTAGCCCTCTTCCGAAAGCATCGGGCTCATCGACCTGGCCATCGGCGCGTAGGAGAAGACCTTCTGCATTTCGAGCTGATACTTGCCCACCAGATCGATGGACGTGGCGAAGATCACATTGTCGAGAAAGTTGAAGAAGGGGATGTTGAACGCATCGAGGACGTGATTGCCGAGCTGCATCGTCAGCAGCTCGTCCATCGTCTCCTTCGCCACGTCCGGATGCCCCGGCTTTCTCCAGGAGGCGTCGTGATCGAACACCCAGAACATCTGATAGCCGTGGCGCAGCTCCTCGGCCATGATCCGGAGAATGGAGATCTTCATGGCGTCGGTGGGCGCCTCTTCCAGGGTCAGTCGATGCTGCTGGATGGAGCCCAGCTCGGTGGATGCCTGGGCGCGGATGATGTCGCGGGCGGTGTAGAACATGTTCCCGACCATATCGCCGGCTTTCTCGAAGCGCGGCTGGCCGGCCATACGGCCATACTGGATGGCGTCAGAGCTCAGTTTTCCAATTTTTGCAAACAGCTGATATGGCGTCTGGGTGGGGTAATACTTGCTCCAGTTCCTTTCCAGGAACTCCATTTCAGGGAAATTCTTCTTCTGCCAGGCCACCAGCGCCTCGTGGTATTTGGGCGTGATGGTCTCCGTCGTATAGGCTGCCAAAGCGGCACCTCCTCAGCGGTTATGGGGGCGACAACACCCGCCGTTTCAACATCATTCTCCTGCAATCGGTGCGATAATTACCGGACTCGGCGGCGATTCTAAGGCGGGTTCCGTGCTCAGGGAAGAACACGGTACTGGCTACGGTTGCCCCCGGGGTCGGTGATGCCAACGCTGACACTCATACACCCTAAGGATTTCCCGATCGCCCGCTACGCGGACGCTCTGACGCGGGAGTCAATTTCGTCGCGCGCGGTGGAGAGTCTGGAGCATCTGCCGCCGGACAACGGAGCGTTGCGCGTCTTGCTGGTGGACGCCGGGATGAGCGGCAATGGGCGCTCGCCGGCGGCCCTCGGTTCTCGTACGGCGGTGGTCGGAATCGGCCTGGCCGAACAGCCCTGCTGGCTTTCCGACGAGAGCGTTTATTTTCATCTGGCGCAAAGTCCCTCGCCGCCGGTTCTGCTGAATGCCGTCAAGAGGGCCTACCAGTTCCTCTACCAGAAAATGCGCGCCGATCAGCTCGAGCGGCAGCTCTCCGACCGCACGCGCGAGCTTCGCGAAGTCAATGAGGTGGGCATCGCTCTCTCCACGGAGCGCGATCACTCGGTGCTCATCACCAAGATTCTGGGGAAGGCGCGCGAGTTATCACGGGCTGACGCCGGGTCGCTCTACCTGCTCGACGAAGTGAACGGAGAGAAGGTGCTGCGCTGGAAGCTGGCCCAGAACGACTCGATCGACGTCGAGTCATTCGAAGAAAAGATCCTGCCCATCACCCGCAAGAGTCTGGCCGGCTTCGTCGCCCTCACCGGCGAAACGCTGGTGATCGATGACGCCTACAACCTGCCGGAGACTGCGGAGTACACCATCAACCGCTCGTTCGATGAGAAGAACGCGTACCTTACGAAGTCGCTCCTCGTGTTTCCCATGACCAATCACGCCGGCGAAGTCATCGGCGTCTTGCAGTTGATCAACCGGAAGCGCGCCGATGCGCCGGCACGGCTTACGGCGTCCTCCGTTCCCCGGGAAGTCGTTCCGTTCGACGAGGAGACTGTCGCTCTGATGCGCTCATTGGCCGGCCAAGCCGCGGTGGCGGTCGAGAACAATCTGCTCTACGAATCGATCGAGCGGCTCTTCGAAGGATTCGTCACCGCCGCCGTCACCGCCATCGAGCAGCGCGACCCGACGACCTCCGGCCACTCGTTCCGGGTGGCCGATCTCACCGTAGCCCTGGCCAGGGTGATCGATCGCATCGACTCCGGGCAGTATCGCGACGTTCATTTCACGGCCGATCAGGTGCGGGAGATCCGCTACGCGTCGCTGCTCCATGACTTCGGCAAGGTCGGCGTACGCGAGCAGGTGCTGGTCAAAGAGAAGAAGCTCTATCCGATGCAGCTGGAGACGATCCGCGCGCGGTTCGACTTCGTGATGAAGTCGGCGGAGAACGAGGTGAACCGCCGCAAGGTCGAGTATCTCCTGCAGCTCGGCCGCGATGGATTCGAAGAGTTCAGCCGGCGCATCGACCAGGAATCGGCGGAGCAGATCGCGCAGCTACACAAAGACTTCTCGTTTGTTGCTCAATCGAATGAGCCGACCGTCTTGCCGGAAGGGGAGTTCAACTACCTTCAGCAGCTGGCGGGCCGCGAGTTCGTCGACATGCGCGGACAGAAGCGCCTGCTGCTCAATCCCGAGGAAGCGAAGATCCTCTCGATTCGCAAAGGCAACCTGGACGCCGTGGAGAGACACGAGATCGAGAGCCACGTCACCCACACCTTCCACTTCCTGCAGAAGATCCCCTGGACAAAAGACTTGGTGGGCGTTCCCAACATCGCCTACGCGCATCACGAGAAGCTCAACGGCCGCGGCTATCCGCGAAAGCTGACCGCCGTCGAGATTCCCATCCAGTCGCGCATGATGACGATCTCCGACATCTATGACGCGCTGACGGCGAACGATCGGCCGTACAAGCGGGCCATTTCGACCGACCGGGCGCTGGATATCCTGAAGATGGAGGTCGGCGACGGACTGCTCGACCCCTCGCTGGTCGCCGTCTTCGTCGAGGCCCGAGTGTTCCACCAGGCCGGGGTTTTGCGCACATAGGTTCGCGTGTGGGACAGACACTCTTGTCTGTCCGGCACCGACAGGAGTGTCTGTGCCACACGGAAACTCTTGCTCGCTCCCTTCGTATCCTTTCCGCATGCGATTGCTCAGCGCTCTCTTCGCTCTTCTCACCTCCACGAGTGTGCTGGCGGGGATTTTCGACCGGTGCGATTACACCGCTCCGCGCTCGGCCAGCGCATCAGCGGCCGGCGTCAGCCGCATCGTGATCATCGGCCGTGCCGGATCGCTGCGCGTGGAAGGGCGCGCCGGCACGCAAGTCCAGGCCACCGGCACCGCATGCGTGTCCGATCGGGCTCTGCTCAACGACACCCGGCTGACGGCGCAACGTTCCGGATCGGAGCTGCGCATCGAGGCGCTCGTCCCCGATACAGGTATGTTTCAGCGGGCTGCACTCGACTTCGAGGTGACGCTGCCGGCGAACATCCCCGTGATGGTCAAGGATGGCTCCGGCTCGCTAACCATCGCCGGCACCTACGATCTCACCGTGGATGATGGCAGCGGCTCGCTACAGATCCACAACATCACCGGCAATCTGAGCGTCGAAGATGGCTCAGGCAGCATCAGCATCTCCAACGTCACCGGTGACGTGCGAATCGTGGACGGCTCCGGCTCTATCGAGGTCGAACATATCGGCGGAAGCGTGACCATTCCTTCGGATAGCTCCGGATCGGTCGATATTCGCGATGTGAAACGCAACGTGACCATCGAATCGAAAGGCTCGGGCAGCATCTCGGTTGCCGATGTCGGCGGCGATTTCCGGGTGGCGCACAAAGGAGGCGGACGCCTGTGGTACGACCGGGTGGCGGGTCGGGTGGTCGTGCCAGGCCGAAACTGATTCAGTGCCGGAAGTGCCGCTCGCCTGTGAACAGCATGCTCATGCCGTGCTCGTTTGCCGCGGCGATGACCTCTTCGTCGCGCACCGAGCCGCCTGGCTGAATGACCGCACGGACACCCGCGGCGGCGAGGATGTCCAATCCATCGCGAAAGGGGAAGAATGCGTCGGACGCGGCGAGCGCTCCGCGCGTCTCGCGTGACGCTTTCATGATCGCCACCTTCGCCGCGTCGATGCGGCTCATCTGACCGGCGCCGATTCCGATCGACTGTCGCTCGTCGGTGAGGACGATGGCGTTGGACTTCACGTGGGCGCACACGATCCAGGCGAACTCCAGCCCGGCGATTTCGTCCGTCTCAGGCTGCCGCCGGCTTACCACTTTCCAGTTTGCCGGAGGGGAGATCTTGTCGACGCTCTGCACCAGGACGCCGCCCGCAGCGCTGCGCAACTCCGTCCCGGTTTCCGGAGGGGCGATCGTCACCAGCCTCAGATTCTTCTTGCGGGAGAGTATCGACAGCGCATCGGCGCTGAACGACGGCGCGGCAATGACTTCCAGGAAGAGCGCGTCGGCAGCACTCGCGCAATCGGCGTCAAACTCGCCGTTCACGCCGATGATCCCACCGAATGCGGAGACCGGATCGGCTTCGACTGCCGAGCGAAGCGCCTCCGCGACCGAGCCTCCGCGCGCCGCTCCGCAAGGGTTGGTGTGTTTGATCACCGCAGCTCCGGATCGGGGGAGGGCGTGGGCCAGACGCACCGCCGCGTCGAGATCGAGCAGGTTGTTGTACGAAAGTTCCTTCCCCTGAACCTGCTCGAACGGTCTCACCCCGCCTTCGACGTAGAAGGACGCCGACTGCTGCGGATTTTCCCCGTAGCGGAGATCCTGGAACTTGCGAAGCGCGAGGTGCAGCATCGCGCCGATGGGTTGATGTCGAAGATACGACACAATCGTGGCGTCGTACTGTGACGTTCGTTCGAATACCGCGATCGCGCAGCGAAGGCGAAAGTCCTCGGAGATGTCGCCGCGCTCGAATTCGCGCAGAAAGTCCGAATAGAGCGACGGATCGCAGAGCGGAACGACATGGCGATAATTCTTCGCCGCCGCCCGCAGCATCGACGGCCCCCCGATGTCGATCTGCTCGATCGCCTCGGCAATCGTTACGCCCTCTCGAGCGATGGTCGTTTCAAAGGGATAGAGGTTGACGACCACCAGATCGACCGGTGGAATGGAGAGTCTCTGGCAGTCGGCGATGTGCTCCCGATTCGCGCGATCGTGAAGAATGGCTCCGAAGACTTTCGGCGTCAGCGTTTTGACGCGCCCGCCGAGGATCTCGGGAGCGCCGGACCAAGCGGCGATGGGGGTCACTTCGATGCCCGCGTCGGTCAGATGCTTCGCGGTGCCGCCGGTGGAAAGGATCTGCACGCCCTTCGCCTGAAGCGCTCGGGCCAGTTCCAGGATGCCGGTCTTGTCCGAGACGGAGAGGATCGCCCGCTCAATTCCCATTGGCGAACACGCCGCGCCCGCGCAGGAACGATGCAGGACGAACGTCGCCGCCCGCTTCTCTCCAGATGTAGTAGTAGAGGTTGACCGCGTCGCTCACCGCGTGCGAGTAGCACAGCGAGGCGACGCCGAACGCCGTGGAGCGATCGTCAAATTCAATCGATGTCCTCCGCTCACCGAAGCGGAAATACTCTTCGCCCATCAGCGGGGTGAAGTGCGCCGTGCGGGCGAACGCCTGATCGAGGTACATCCCGAGCTGAAAGCGATGCTCCAGTCCGTAGAAGACCGTGGGAAATTTCGGCAGGGCGCGCTCAAAGTAGCCCTCGAAGTCGGTCCGGGACGGTTCCAGGTCGGCCGTGCTCCGCACGTTGAATGGATTGTTCGCGTCGCCGACCAGGTGGGCCAGGATGCCCAATTGCTCGACCACGGCGCTCATCGGCTGATTCGTGCGGATCATGGCCACGATCTTCCGCGTCTCCCTCTCGGTGCTCTGGCGCAGATTCGTTCCGTGAATCTCGCCAGCGTCGGCGAACGCGCGATCGAGCCCCCGCGCGTATTCGCGTGGGAATCGCTGAATGAGCAGTCGAAGGTCGGGCGGGGCGAGCTCCGCGCTCATCTGCGCGATCTGCTGATCAGAGACGCGCGTCCAGGCGCAGGCCGGCAAAGGAACGAAAGCCAGGACCAGGAGGAGGCGTCGCATCGGGCTTCAATGGTAGCAGGACGGGCTCTCAAGCCGCGTCGAGTGCCTTCTCCCCCGCGGCAGTGGGGGAGAAGGTGCCGCGAAGCGGCGGATGAGGGGGTTACGGATTGACGCCCTGTTTTTCCGTGCGGACGATGTCATTGCGCTGCGGCAGCTCACCCGATACAAGCTCCGCCACCGCATACTTGGGCCGCACGGTTTTGATCCGCAGTACGCCGACCTGCGTGTCGGGAGTTCCGAGGTCGGTTCCCGAGGCTGGATCGATCAGGGCAGCGCCACCGTGGTAGATCCCAAAGGTCGCTCCCGGGGTGACGCCGCTCTCTTCACCGGCATTGAGATAGATGTCCTTGCCGTCGGTGCGGATGACTCGCGCTTCCCACGGGGTGCTGCCGAGCTTCTCCACGATGAACTGCACCGCGCCGCTCAGCGCTTCTCGCGACGCCTGGCCCAGCGGCGTGGTCACGAAGCCGCCAGCGCTGGCGTCCATCCTCGCGTTCGACATCTTGATGTCGGCGCCTTTCGCCGTGGCCGTGCCGCGGGTGACCGTCGAAGCCAGCACTTCGCTCGTCTTAGCGTCGTACACCCGCGTGTCGATGCCCACCTGAGCGCGGACCATCGTCGCGCCGAGGCTCAATCCCTTGATCACTTTGAGCGAGCTGCTCGTACCCGTCTGCGTGTACGAATACTCGCTGATCGCGCAGCGGACCAGCACCTGCGCGCCGATGATCGATCCTGCTTTGCTCGCCGTCTCGGCGTTCACTTTGCCGCTCGCTCCGAGCTCTTGCTCGGCATTGATGTCGGCGATGGACTTGCGCTCCAGGACGATGAACTTCCCGGTCCTGGCCAGCTCAGTGGTCAGCACTTCCGTGAGCGCCATCGCAAAGTCCGTCGGTGGCGGGATGGCGATCGTCGTGCTGTATGCCGTGCCCCCTCCGCCGGTGGGAGCAGCCATGGCCGTATTCGTAATCGACATGTCCATCACGGCGAGCCGTTTCTTCAGTCCCGCGTGTTGCGCGAAGCTCTGACCGGATATGAGAAGGGAGATGATCACTGCCGCCACGGAAGAGCGCATAGGTTCCTCGTCTGAGAGTAAGGTTGCCGTATCTTATCAGCCGTTACAGCCTTCGGAGTACGGCGGCTTGCCGCCGCCTTGAAAGGCGGTGCCAAGGCACAGCACTCCAAAGGCGCTTGTCCATCCCCTCATCAAGCGAGAGAATCCCGAGATCCTGAGCGCAACTGCCGATCGATCGCCTGATGCGCTTGCCGCAGAGCTGACGGAACGCTTCTGGTTGCGGCTGCGCCTGTTCGCTGCGCGGCGCTTGCGCGACCGCAATCAGGCCGACGATGTGGCCCAGGAGACGATCCGCCGGGTGCTGGAGGCTCTGCGGGAAAATCGCGTGGAGAACCTCGACGCCCTGCCTGCCTTTGTCTTTCAGACCGCTCGCAACATCTGCCTGCATCACGGGCGCAGCGCCCACCGCGAGACGGGCGCTCTCCGCCGCCTCAAGAGCTCGCAACCGATCATGAGCAGCGAAGAAGACGATCCGCTGACCGGCCTGATCGACCGGTCGCGTCGCGCGCAGGTGCGCGACGCGCTCGAGCAGATGCGTCCCGATGATCGAGACTTGCTTCGCCTGCTGTACGTGGAGGGACTGGAGACCGCCGAGGTAGCCAGCCGACTCGGAATCGATGCAGGAACGCTGCGAGTGCGGAAACATCGCGCCCTGCTGCGGCTCGCCGCAATCGTGGGTGGCGG
The DNA here is from genome assembly GCA_003223635.1 of Acidobacteriota bacterium. GTDB lineage: Bacteria > Acidobacteriota > Thermoanaerobaculia > Gp7-AA8 > Gp7-AA8 > QHVS01. The sequence goes on along the minus strand of QHVS01000115.1, from coordinate 30,641 downwards.
AAACGTTTCCGGCCGAGCGGGAACTGAAGGAGAAGCGTGACAGAAGTCATCGATTGCCCATACGTGGAGAATGACGACCTTCTTCGGCAGTATCTCGCCGGAACGGTCGCTGATTCGGATGCCGAGGAGTTCGAGCGGCATCTCTTCGCCTGTGATCGTTGCCGTGAGGAGGTGGAGCAGGGACTGGCCGTGCGCGCTGCGTTGCAGCGGCCGGCGCATGGCTCACTGCTCCGCTGGCGGTTTCCATCGGTTACGTTTGCGGCCGCGGCCGCCGCAGTGATCCTGGTCGCCATCGGGCTGTGGCAGATGCGATCGGCCGAACCGACGGTGCCGCAACCGGTTCGCGGTTCGGAGCGTGGCATCACGGCGTCGGCGCGCTTGGCGAACGGCGCGTTTACCACAATCTGGCAACCCAATCCTTCGGCGCGCCAATACGTGGTCCAACTGTTCACCGCCGACGGGACTCCTCTACAATCTGTCCACACTTCCGAAAACAAGGCGACGGTCCCGCTCGGTTCGATACCGCGCGGGAAAACAATTTACTGGAAGATCCAGGCACTCGACGAAAATGGCACGGTCATCGGCAGTTCGGAACTCCAGCGGATTACGATTTCGCGTTAGCTCGATTTGCCTGGCGACACTCTTCGTAGTTTCTTCACTAGTCGCTTCAGACGCCGATCGCATCGATGCGCTGCTGACGCAGGCGAATGCGCTCCGGTCACCGCAGCAGCGACGCGCCGATCTCGCCGTTCCACTGCTGCAGCAGGCCGTCGCCCTGGCCGCAGCGTCCCGTGACATCACGCGCGAAGCAAAAGCGCTGACGGCCCTCGGCGCGGCGAAGATCAGCACGGCGCATCACGCAGAGGGGAAAGTCGCGCTCGAGAAGGCGCGAGAGTTGGCCCGCTCGATCGGCGATCCCGTCATCGAGATGGATGCGCTGGCCACACTGGCCCTGCTCCACTCGGAATTAGCCGAGTACGAAGAGAGCGAAGCGGCATTCAACGCCACGCTGTTGCTGGCCACGCAGAAGGGGAACACCCTGGCCCGCATTCGCGCCTTGAATGGACTGGCCGCGACCGCCGACCGCACTGGCCGGAGCAACGACGGAATCCGCTATGGCCGCCAGGCCCTGCAGGAGCTCGACGATGCCATCCGGCGCGGCGTGAAGTTTCCTGCGCCGCCTCTCTTCGCTGTTCCGTACAACCTGGCCAAGGCACTGAACGAGCAGGGCGATTTCGCCGCGGCCGCTCCGCTCTTCGATCGCGCTCGCAACGCGGCAGAGCAGGGCGGCGTCATCGGCGGCATTTGGCATGTGCTGCACGAGACAGCGGAGATCTATCGCCTGCAAGGCGATCTCGGTACCGCGTCGAGATATTACGAGCGCGCGCTGATCACGGCCCGGCGAATGGAGGCGCGCGATTCGGAAGGGATGACTCTGCGCGCCCTCGGGGAGCTCGAAGAGGCGCGCGGAGATCTTCCCGCCGCGCTGCGAAGGTACGGTGAATCGCTGCAGATCTTCGAGAAGGCGGAGTTCCGCAGCGAGCTGCCGCAGACCCTGACCTCCTTGAGCGGCGTTCAGTTCCTGTCCGGCGATCGCCGGGCGGCGCGCGAATCGCTCGATCGCGCTGCCCGCCTTCTGGCCAGCTTCGACCATCCCCTCGGTGTGGTGCTGGCGAAGCTCGAATCGGGCAGGCAGCGTCTTGCCGTCGGATCGCTCGACGCGGCGAACGATGATTACCGGACCGCGCTCGACGTCGCACGCGCCGGCGGTCTGCGCAGTCTCACCGCCAGCGCTCTTGACGGGTTGGGCGATGTCTCGCGTGCCTCCGGCAATCTCGCCGAAGCGGTTCGCTTCTACGTTTCAGCCGCTGATGCGATCGACGCGATGCGCGCGAATATCCCTTCGATCGAACAACGCACGGCGTTCGTCGCTGCGACGCACCACACGTACGAACAATGGCTGGAATCGGTGGTTGCTCTCTGGCGAGAGACCGGCGATCAGCGATATGTCCAGCAGGCGTTCCTCGTAGCCGAGCGGGAGCGAAGCCGCAACATGATCGAGGCGCTGCGCAGTGCACATGTCACCACGTCGCGGGCGGCGGCGCTCAGCGAAACGGTGTCTTCGCTGCAGATCGAGCTGGCAGCAGACCATCTTTCGACAGCGAGACGTAAAGCTCTTCTTCAGCGCCTCGATGATTCGGAACACGCGCTCGACGCCATGGAGTCAGCAGGCGCGACGACCGCAGCGAGCCCGCTGAATGTCGAATCGATCCGGCGGGCGCTCAACCCGCATGAGGCGTTCGTTGAATACGCGCCGCTCGGCGATCACCTCATCGTCTTTCTGGTCACGCGGCAATCGCTGGCGATGTTCGACAGGCCGGCGGAGGATTTCGCGCCGCGCGTGTCGTTCTTCACCGAGCTGTTGAGCGGGCCGGACTCGGAGCGGGCCATTCCCGCCGGGCGAGCCCTTTCACACGAGCTGCTGGACGACGTTCTGCTGCACGTGCCGCCAATCGTCGACCGCCTCATCGTGTCCGCGGCCGGCGAGCTCTCTATGCTGCCGTTCGGCGCGCTTCCCGATCCGCGTCATCCGACTCAGCCAATCGTCGTGCGACACGAAGTGGCCTACGCGCCATCGCTTACCGCGCTGGCCGAGCTGCGCCAGCGCCATCAGAGCCGAGCGCGCTACGACCTGCTGGGCATGGCGCCGCTCGCGGGCGGAGTGCTGGCTTCCGCGCTTCCCGTCTACCGCTCCGCGCGCCTCGGCCCGCTGCCTTCCAGCGGTGCCGAAGTGAAGGCCATTGCCGAGGAGATCCGCGGGCACGTCGAAGCGCTGATTGGCGAATCCGCCAGCGAGAGCGCGCTCAAGCGAAGTCCGCTCGCCGACTACAAAGTGCTGCATTTCGCCACGCACGCGTTGATCGATCCGCGCTTCCCGTCGCGCTCGGCCATCGTGCTGGCCCGCGGAGCGCCCTCAGAAGACGGATTGCTGCAGCCTCGCGAAATCTATCGCTTGAAAATGTCGGCGCAGATGGTTGTGCTGAGCGCGTGTGAGACCGCGGCGGGCGAGATCTCCACTGCGGAAGGGATCCACAGCCTGGCCCGGGCGTTCACCTACGCCGGCGCGAAGTCCGTGGTGGGAACGCTCTGGAAGGTGGAAGATCGCAGCGCCACGCGCTTCGTGAAGGAGATGTACTCGGCGATCGCCGGCGGGCAGCCGGTAGCCACCGCGCTGCGCACCGCGCAGCTTCGCGTGGCCGGAGACCATCCCTATCGCAACGCGCGCGACTGGGCCGGCTGGTTGGCGGCCGGCGATCCTGCCGCGCGTCCCGAGATCAGCAAACCTGTCGTGCCGAAGAACGCGCTGGCATTCGCCGGAATGGCGTTCATGACGATCGTTGTTGCGGCCGCCGGATTCTGGATCAGATTGCATTGAATCGATCGTCGCAATTTGCACAACATCTCGAGACCCTTTACGCCTGCCGCGCGTGTCCGAATGTCTTTGGACAGCCCGTCACCGGCGCCGTCCCTGGCGCGCGACTGATGCTGGTCGGTCAGGCGCCTGGCCCGCATGAGGTAGAGGATCGGCGTCCATTCGCCTACACGGCTGGCCGGCGGATGTTCGGCTGGTTTGGCCGGCTGGGAGTGACCGAACAGCAGTTCCGCGACCGCGTGCACATGTGCGCCGTCATCCGCTGCTTTCCCGGTAAGGAAAGTGGGGGAGGCGATCGCGTTCCCGATCCGCAGGAGATCGCCAACTGCGCCGCTCATCTCGACCGGGAGATCGCGCTGCTCGCGCCGAAATTGATCATCGCTGTCGGAACGCTCGCTGCACAGCAGTTAATCGGGTCCGCAATTCTGACGGAAGTGGTCGGACGCGCTCACCGGGCCCGCCGGGCGAATCGAACGTTCGATGTCGTGGTCCTGCCGCATCCATCCGGGCGATCGACGTGGCTCAACAAACCCGAGCACGCGCGGTTGCTGAAACGTTCGATGCGGCTGATTGCAAAGCACCGCGCGTGGCGAGAGACGTTCGAATAACACGTCCCTCACCCGGCGCTTCGCGCCACCCTCTCCCGCTCACGCGGGAGAGGGTTCTCGAGTGCCTTCTCCCCGCGTCAGCGGGGAGAAGCTGGCCGAGGGCCGGATGAGGGGTCAAACCTTCCCGAACGCATCCCTCGTCAGATTCTGGATTCCGCGCTCCGTGACCACCACGTCGTCTTCGATGCGGATCCCTCCGAACTTGCGGAAGGCCTCCACCTTCGCCCAGTTCACATACTTTGCGTTCTCGCCCTTCCGCAATTCGGATAAGAGCGGGTCGATGAAGTAGAGGCCCGGCTCGATGGTGAAAACCATCTTCGGCTCGACGGGTCGCGTGATTCTGAGGAACGGGTGTCCCTCCGGCTTAGGGATGGTGTGTCCGCCGGCGTCGGCCATGAAGCCGGCGACGTCATGCACCTGGAGACCGATGTAGTGTCCGAGGCCGTGAGGGAAGAAGGCGCTGCTGATGTGTTTCTGCACGATTCCGTCCGCGTCGATTTCGCGGACGAAATCGAATCGGATCAGGATGTCGCCGATCTTGTGATGTGCCAGCACGTGCAGATCCGGATAGTTCACTTTCGGCTTCACCGCGGCGCATATCTCCTGCTGCATCGCATCCACCGCTTGAATGAGCCGGGCGAACTCGTCGTCGCGGCGTGAATACGTGCGCGTGATGTCGGCGGCGTAGCCATTGACGCTGGCGCCGGCGTCGATCAGAAATGAGAAGAGGTTGCCGTCGAGCCGGCGACGGTCATGCTTCATGTAGTGGAGCACGGAGGCGTTCTCATTCAACGCGATGATGTTCCCGTACGGCAGCTCCTCCTCGGTGTGATCCGCGGCGCGGAGATACTCCAGATGGATCTCGTACTCCGACGCCCCGGCTCGAAACGCTTTTTCTGCCGCCCGGTGACCGCGCGCCCCAAGCTCGTTTGCCTGGCGCATGCACTCGATCTCGTAGTCAGTCTTCCACGTCCGCGCGTAGTGCAGCCGATCGAGCAGCGGCTGCGGATTCGGTTCGCCGGGGTATTCACTCGACCACTCGCCGATGAACGCCGCGCGGCCGCCGGCGGGGAAGTGCTGCCGCGCGTCTTCCGCTGAACCGATTGTCCGGATGTCGAAGTGCTCCACCCAGTATCCGGCCGGTGTGTCCGCCACTTTGTTCCAGTAGTCGACCGGTTGATAGAAGACCAGGCGAGGTTTGTTGCCGGGCGTGTAAACCACGAAGCAGTACGGATTGTCGACCACCGGCAGCCAGGCCTTGAAGTGGGGGTTGGCCTTGAAGGGATACGGCATGTCATCGAGAAAGATCATGTGCTGCGCGCCGGCGAAGATGACGGCGTGATCGAAGCCGGTCTCGGCGAGCGCGCGGTCGTGGCGCTCTTTCAGGGACTGCAGATGAGCGGAATAGAGAGCGGCGAGACGGTCGGCCATCGCGGGGAGGATACTAAAAAAATGAAGCGCGCCGACCCACCAGGGATTATCGGCGCGCCTCGCTTTCGCTAGCGGCTCCCGAGCGCGAACTCGAGATGCCCAATTTCCTGTGCGGAAGTCGTGCCAGACGGTGCTCAGTGCTTGGTGCTCGGCAGGACCAACATTCAACATTGATCCTACCGAGTACTGAGCACCGAGCACTAGTGTCTTATCAGTTCGAAATTCACCGCCAGCTCGTGAACCACTTCCGTCTTCTTGCCATCTCTGACCATCGGGCGGAAGCGCCACTGGCGGATCGCCGTGAGGACCGCCTCATCGAAGGACGGTAATTTCGCGTGGTCGATGATCTGGACTTCAATGACTCGCCCATCTTTTCCGATCACGTAGCGAACGACGACCTGATCTTCGAGCTGCGCCTTCTTCGCGTCGTCGGGATACTTCGGGTAATCCTGTGACACCACGACCAGCGGGAGTTGTTCATTCCGATCGATGTGCACGCGGCCATCCTCGGGAAAGACCACACCACCCGGGATGCCGTGCAGCTTTCCACCGATCTCACCTCCGATCTGGCCGGCCGGATCGCCACCGGGTGCGATTTCGGCAACGACGGGAAGCACGGGTAGCGGGACGGGGGCCGGCGGCGGGTTGAACGTGGGGATGAGATCGGGGATTTTCGTAGGCGCGACAACCATCAACTGCGCGGGCGGCGGCGTCTGCGGCTGCGGCGCGGCGGGGGAGGGCGGGGGCGGCGGGGGCGGGGGTTCGGGGATCGCGGAGAGAAAGTACGCCCGGACCAGCCGTGGGGTCTGTTCGGGGAAGACGACGGTCCAGAGAGTGCTAGCCACGACCGCGGCGATCACGATCAAATGCAGTGCGATCGAGAGCGGCAACGTCTCATACATCAGACGTTTGCTGCGCGTTTGAAACGTCTCGGGCGCGACGCTTTCGAACATGGTTCAGAATTTCGCCAAGCTTGTGGAACAACGAATCGTAACATCGCGGAAGTGTCCGTTCCGTTACAACGTGGTGGCCGCCGCGGTCCTGTTCATCGCGAGCGCCGGCGTCGTGGTGTGGCAGACCTCTCGCCTAACCGTTCTGTGGGACGTCAGCTATGTGCTGGAAAACGCAGCGCGCATCGCCGCCGGCGATGTTCCCTACCGCGATTTTCCCTTCCCTTACGCGCCGCTTACGTTCGTCATGCAGGCGGCGATCATCCGCGCATTCGGGCGCGTCTATTGGCATCACGTCGCCTACGCCGCGCTGGCGTGCGGGCTGGCCAGCGCGCTCGCCCACGCGATCGTACGGCGTCTGCTGCCGGCGGTGAATGCCGCACTGCTCTGCGTTCCGCTTTGCGTCGTGGGGATCTATTGCATTCTTCCCAACCCTTTCTACGATCCCGACTGCTGCCTGGCCATTCTGATCATCGTTTTGATCCTGATGGCCCTCGATCGCGATTCGATCGCCCAGGGCGCGCTGTGCGTACTCCCGCTCTTCATCAAGCAGAACATCGGGCTTTTCTTTTTAGCAGCCGTGGCGGTTGCGTTTCTCATCCTGCGACGATGGCGCTCGCTGGCCGGAGTAGCCATCGCCGTCGCGGCTGCGCTCGCGCTGCTCGCTGCAACCGCCGGTATCGCTAACTACTATCGATGGACGATCGAGTACGCCGCGGCGCGACGCCTTCCACCCCTGGCCGATCAACTGGCCATCTACAACGATCCCGATCTCTGGTGGTGGCTGGTCCTCGGCATCGCCAGCCTTGCCTTCCGCCGCACGTCGTGGCTGATCGCCGTGCCGTTCGCCTGGAGCGAATACCGCTTCTTTTTCAGCGACGATCCGAACGAGGCGGAGATCAACTTCCTTCGGGTCTGGCCGTTCTTCATGATCCTGGCGTTGATCGTCGGATGCGCGGCCTGGCGGCGCGAGCGCGGCGTGATTCGCTTTCTGCCGTTTCTGCTCGTGGCCACGATCCACGGTGCGTTTCTCTCCCAGGGCACCTGGGGTTCGACGTATGGGATCTGGCCGCTCCTCGCTCTTCTGATGGCGATCGTCATTCGCTACTGCGCGACCTCGCGCGTTGCCGTCGCCGCGATCGCGGTGATCCTTCTTCATTTCGGCGGCTGGTACATCGTCACCAACAAGCGTCTGGCTTATGCGAAGTGGAACGAAGGGGAGATGCACGTCTCGACGCTTGCACCGCTCAGCGTTCTGCATGTGCGCGGCCCCTGGTTGCCCCAATTCGAGCAGCTCGTCCGGTTCGCCGATCGGGAGATTCCGCGCGACGACGCAGTCCTCTGTTTGCCGGGCGAGGATCTCTTCTACTTCACCAGCGGCCGTCGTCCGCGCGTTCCCGTGTTGATGTTCGACGGGACGGTGAATCCGCTTTCGCCGCGCGAAATCGTCTCCATGACGGAACAGGATCACGTTCGCTGGATCGTGGTGAAACGCCGGCTGCAGATCAACGGCGATCCCTTCCCCGAGCTCGGGGAAACGCTGCGGCTGCTCGGCAGTCGGCTCACCCCCGCGGCACGGCTCGACAATTACGACATCTACCGCCTTCGGAGTGCGGCGGCTCCGCCGCCGCCTTCTCAAAGCGGCAGCAAGCTGCCGCACTCCAAAGGCCGTTATATGCTGCTGAGCCTCGACTTCAGCACCGATGCGCAAACTGCTTGGGATTCCCTGGACGCTTCTGGCGACGTCGTTCGCTCTGCGTCTCTTTCTGATCTTCCGCTATCGCTTCGACTCGGACGAGCCGCAGCACCTGCACGTGGCGTGGGGCTGGGCACACGGATTCATGCAGTATCGCGACCTTTTCGACAATCACATGCCGGTGTTCCATCTCTTGTCGGCGCCGCTTTTCCTTTTCGCCGACGATGACGCTCGCCTGCTGTTTGTGGCCCGCATGGCCATGCTCCCGCTGTTCGCCGCGGCCATTTTTCTGGTGTGGCGAATTGCCGGCGCACTATTCGATGAGAGAGTAGCCGGCTGGAGCGCAGTGCTCGTCGCGCTCTGCCCGCCGTTTTTTCTCGGATCTCTCGAGTACAGAGCGGACGACCTCTGGCTGGTCTGCTGGTTGGGTGTGATCGCCGTTTTGATCAGCGATCTGCCGCGCACCGACAAAGATCTGGCCGCTGGAATGCTCCTCGGCTTGGCTTTCGGCGTTTCGATGAAGAGCGTGCTCTTCGCGTGCGCGCTGGCCGGCGCGGCGATCCTTACCTCCGTGTTGACCGCCTACCGCGGCGCGGTTCCCATTGGCCAGGCCGCAAAGCGCGTCGCCAGGATCGTCGGAATCGCGCTCATCCTTCCTCTCGGCATCGGTGCGGCGTTTGCGCTGGCCGGTGCCTGGAAGCCCTTCTTCTACGGCGTCTTCGATCACAACCTCATCCGGTTCGAGCATGCCTGGCGCGTGCTGTGGTTCATTCCGCTTTACCCGCTGATCCGCATCACCGCGCTGGCCATCGCGCGCTCCACCGCCGACGCGCTCATCGTGCGCCGCCGGCTCTTCGTTTTTCTCGCCTGCGCCGGATACCTGCTGCTGCTCGTGGCGTTCTGGCCGATGGCGTCCGACGAGAGTTACCTCCCGTTCTATCCGCTGGCGGTTGTACTCATCACTCCGTTCCTGCTGCGCCGGCCGGTCGCGGTGACTATCGCGTGCGCCGCCGCCATCGGCGCAATCGTCATCATCGCCCGGCCATGGAAGGACGAAGCGCGTCAGGAAATTGATACGGTGATGGAAGTGGTGAGCATGACCGCGGCGAACGAGCCGGTGATGGATTTGAAAGGGGAGAGCATCTTCCGCGCCCGGCCTTCCTACCTCGTGCTCGAAGCCATCACCAATGCGAAACTGCGAATGGGATCGCTGCGCGACTCGATCGCCGACTCGCTGGTGCGAAGTGCGACGCATGTCGTCGTCGACGACAATCTCCCGCCGCGCACGCGCCGCTTCGTCGATCGATACTACGTGCCGTGGGGCTCGGTGTACGTGGCCGGGGTTCGGCTTCCGCAACTCCGTGGCGATGGGTCGGCGGCATCGTTCACCATCGGCGTACCCGGGCCGTACGTGGTCATCAGCGAGCGCGGCAGAGTGCGGGCCATGATCGACGGCGTCCTCGTGCGAAAGGCGATGTACCTGAAGCCAGGGCGCCACACGCTGGTCGCAATGCGGCGCACATCGCGTCCCCTGGTGATCTGGTCCGGGGCGCTGAAGTGGCCTTTCGTGCGGCCTTGAGCTATTTCAGATTAGCGATGACTGCCGCGAGCTGATCGGCGATCTGCTGGTTCGACGCTTTGGGCACTGTCGCGCAATCGAAGCGCACCAGCACGGGATCGAAGATGCCGCGCTGAAAAAGCTCGGCGCGCACGGCGATGAACCGGCGGCGTAGCTCTTCAGGCACGCG
>QHVS01000115.1:1573-20759 GCA_003223635.1 Acidobacteriota bacterium | reverse complement strand
CGCGCCGATGGTTCGCAGCTCTTCCGTGGTCATCGGGGGATTCCCAGCTTTTCGTACATCGTCTCGTCGACGGGCGCGAAGGAAGTCACTCCGTACCCGGCCAGCTTCTCCGCGCTCCAGTCATCGACCTTGATGAATCCGAATTTCGAGAGATCGTCCGAGCAGCCGACGATATCGTAGCCGACCCACATGGCGAAGCCACGCTCCTCACTCGGCCCCAGAGCGTGGCCGACGCGTCCGAATTTCTTGATGTAGCGAGCCATGTGTGGCACAGACACTCTTGTCTGTGCGGCACAGGCAGGAGTGCCTGTGCCACACAATGTTAATGTCATCCGCGTTGGAAGCGACCCGCGAACTCATCGTCTTCGTCGGCTTGCCGGCCTCGGGTAAGACGACCTACTACCGCGAACATTTCGCGACGACGCACATGCACGTCAGCAAGGATCTGATGCCTCAGGCCCGGCGCCGCGGCGACCGCCAGGAGCGCGAGATTGGCGAGGCGCTGTCCGCCGGCCGCGACGTCGTGGTCGACAACACCAATCCCACTCCTGCCGTTCGCGCTCCGCTCATCGCCCTCGGCCGCCGGTATGGCGCGCGCATCATCGCCTACTATTTCGAGGCTACGGTGAAAGTCTGCCTCACTCGCAACCGCCAGCGCGAAGGGAAAGCGCGCGTACCCGACGTGGCGATTTTCGTGACCTCGAAGAAGCTCGCTCCGCCAACCGTCGCAGAAGGATTCGATGAAGTGCGCCTGGTGAGCTGCGCTTGAGGAACCCCGAGCAGCTCCTTCGCCGTATGTTTCCTCCGATGCTGGCCACGCTGGCCGACGAGCCGCCACGCGACGAAGAGAACTGGGCCTACGAGGTGAAGTACGACGGCTTCCGCGCGCTCACGGCGCTCGTCGATGGAAAAATGGCCATGTGGAGTCGCAACGAGCTCGATCTGTCGGGACGATTCCCGCAAATCGCCGAAGCGATGGCGAACCTGATGATCGGAGAGGTGGTGCTCGATGGCGAGATCGTCGCTCTCGACGAGCACGGCGTCCCGCGCTTTCAACTTCTTCAGCAGGGCAAACGCGAGCTGATGTTTCTCTTCGATGTCCTCTGGCTCGATGGAACCGATCTGCGCCAGCAGCGCTACGAGGAGCGGCGTCGCCTGCTGGAGAAATTGCTCCGTCGTCCGCCGGCACGGGTGCGCCTCGCCGAGCGGCTCGAGGGACCGGGGAAGATCGCGCTGAAGCGCGCCGCCGGCGCCGGCTACGAAGGGATCGTGGCCAAGAAGCTGACGTCCTGCTACGAGCCGCGGCGATCGAAGGAGTGGCTCAAGATCAAGGCGGTCAACCAGCAGGAGTTCGTGATCATCGGATGGAATCCGAGCACGCACTCGTCGCGCGAGGTCGGCTCGCTTCATCTCGCCGTCAACGGGCCGGATGGCCAGCTGCATTACGCCGGGAAAGTGGGGACGGGCTTCTCCGCGAAGCAGCGAGTCTGGTTCAAGGAAGAGCTATCAAAGGATGTGATCCCCCAGTCGCCGGCGAAAGACGCACCGCGCGTCAAGGTGGCCACCTGGGTCCGACCTCGCCTGGTCGCCGAGGTGGCGTTTACCGAGTGGACGGGCGACTCGCGACTTCGTCATCCATCTTTTCTTGGATTGCGGGAAGATAAGGCGCCGGAGGAAGTGGTGAAAGAGAAGCCGATCAGCGAGCAGCGAGCAGCGAGCAGCGAGCGGGGAAAGAAACCGCCTGCTCGCCGCTCGCCGCTCGCCGATCGCTCAGTCACGCTCACCAATCCCGACCGCCTTCTTTACCCGCGGGACAAGATCACCAAGCAGGACGTCGCTGACTACTACGACGCTGTTGCTGAGCCGATGATCCGCACGCTGCGCGATCGGCCGCTCGCTCTGGAGCATTGGAATCAGGGGATCGACAAGCCCTCGTGGTTCCATCAAAACATCGGCCGCGAGGCTCCGCCCTGGATCACTACGATCGAGACTCCGACGCGCGCCAGCAGCCGTCAAACCGTGCGCCACCTGGTGGTCGACTCGAGGGAGACGTTGCGCTGGCTCGCGCAGATGTCCGTGCTCACCATTCACATGTGGGCGTCGCGCGGCCAGAGCCTCGACGAGCCGGACTGGATGGTCTTCGATCTCGATCCGGCCAAAGGGAAGGGAATCGAGCAGGCCATCGAAGCAGCGGGGATCATCCGCGGGCTTCTGGAGAATCTCCAGCTTCCCGGCGTGCCGAAGACTTCGGGCAAGCGCGGCATTCACGTCTTCGTCCCGCTGGCAGCCGGCTACACGCACGAGGAGGCCACCGAGTTCGCCTGCTCGATCAGCGCGGCAGTGGCCCGCAAAGTGCCGACCATGACCGTGGAGCGATCGATCGCCAAGCGGCGCGGCCGGCTCTATCTCGATTGCCTTCAAAACGGTTACGGAAAAACCGTCGTCGCGCCGTATTCGCTCCGGGCCATCGACGGCGCCCCGGTGTCGGCGCCCCTCCGCTGGGAGGAGATCAACCGGAAGCTCGATCCGAAGAAATTCAATCTGCGCACGATGCCCGACCGCCTGGCGAAAGTCGGCGATCTGTTCGAAGCGGTCTTTCGCCAGCGCGCAAAACTTCCTGCGCTGAGGTCGTGAGATGGAGGTTAACGGTTAACGGCAGCCAAAGGCTTTACCACCGTTAACCGTTAACCGTTAGCAAGCTAGACTGACCGTCTGATGGATCGCGCGATCATCACCGGCGCTTCCTCCGGGATCGGAGCGGAGATGGCGCGGGAGATGGCGCGCCGGGGCTATGCCGTCGCGCTCCTCGCGCGGCGCGCGGACCTTCTTCAGGGGCTCGCGAAAAAACTGCCGAACGCTGTCGCGCTTCCGTGTGATGTCACCGACGAAGCTGACGAGTGCCGTGCGGGCCGGGGAGAAGGCGCTCGGCGGTCCGTTTGACATGGCCATCGCCAACGCCGGCGTCGGGGTGACCGGTTACGCGGCGAAGGATGTCTCCGATGCGGAGCGGATGATGCAGGTCAACTACTTCGGGATGCTGCACCTTTTTCACGCCGTGATTCCGGGCATGATGGAACGCCGAACGGGTCGATTCGCAGGAATCGCCTCCATCGCCGGCCTGCGCGGACTTCCAACCGCCTCCGGATATTCGGCAAGCAAAGCGGCAATGCAGGCATTCCTGGAAGCGGCGCGCGTTGAGCTTGCGCCGTTCGGCGTTCGCATCACCACGGTCAATCCGGGGTTCATCGCCACAGCGATCACTGAGAAGAACAAGTTCCGCATGCCGTTTCTGATGAAGGCCGACAAGGCCGCGCGGATCATCATCGACGGTATCGAGCGCGGCGCGCGCGTGGTGGAGTTTCCCCGGCCAATGTCGCTGATCATGCGATTCGTGCGACTCCTGCCGGCAGCCGTCTATGACCGTGTCGTCGGAGGCTACGTGCGGCGTGAGGTGGGCCCATGAGCTGGAAAGACACGCTGACGGTTCGGACCTGGGCGCTGCGCAATGTCTTCCTTCTCCGCTTCATCAAGCCGCGGGTCAGTGAGGTCAGCGACGAGCGCTGCGAAATCATCATCCCGCTCAACTGGCGCACTCGTCGCCGCGACATCCACGCCATGTACCTCGGCGCGATGTGCATGGGGGCGGACGTGGCGGGCGGGTTGATCGCCTTCCGCCTTGTGACGGCGAAGAAGGTGCCCGTCTCGTTCGTCTTCAAAGACATCCGCGGCGAATTTTTCAAGCGGGCGGAAGATGACGTGCACTTCATCTGCGAAGACGGCGTCCGCATTCAGGCCCTTCTTCGGCGGACGCTTGAAAGCGGTGAGCGTCAGGAGGAGACGGTCAACGTGATCGCTACGGTTCCCAGCAGGCTCGGAGCGGAGCCGGTGGCGCGCTTCGAGTTGACGTTGTCGGTAAAAAAGAAGTGATAACGCGTGCTTCCGCAAACCGAGTTCGCAATTCGTGTGGCCGGGGCCCGAGTGCGCCATGGTTTCCCGTGGTGGCTTCGTCCGTTTCTTTTTCCCGGTGTCATCGCATTGACGCTTGGCCGCGTCATTTACATTGCGCCGGACGCCGCGGATATCGACCGTCACATTCGCCATGAGCTTGTCCACGTTCGGCAGATGAGTCGCCTCGGCCTCCTGCGCTTTCTTTGGCGATACATGCGCGAATATCTCGGCAATCGCCGGCGAGGCCTCGACTCGGCCACCGCGTATCGCCGCATCTCTCTGGAGGAGGAAGCGTTCGCGGCCGAGGCGGACGAATCCGTATAGAATTCGCGACGGGTTCGGTCGATGATCCAGTTTCATTCGCTGGAAATCCCGGAGCTCGAGCGTTTTCTCGAGCGCCACAAGAGCGGCCTGCCTCTCCGAAGCGATTTCGATCTCGACCTCGTCCTGCGGCAGATCCTGCAGAAGGCCAACGAGTTCGTCCCTTCGGAATCGGGATCGATTCTTCTCGACGATCCGTTCCGCAAGGTCGCCGCTCGCCGCGAGAACGAGCTGGTTTTCATCGCCACGTTCGGCGAGGCCGGACGCGACCTGGTCGGGCAAAGCCTTTCGGCGCGCTTCGGAATCGTGGGACAGGTCTATCAGACCGGGACGCCGTATCTTTCCGCCGACGTGCAGGAGGATACGTTTTTCTATCCGGACATCGACAGGAAGCTGGGACACAAGACGCATTCCGCCGTCTGCGTTCCCATCTACATCGGCAAGCACGTCTGCGGAGTGCTGGAGCTGATCAACAAGCTGACCGGCGCGCCGTTCACCGATCGCGACAAGACGCTGCTGGAGATCTTCGCCGGGTACACCTCCTTCACGCTGCAGAACGCGCTCGATTCGAAGCGCGCTCACGAGCTGGCGAAGAAGGACGATCTGACCGGGCTGTTCAACGATCGGTGGTTCAACGTGCGGCTGACGGAGACGCTCGCCGCGGCCCGCGACAGCGGTCTGCCGGCCGCACTCCTCTTCATGGATCTCGATCAGTTCAAGGCGGTGAACGATTGTTATGGCCATCTGGCCGGCAGCCAGGTTCTGCGCGAAGTCGGATTCCTATTGAAGCGCGTGGTGCAGCAGGAGACCGCGACGGCGGCACGTTACGGCGGCGATGAGTTCGTCATCATCCTGCCGGACACGGAGCTGTCCCAGGGAATCCGCCTCGCCGAAGAGGTGCGGCAGGCGATCGCCGCGGCAACGTTCCTCGATCGGGAGTGGGGCTTCAACAATCCGCCCCTCCACCTTCGCAACATGATCTCGGCGTCGATCGGTGTTGCGGAGCACGCACCCGACAAGCCGACCAATCTGTCCATCGAGCAGGAGAAGAGCGATCTCCTGCGTCGCGCCGACGCGGCGATGTATCGCGCCAAGTCGCTGGGGAAAAACAAAGTAGTCATCAGCCGCGCGGGGGAGGAGTTCGTAGTTTCTACCTAAAGCATGAATGCAGAATGCAGAATGCAGAATGCCGTCCGCCTTTCTTAATTCTTCATTCTGCATTCAGCATTCTGCATTCAAGAAAGTTCTGCTATCCTCGCCCATCCCGAATCGAAGGAGGTTTTTCAATTGGCCAAGATTACCGCGGAGTACATCTGGATTGACGGACAGAGGCCGACGGCGAAACTTCGCTCCAAGACTAAAGTCATCGACTCCGTGAAGTCGCTCAGCGACGTGCCGGACTGGGGATATGACGGCTCCAGCACCTCTCAGGCCAGCGGCCATTTCAGCGACCTGCAGTTGCATCCTGTCCGATACACTCCCGATCCGCTTCATCGCGACGGGGACATCCTGGCCCTCTGCGAAGTGTTGAATCCCGACGGCTCGGTGCACTGGAGCAACACCCGCGCGCATCTGCGCGAAGTGGCCGAGAAGTACAAGGATCACGATCCATGGTTCGGCATCGAACAGGAGTACACCTTCTTTCAGGGGGCGCGCCCGCTCGGCTGGCCGGACAATGGGTTTCCCGCTCCGCAGGGCGGGTACTACTGCGGTGTGGGAAGCGATGAAGTGTTCGGCCGCGACGTGGTCGAGGCGCACACTCACGCTTGTATGCGCGCCGGAATTCACATCGTCGGCACGAACGCCGAAGTGATGCCGGCGCAGTGGGAATTTCAGGTCGGAGCGATCGGCGCGCCGGACGTGGCCGACGAACTGTGGTTGGCTCGCTGGCTGCTGTATCGCGTCGGCGAAGATTTCGGGGTGGCCGCGACGCTCTATCCGAAGCCGGTGAAGGGCGATTGGAATGGTGCGGGAGCGCACACAAACTTCTCCACGAAGAAGATGCGGGCGGACGGCGGGCTGAAAGTCATCGAAGACGCCATGAAGAAGCTGGAAAAGAAGCACGACGAGCACATCAAGGTCTACGGCGCGCACAACGAGGAGCGTCTCACCGGATTGCACGAGACCTCGGCCATTCACGAATTCCGCTACGGTCAGTTCGACCGCGGGGCCTCGGTGCGCATCCCCATGGCTACCGTGAACGCCGGGCGCGGCTATTTCGAGGATCGCCGGCCGGCCGCGAATATGGATCCGTATCAGGTTTGCGCCATTTTGATCGAAACGGTCTGCGGTCCTTAGTCGTATACTGTCCGTCGGACGATGGAGTTGACACTCAATCTCATCTGGCTCGCCGTTGCAGTGACGGCATTCATGCTGGCGCCGCGCCGCTCGCGCCGCACTACCATCGCTCTGGCCTGTGGACTGGCGCTTCTCTTCCCCATCATTTCCGCGACCGACGACTTCAACACGGACATCACGTTCAACGATGCGGCGTCAGCGATCGTAGTGACGATCGTGCTGTGCATGGCGCTGATGGCCATTGCTCGCGTTCGCGCGTCCAAGGCTCCGGCCTACATCGTTCATCTCGCCACTCCCTCTGATCCCCGATCCCCGCCCGCCCGCTGACGCAAACGTTCTGCGCATTTGCATTACGCAGGCGTGAAGCGGCGGCGTTCTCGCGCGCTGGCTACCCCCTGAAGCCGGCGTCCGGGCTGCGGGTCGCCGCCACTTGACGGCTGCGCAAGCATGGAACTGTTCCTCAATCTTCTCTGGCTGGCCATCTGCGGCATCGCGGTGATCGCGGTTCCCCGACGGTCGAGCCGAGTCCTGCTGACGCTCCTTTGCGCGGCGGCCATCCTCTTTCCGATCGTCTCCGTCTCTGACGATTTGAATCTCGATCGCGACTCGCTGGAACAAGCCCTGGCGGCGATTGTCACGCCGACGGTGCTGGTGATCGCCGTGGTCGTGTTGGGCAGGCTCGACCCCATTCGGGTCCTGGCGCCGGTCATCACGGTCATGGTTTCCTGCGATCCGCGATCGCCTCCTCGCGGCTGAACGCTCGCTCGTTTTCGCTGCGTTTCGAGGAGGTTTGTCATGCGAGCAGCTCCGTGGTTGCTGCTTCCGCTTTTCATCATCGGTTTTGATCGCGCGCCCGATCCGTCAGTGGTTCCCGGAGTGACGGAAGTGTCCGATCTGCCGTTGATCGAGATGCCGCCAGCCGGTCCGGGGAAGATGCTGGCTGTCGTCGTCACCGGTGACGGCGGATGGCGGGCCATCGATGCCCGAGTGGCTCGCGGATTACACGACCGCGGCTACGGCGTGGTCGGCCTGATCTCGTCGCGCTATTTCGCGCAGCGGCGAAGCATCGAGGAGTCGTCGTACGCGCTGCAGCGGATCGTAGAGCACTACTCGATCGCCTGGCGCGCGCCGCAGGTGATCGCCGTCGGTTACTCGCGCGGAGCGGGCGTCCTTCCTTTCATGATCAATCGCCTTTCTCCGAACTGGCGGCGTCGCATCTCTACCGTGGCTGTGATCGGGCTCGATCCGACGGTCGATTTTCAGGTGACGCCGCTCGATCTGTTGCGAACGAGTCCCACGCCGCGGGAGATCCCTGTGCGGAGTGAAGTGGAACGGCTGCGCGGGCGCGTCCTCTGTTTCTACGGCGTGAACGAAAAGCATTCGCTCTGCCGGAGTCTCTCCGCTCCGGCAGTGATTCCCATACCGGAGCCTGGATCGCATCACTTCGCGGGCGACTACGACCAGTTGGCGCGAACGATCTGGATCTGGTCACGCCATGCGTAGCGGTCGTTCAGCGGCGGCATTCTCGCGCGTCGGCACCCCTGGCCGACGTCCGGGCTGCGAGGGTGTCGCCACTCGACGACCGGTGCGCCTGCTCCCGAGATGGAGTGGCGGCATTTTCGCGACGTCGGTTCTCATGACCGACGTCAGGGCTGCGAGGAGTGCCGCCACTCGATCTCCGGGAGCCGTCTGCTTCCCGACGAGCTGATCAGAACCGCCAGGCGAGGTTTGTGCCCAGGATCAGGGGATGAACATTTGCCTGGAGCGTTTTGTGCGGAGATTGCCTCGCATGGACTTCCACCGTCGAGAGGGCGGGACCGTACTTCACGTCGGTCACGAGCGCCCACCTGTTCAAAAGGCGGTAGCGCGCACCACCTTCGAGCAACACGGCCAGATGATCTGGCTGCTCCAGCCGCGTGACGTTCAAGTCCCCGACGTCGATGGGAAAGACGGATCGACGAATCACCATGTACAGAACCCCGGCGCCGGCGAACACCTGCAGATCGCGCGATGCTTGCAAGGGAACGAGTACAGCGGCGGTCAGAGGGCCGATGATGGCGCGGCCGCCATGCGCGTGGGTTCCATCGGCGGCCCGCATGGACGCAGGGACGAAGGACGCCGCGCTGCTCACTTCGATCCACAGTCGCCGATGTTCGAAGAAGGTGAGCGTGGCGCCGGGACCGAGTCGCGGGGCGAACCGCAAGCGATCGTTCGTGCCGTGCACGCGGTCGCCTCCGGTCAGTGCGACCCACGCAAGCCCACCGCCGATCTCCACGGCGCGCCCGCTGGTGGCCATCAGCGTGAAAAGCAAAGCCGCAAGCGGAAGTTTCATGCAGTGTCCATTATCTCCGCTCTGCTGGCCGCCACTTCATGCGCCACTTCGTTTCACTCGCCTTCTTCCGACAGCGAGCTTGCAACGCTGGCCCAACCGGGACCGTACCGCGTCGCCGAATACGACATGCAGTGGTTCGATGCGCGCCGGAATCGGGCCGTACCTGTGCACATCTACGCGCCGATTGGAGCGGCAACCTCGGCGGTGATCGTTTTCTCGCACGGCCTGGGCAACTCGCGGATGGGCTATCGATATCTCGGCGAGCATTGGGCCAGCCACGGCTACCTCTCCGTTCATCCGGAACACCTCGGCGCAAACGCCGAGGTGACACGGCATGGATTGTGGCGGCTGTATCGCGCGGGCTTCGATCGCCGCAACTGGCAGACCGTGCCGGAGGACATCCGGTTCGTGATCGATCAGTTGCAGAACGACGCGACGCTACCCTCAGAGTTGCGAGGCCACGTCGATCGGTCGCGAATCGGGGTTTCCGGACACTCGCTTGGCGCGTATGGCGCGCTGGCCGTCGGTGGGTTGCGCGTTCTTTTTCCCGACGGAAGCGTGCTCAATTTTCGCGACCGGCGCGTTCGCGCGGCGATCCCGATGTCGATGTCCGAGAATTTCCGGCCTTCGTCGTATCGTGACATCGCCATCCCCATGCTGCACCTCACCGGCACGCATGACTCGAGCATCTTCTACGGAACGCTGCCGCGGAAACGGCGCATGCCGTTCAACAGCACTTCAGGGAGCGATCAGTATCTGATCGTGATTCGGGGAGCGAATCACTCGACGTACTCTGACGATGAACGCCCCGGGAACCGCGCGGCGCACGATGTGATCCGCGCCAGCACGCTTCTGTTTTGGAAGGCATATCTCGAAGACGACCAGGCCGCCCTTCGACAATTGCGGGAGGGCGGCCTGGAACGCTATCTGGATGGTTCGGCGCGATTCTCGGAGAAGTGAATCATGCGCGAAGCGCCTTTGGAGTGCGGTGCCTTGGCACCGCTTTCAAGGCGGCGGCAAGCCGCCGCACTCCGAAGGCTCTACCGCATGCTCATCTTCGGTACTGAGAGCAAGAATCCCGCTGGATACTGCACGTAGCCGTCGACATTGTTGCGCATGATGGCCACGTTCGTCTGAAGGTAGAGGGAGAGATAGGGGAGGTCCTCCTGCACGATCTTCTGGATCTCCACGTACACCGGCTTGCGTTTGGCGCGATCGAACGTCGAGCGGCCCTGCATGATCAGTTGATCGACGCGCGGGTTCTTGTAGTAGCCGCGGTTCTGTCCCTCCGGGGGCACGTTCTTCGAGTAGAAGATGATGTAGTAGAAGTCGGGATCCTGGATCCCGTTCCTGCTCAACGAGTACATCTGGAAGTTCCCCTTCTGAATGTCGGCCAGGAAGGTCGAGGTCTCGTTGGACTGGATCTGCATGTTGATGCCCACCTGCTTGAGCATCTGCTGGATGGCCTCGGCCCGCGAATTCGCTTCCACGTCCGTGGAGGTCTTGAAGACCACGGAGAAACCGTTCGGATATCCGGCCTGGGCCAGGAGTTGCCTGGCCTTCTTCGGATCGTAGGGATACGTCGGCAGGTTGTCGGCGCGGGCCCAGTGGCCCTGCGCAAACATCGTGTCGGTTGGCGTGGCGTAGCCGCGCTGCAGGTCGCGACAGATTCGCTCACGATCGATGGCATGGGCGATGGCCTGGCGCACCAGCTTCTTGGAAAGAATCGGATCGCGCAGGTTGAAGGCGATGTACTGGTAGACCGATCCGGGCGACTTCACCACCTTGAAGTCGGGGTTCTTGTCGAACTCCGCCACGTTCTCGAAGGGGATGGCGTTGACCTCGAAGTTGATGCTGCCCCGGCGCAGCTCCAAAACGCGCGTCGTGGCGTCGGGAATGGTGCGCACGATGACGTTCTTGATCTTCGGCGCTCCGCCTTCGTATTGATCGAACGCCTGGAGCACCACGCGATCGTCGGCGCGGAAATCGACAACCTGGTACGGCCCGGAAGTAATCGGCTTCGTCTTGAACACGTTGGTATCGGCACCGGTCGGAAGGATGCCGAGATTCAGATTGTCGAACAATCCCGGATTGGGTTCTTTCAGTTTGAAGATGACCGTGTGATCGTCGGGCGCTTCGATGTGGTCGACCGCGGCATAGCCTGACTTCTTCGGCGAGACGAAGCTGTCGGCCAGCAACGAGTCATACGTCCACTTGACGTCGGCCGCTTTGACCGGCTGACCGTTTTGAAACTTCGCGTTCGCATGGAGGTGGAAGACGATCGTCTTGTCGTCAGGCGTTTCCCATTTTTCCGCCAGGTAAGGCGCGTAATCCATATTCGGAGTGACGTTGAGCAGCGGGTCGTAGATCAGGTCGAACATGCGGCCGGAGGGATTGTCATTGCCGACGCGTGAGTCGAGATTCGTCGGCGACGAGGTCAAGCCGATCACCAGCGTGTTCTTGTCGGCGGCGCCACCGCCGCCCGCCTTTTCCTTCCCACCGCAGGCGGTGATGATCAAAGCAATGAGAGCAAGCCCGTAGAGTTGGCGAGTTCGCATGCTGCACCTCGTTTGTTCGTGGTTCGCTGTTCGTGATTCGCAAGAATCGCGAGCCACGAACCGCGAACCACGGATCACGAATAGTGTTCAAGTATGATGCCGCCCTGATGCGTTGGACGCGTTTCCTCTTTGCTGTGGCGTTGCTCTTCCCGTTGCCGCTCGCCGCCGCCCAGCAGAAAGTCATCGTTTTAGGCTTCGACGGCGTCGACGCCCGCTACACCGAGAAGTGGATGAATGAGGGGAAGTTGCCGAATCTGGCGCGGCTGCGCCAGATGGGAACGTTCCGTCCTCTGCGGCCCACTATCCCCGCGCAGACGCCGGTGTCCTGGTCGACATTCTCCACGGGAATCGATCCCGGCCGGACCGGAATCTTCGATTTTCTCCGCCGCGATCCGAAGACGTACCTTCCGCTCTTCGCCGCCTTCGACGAAACGAAGGAGCCGTTCCTTCTCGGTGAAAAAAATCCGGTGCTCGCTGCCGTCGCGGTTCTGATCGTCCTCTCGCTCCTGGCGCTGATCTTCCGCCGCGCGGCGCGAGTGGTCATCCTGGCCATCGCCGTGATCGCCGCCGTCGGAGCGTATGTGAACACCAGGCGGTACATCCCGATCAGCAGGCCTGGCGTCATCAACCGCCGCCAGGGAATTCCATTCTGGGAAGCGGCGGCGAACGCCGGAAAGAAATCGACGGTGGTGCATGTGCCGGTCACGTTTCCGGCGCACGATTTCCCGGCCGGCGAGTTGCTCTCCGGCCTCGGCGTCCCCGATCTGTCGGGCCGCATCGGCAAGCCGTTCTACTTCACCTCGGAGCTCGACTTTCACCGCGCCGGTTCATCGAATGAATTCTCGATCGATGTCGTGCAGCTCGAGGATAACAAGGGCGTCATCCCCACGAAGATTCAGGGCCCGCCGAACAAGCTGTTCGGAAATCCCCCGTACATCTTCATTCCGATGACTCTTACGGTCGCGGACGATCGCAATTCGGTGGAGATCAGCGTCAGCGGGCAGAAATTTTCGCTGCGGCCGGGACAGTGGAGTGGCTGGACCGAGTTCGTCTTCCCCTTCAATCCGCTGATCAAGGTGCATGGCATCAGCCGCTTTCATCTGATCTCATCGCAGCCGGAGCTGAAGCTGTATCTCTCGCCGATCAATTTCGATCCGCGGAAGCTGCCGCCCGGCTTCAAGATCTCCGCGCCGAGGGCGTGGGCGTCGGAGCTGGCGCAAGTTCATGGGCTGTACAAAACGCTCGGCTGGCAGATCGACACCTGGGCGATCTCCGAGGGATTCGCCACGGAGCAGATGTTCTGGGACGACATGAATTGGACGGTGACTCAGGATCGCAAGATGTTTGATTCATTTCTGAACAACGACAGCGATCTGCTGGTGCAGCAGTTCGAGTTTCCCGACCGCGTCGGGCACGTCTTCTGGCGGCTGATGGATCCACAGCATCCTGCGTACAACGCGACGCTCGTGCCGCAATGGGGCGACGCGCTCCAGCGGGCGTATCAATTGATGGACTCCATCGTCGGCGATGCCATGCAGGCGGCCGAGAAGCATCACGCCGCGCTGATCGTCCTCTCCGATCATGGCTTCGCCTCCTTCCGAAAATCGGTGAACTACAACACCTGGCTGGTGACGAACGGCTATCTGTCGCTGAAGACCGGCGTGCAAGTGAGGGAGCGAAACGTGGAGATGCTTTTCGATCAGGGGCAGTTCTGGGAAAACGTCGATTGGTCGAAGACGCGGGTCTACGCGATGGGATTGGGCGAGGTGTACATCAATCTGCGCGGACGAGAGGCGCAGGGGATCGTGCAGCCGGGAGAGGAGTACGACGCGCTGAAGCGCGAGCTGAAACAGAAGCTCGTGGCCATGGTCGATCCGGAGACGGGCGACCATCCTGTCCGCCGCGTGCTTTCTCGCGAAGAGGTCTACCGCCAGTTCGACCCGAATATGATTCCCGATCTCTTCGTGACCAACAACGACGGCTACCGCGTCTCCTGGCAGACATCCCTTGGCGGCATCCCCAAGCAGCTCATCGAGCCGAACAAGCAGGTATGGAGCGGCGATCACTGCTCGGTCGACCCAGAGATCGTGAAAGGGATTTTCTTTTACAACAGGAAGCTGAATACAGATCGGGCGCCGTACATCGCGGATGTTTATCCGACCGTACTCGGATTGCTCGGCGTGAAGGCCCCGTACGAGCTCGATGGTGTGGAGTTGCGTTGAATGCAGAATGCAGAATGCAGAATTTAGAACTTAGAATCGTCACGTCGATTCTTTCTTGATCTTCGTTCTGCATTCTGCATTCTGCATTCTGCATTCACTGAAATGGACTACAAACGGCTCCTCACCCAGGTCGAACGAACCCTCGCACAAATCGAAGGTTCAGAGAACCGTCGTCTGACCATCGAGCAGATCGCCGAGACGATCGCTGGCAACTTTCGGGACGAGCTGGGGATCACCGGAGGGCGGGTCTACGAATGCGATGACGATGGGAACTACGTGCTGGTCGGGCGCTTCGGCGTCTCGCGCGGCGGCCCGCTGGGCATCATCGTTCCGCGGGACTACAGACCGATCGAGCTGGTGCTGGAGAACGGCGTGGTGGTCATGGATCCCACCGATCCGGGCGTCGATCCGGTGCTGGAGCAGCAGCTCGGGGCGCGACGTTTCGCAGCCGTCGCCGCCGGCGACGAGAACCCGCACGTCATCGGCTTCGACGTGTCGCCGGAGCTGAGCCGCGAGGACATTCTCTTCTCGCTCAGCCTCATCCGTTACGCCGTCAATCAGCGGCTGCGGGCGGAGCGCTTCGAGTCGCTGATCGTCGAAGCCCAGCGCATCCAGCAGTCCATTCTTCCGCAGCGCGTTCCACAATATGCAGGCTTCGACATCTGGGGGAAGACCGTTCCCGCGGAGATCGTCAGCGGCGACTTCTACGATTTCATCCCGATTACCGACAGCGTCCTCGGCCTGGCCATCGCTGACGGTTCGGGACACGGATTGCCCGCCGCCCTGGTGGTGCGCGACATCTACATGGGATTGCGCATGGCCACCGATCGCGATTTCAAAATCATCCGGACCATGGAGAAGCTGAATCACATCATTCATCGCGGCCGCCTGACGACGAAATTCGTATCGCTCTTCTACGGGGAGCTGGAGACCGGCGGGATCCTGATTTATACCAACGCCGGGCACAACTATCCTTTCGTGTTGAAGAAGCACAAATTCGAGGCGCTGGCCAACGGAGGGCCGGTGCTGGGCCCCACTCCCGATGCGACCTATACGCGCGGCTTCGTGAAGCTCGATGCTGGCGATCTGCTCTGCCTCTATTCCGACGGTATCGTGGAAGCGCATGACCGTTCCGATCGCGAATTCGGCCTCGACCGCCTCAAGCGCCTGGTGAAGACCAATCGCGACCGCTCGGCTAAGGAGATCGGCGCCGAGGTCCTCTACCGCGTGGCGCGATGGGCGCGACGATCGGAGGACGATCGCACCGTGGTGATCGTGAAGGCCGTGCCGTAGCTATGGGTGACGTCCTCTACTTCAACGGCCGGTTCACCACCACGGCGGAAAGAATCGTGAGCGTCGAAGACCGCGGGTTTCAGTTCGGCGACGGCGTCTATGAGGTCTTCAAGTTCGTGGGCAAGCGCCCGGTTTTTCTTCTCGATCACTTCCGGCGGATGGATCGCGGGCTGCGGGAGATCGACATCCCCAATCCGTGGAACGAAGCGAGTTTCAGTCAGACCATGAGCAAGCTGCTGGAACGGACCTCGTTCGCCGACGGAGTCGTCTACATTCAGGTGACGCGCGGTGAGGGCGAGCGAACCCACTTCTATCCCGACGGCATGCAGCCGACTGCGGTGGCGTACTCGCGGCGATTTGTTTTTCCGGACGCCTCCCGCAAGGAGCGCGGCATTCGGTTGATCACCGCGCCCGACCTCCGCTGGAAGCAGTGTCAAATCAAGTCGATCAATCTGTTGCCCAACGCGCTGGCCAAGAAGAAGGCTCAGCGCGCCGGAGCGGATGAGGCGCTACTGGTGGAAGAAGGAACGGTGCGGGAAGGGGCGAGCGCCAGCTTTTTCGTGGTGCGCGCTGGAAAAATCATCACCCATCCGCTGGACGAACACATTCTCCCCGGCGTGGTGCGCGACCGAGTGATCGGGTTGGCAATCTCCGCGAAGATCCGCGTCGATGAGCGTCCGCTGCGCGAGACGGAGTTGTTTCAGCTCGACGAGGCGTTCATCACCAGCACCACGATGGGCGTGATGCCGGTGACGGAGATCGACGATCGGGTGATCGGAAACAGCCGGCGCGGCGAAGTTACGGCCGAGCTGCAGCGACTCTTCGACGATCTGGAGAGCCAGGAGCGCTCGGCCTGACTCGTTCGCGAAGCTGCAGATTGTCGACCGCGACATTGATGAAGACCACTCCGCCCAGCGCGATTGCGGCGAGAATCAGCTCAATCAACAGATCGACCGGACTGATCGCGCCCCAACCGGTCAAGAGCGAATAGCCCAGGAGGGTGATTGCGCAGAGGAAATAAAGGACGCCGAGAACCGCGAGCACGGCGTTGCCGACGCGTGATCGAATAGGAATTCGCCACCGCATGAGACCCCACCTTTCCGGCTGAAGCGGTGCGGATTATAGCCCGAATTACGTCAGCAGCAATTCAGTCGTCGCCGGAGATGATGTTGCCCACCACCTTGCCGGCCAGACCGGCGATCCCCTTCGATTCGTCCTTTCGCGAGCCGACAGCCGCGGCGATGCGGTTCGCCAGCCGGCTGAAGGGAAGGGTCTGCAGAACGACGTGCCCCGGCCCGGTGAGAGTGGCGTAGAACAGCCCTTCTCCGCCGAAAAGCGCATTGCGAAAGCCGCCCACAAACTGGATGTCGTACCTGACCGAATCAGCCATGGAGACGATGCAGCCGGTGTCGACGCGCAGCGTCTCCCCGGGGGCCAGTTTGAAATCGAGCATGTTGCCGCCGGCGTGCAGGAAGACCAGGCCCTGCCCGCTGATCTTCTGCAGGATGAATCCTTCGCCTCCGAACATCCCGGCGCCGAATCGCTTGGTGAAGGCCACCGACAGATCGACGTTGCCGATGGCGCACAGAAAGGCGTTGCGCTCGGCGAGGATCGTGTTTCCCGCCAGCTCGACGGGAAAGATCTTTCCGGCGATCGGATTGGCCAGCGCCAGATGGGCCGAGGGCGCGTCGCAGCGAAAGATGCTCATGAACATCGATTCGCCAGCCAGGAACTTGCGCATCAGGCCTTTCATCAGCCCGCCCTGCATGCGGGCCTGCAGGTCGATGCCCGCGCTCATGTAGAGCATCGTTCCCGCCTCGGCGTACACCTCTTCGCCGGTGCGCAACGTAATCTGCAGCGCCTGCATCACATCGCCGATGATCTTGTATTCCATCGTGGACTCCTCGCATGATTCTACGAGGGATGAGGGATGAGGGATGAGGGATGAATTGCTTCATCATCCCTCCGACCTCATCCCTGAATCTATGCAGACTTTGCTCGAACGGCTCAAGGTCCTCTATCCCGACTCGTCCAACACGACGCTGCGCAAAATCCTCCAGAGCGGTCGCGTTCGGGTGAACGGAGAAGTGGAGAAAGAGGCCAAACGGATCATCGACGCCGATGAGACGGTTGACGTGGCGCAGAAGAGCGTGCAGCAGGCGCTCCCGCCAGAGATCGCGCTGCTATACGAAGACGACGCGATTCTCGTCGTGCTCAAGTCTCATGGCCTGCTCACGGTGGCCACGGAACGGGAACGCGAGCACACAGTGCAGGCGTATCTGAACGACTTTCTGAAGCAGAAGGGCGAGGGAAGAGTGCACGTCGTGCATCGGCTGGACCGGGATACGTCGGGAGTTCTGCTCTTCGCTAAAGATTTCGAGACGCGTGAGGCGCTGAAGCAGCGCTTCGCCGCGCACGATATCGATCGGGTTTATGTGGCCATCATCGAAGGAAGGATGGAGCCGGCCGCGGGGACGATTCGATCGCATCTGCGCGAGCGCCGCGATCTGCGCATGCAGAGCGTCGGTGTGCATCCCGACGCCAAGCTGGCCGTGACGCACTACCGCACGATCGCGTCGGCTGGCCGTTACTCGATGCTGGAGGTGACGCTGGAGACCGGCCGCAAGAATCAGATTCGCGCACATCTCTCGGAGGCCGGACATCCGATCGTCGGCGACCAGCTTTACGGCAGCACCTCAAATCCTCTTGGCCGCCTCGGACTGCACGCGAAACTCCTCGGCTTCGATCACCCGCACAGCGGAAAGCGCATGAGCTTCACCGCGCCGGTGCCGAAAGTATTTCGGGAGCTGTTCCGGTAACGCGGAGTGGTGTGCGGGCCGGCTTCAGCCGGCCGGCTAAAGCCGGCCTCACACTCCTACGCGAAGCTCACCGCCAATTTCGATCCCTCTTCCCGCCAGATCGTGTCGACGAAACGGATGGTATTCGTCTTCAGCGACATGAACAGCGATGAGGTGCGGATGCCGCCGCCGAAGAAGCGAACGCCGCGGAGCAGATCGCCGTCGGTGACGCCGGTGGCGGAGAAGATGATGTCGTTCCCCGACGCCAGGTCCCCCGTGTCGTAGATGCGCTCGCCGTCGAGGTAACCCATGGACTTCAGCCGCTCCTCCTGCCACTTCTCCAGCGGCTTCAACTTGCCCTGCATGCGCCCGTTGAGACAACGCATGGCCGCTGCGGTGAGCACTCCCTCCGGCGCGCCGCCGATACCCATGGCGGCGTGAATGCCGGTGCCGCGCACTGCGGCGGCGATGCCGGCGGAGAGGTCGCCGTCGGTGATCAGCTTGATGCGCGCTCCCGACTCGCGGATCTGGGCGATGAGGTCGTGATGACGCTCGCGATCGAGGACGACGATGGTCAGCTCATCGACGTCGCGCTGGAACGCGTCGGCGATGCGGCTGACATTTTCCTGCACGGAGCTCTTCAGACTGACGAAGTCCGCGGCGGTGGGTCCAACCACGATCTTGTCCATGTAGACATCCGGCGCGTTCAGCAGGCCGCCTTTTTCCGACGCCGCCAGCACGGCGATCGCGTTGGCCGAGCCCGTGGCGCAGAGGTTGGTCCCCTCCAGCGGATCGACCGCGATGTCCACCTCCGGGTAAATCTCCCCTTCGGTCCAGCCGCGCCCCAGTGGCTCGCCGACATAGAGCATCGGCGCCTTGTCCCGTTCTCCCTCGCCGATTACGACGGTGCCGCGCATCTTGAGCCGATTGAGCTCTTCGCGCATCGATTCCACGGCCACCTGGTCGGAGTATTTTCGCTTTCCGTATCCCATGGTGCGCGCCGCAGCGATGGCCGCTTTCTCCGTGACGCGCAGGAATCCGATCTCGAGACTCGATTCCATGATTTTTTCCGGGCGAACTGTAGCAGAAAGTTCGCGTCAGGAGACGGTGGCGGGCAATCCATGCTGCTGCGCGAGCGCGCGGAAGCGCGGATCGCCGCGCACTGCGTCGAAGCGCGGCTCGACGGCCAGAAGATACAGCTGCGCGCTCCTCTCGGTGAAGGCCAGTTCCAGATCGCGCAACCCCTCGTCGTTTTCGCCCAGGCCGAAATGGACGAGCGCGAAGTTCAAAGGCGAGACGTAGCGATGAGCCCTCTGTCCCTCCAATTCCTCCTGGAGCCGGCGAGCCTCATCATGTTTACCCGACACCGCCGTGCAGTGCGCCAGCGACGCAAAGAAGAACGAAATGCGGCCGCTG
>QHVS01000115.1:0-1549 GCA_003223635.1 Acidobacteriota bacterium | reverse complement strand
TAGGTCAGCCCGATGTAATAGTGCGCCGGCGCAAAGGCCGCCTCGGTTTCGATCACCGCGTGATAGAGCGTGAGCGCTTCTTTGTAGCGACGGCCGTAGTGAGGCGGAATGCCGCGGGCCACGCTGATGATCGGCGACAGTGAATCGAGTTCCTTGGCCCGCTGCATATGCGCGATCGCTTCTTCGAACTCGCCGCGCCCGGTGAGCAGCAGCCCGTACCAGTGCGGAGCCCACGGATAGTTCGAATCGAGGCGCATGGCCTCCTTCAGCTCTCGCGCTGCCTCAGGCCAGTTCCACTCGAAGAGGCCGGCCGCATAGCCCAGCGTCGCATGCGGCTGGGCGAGGCCCGGCTCGAGTTGGATGGCGCGTGTCGCCGCCGCTTTGATCCGCGACAAGACGTCTGTCGGCGGCACCACCTGAAGAAAGGCCAGCATCAGGTAGCAGTCCGCGAGTCCGGCGTACGCATCTGGATAGGCGGGGTCGCGCTCGATGGCCTGCTGAAACAGATCGATTCCCTGCTTCACCGCCTCTGGATGCCGTTTGTTCCACTGCACTCGACCCTTGAGGACCAGTTGCTCTGCCTCCGGATCCACGGCGTGCTTCGGCGCGAGTCGCGCCTCGCGCACCCCAGTCCTGGCTTCGGCGGTTGTGGCTCGTCCTTCACGCAGCGCCTGCAACTCGCCGCGGAGATCAGCCGCTGTCTGGTAGCGATCGTTCGGATTCTTCGCCAGGCAGGTTTCGATGACCGACTGGAGCGGCTTGAACTCTTCGCGGGTCAGAGGCGGGGGAGGGTCGAAGAGGATCGCCGTGATCGTGCCGACCGCGCTCGGCCGGTCAAACGGCCGCGCGCCCGCGGCGATCTCGTACAGCACGATGCCCAGGCTGAAGATGTCGCTGCGGCCGTCGACCGTGCTGCCGCGGATCTGTTCGGGCGACATGTACGGCGCAGTTCCAGAGATCGTTCCGGCTTTGGAGACGAGAAGGTCCGTAGCGGATTGCTCGATTGTGGCAGCGCTCTTGGCCAGCCCGAAGTCGAGCACCTTCACCTGCCCTCGCACGTTGATCATCACGTTCGCCGGCTTGATGTCGCGGTGCACCACGCCGTGGCTGTGCGCTTCCTGCAGCGCGGAAGCGATCTCCATGGCCACGTCGATGCACGCATTCAGAGGCATGCGCTCGCGCGAGAGCCGGTCGGCCAGCGTCTCACCTTCGACGTATTGCATGACGATGTAGAGGCGTCCGTCCTGCTCGTCGACTTCGTACACGGTGCAGACGTTGGGATGATCGAGCGCGGCGACCGAACGCGCTTCGCGAAGGAGGCGCCGCTTCGCTTCGTCGTTGCGCGTCAGATCGGCCGGAAGTACTTTGACGGCCACTTTCCGGGCCAGCCGCTTGTCGTCGGCCAGATAGACTTCGCCCATCCCGCCCGCACCGAGCTGGCGAATGATCGTGTAATGGCCGAGCTGTCGCTCGCCCGCGTTGGTCATGGAACGAGCGTGATGTTAGGCCAGAACGACTCCCGTCGGGCTTTTTTCATCCCCTTGTCAGT
>QHVS01000205.1 GCA_003223635.1 Acidobacteriota bacterium | reverse complement strand
CCAGTACATGGCTCCCGAACAGCTCGAAGGTGTCGAAGCTGACGCCCGCACCGACATCTTCGCCCTCGGCGCAGTGCTGTACGAGATGGCAACCGGGAAGCGCGCCTTCGAGGGCAAAACGAAAACGAGTCTGATCGCTGCAATCGTATCGGGACGTCCCACACCGGTCTCGCAGGTTCAGCCGCTCACACCGCGGGCTCTGGAGCACGTGATCGAGCGATGTCTGGAGAAAGATCCGCTGGAGCGCTGGCAAAGCGCCCATGATGTCGCCGCGGAACTGCGGTGGGCCGGCAAAGCACCTGAGGTGATCGCGAGGCCGAGGGACAGCCGGCTCTCATGGTTGATCGTACTGATTGCGGTTGCCGCGACAGCGGCGATCACCTGGAGGATCGCGGAAATCCGCCGGGAGGCGCCGCTCATCGTGCATTCGGCGATTTTGCCGCCTGAAAAAACGCAGTTCGCCTTCGAGATCGCAGGCGCACCGGCGATCTCTCCCGATGGGAAACTTATCGTCTTCGCCGCTCGAGCGTCATCCGCCGACGCGCACGCGCTGTTTGTGCGCCCGCTGAGTTCTCCGACCGCACAGCCGCTGGCCGGCACGGAGAACGCGCGGTTTCCGTTCTGGTCTCCTGACAGCAGGTCGATCGGGTTCTTTGCGAATCGAAAACTCAATCGGATGGATGTCAGCGGCGGAGCGGCGCAAGTGATCTGCGACGCTCCCGAGCCGCGAGGGGGCACCTGGTCCCGGGACGGCGTGATCGTTTTCGCGCCGTCGGCGTTCGGGCCACTCTACAAGGTCTCTGATGGCGGCGGTGTGCCGGTCGCCGTGACCAAGCTCGACGTCGCCGATGGCGAAACCGACCATCGCTGGCCGGCCTTTCTTCCCGACGGACGTCGCTTCCTCTATCTGAGCCGAAGATTCGCCGCACGAGCGGAGGATCCCACGCCGGTGAACTTCGGCGGAACGATCGAAATCGGGTCGACTGACGCAGGGCTCAAGAAAATGCTGTTCGCATCCAGCTCCAACGCGGTTTACTCTCGTTCCGGCCATCTCCTTTATTGGCGCGATCGTTCCCTTGTCGCACAGCAATTCAACCCGCGCACGCTGGCCATGGGCGCCGACATCGTGCCGATCGCCGAGCGCGTGTTTCGCACCGGCCGATGGGACGCTGCCTTCTCCGTCTCGGACAGTGGCGCGCTGGCCTATGAGGTTGACTCCAATCGGGAGCTCACCCAGTTGACCTGGTTCGACGCGAATGGCAAACCGCTTGGCGTGCTCGGAGCGCCCGCCGAGTACGCGTTTCCGCGGTTCTCTCACGATGGCCGGCACCTTGCCCTTGCTCTTGCCGACTCCACAACGGGACGCACCGATATCTGGATTCGAGATCTTGCCAGAGATGCGATGACCAGGCTGACATTCGATCCTCATGACGAATGGACCCCGATCTGGTCGCCCGATGACAGCCACATCGTCTACGGCTCGGATGCCAGAGGAAGCGGCGACATCATGATGAAGCGAAGCTCCGGCACCGGTTCGGAGGAAGTGCTCTATGCGAATCGCTCATTCAAGGTGGCCACGGATTGGTCGCCCGACGGGAAGACGATTCTCTTCCAGCAGGAAAACTCGAACGCAGGAACAGACTGGGATCTTTACCTCTACTCGCTCGAGGAGCGAAAGGCGGTTCCGTTTCTTCGGACTCCATTCGCGGAGATCGGCGCCAGTTTCTCGCCTGACGGGCGATGGGTCCTCTATTTCTCGAATGATTCAGGAAAGCCGGAGGCCTACGTGCAGCCGCTGTCGGGCAGCGGCGCGAAGTGGCAGATCTCGACCAATGGAGGGAGCCGCCCGCATTGGAGCCGCGACGGCAAACGGATCTACTACGTTTCTCTCGATGGGAAGCTGATGGCGGTCGACGTCTACGCTACGGGCGATGAATTCTTTGCGAAAGTTCCCCGCGTCTTATTGCAAACGAACATGAAACGTTATGTCGGTTCGCCGTTCGACGTTAGTCCCGACGGTCGCATCCTGGTGACCGTTTCAATGAATCAGGGAGATCTCGCTCCTCTCACGCTCGTCCAGAACTGGACGGCCGCCCTCAAGAAGTAGCGCGGGCGTGCGTGTCGCAGCAAACTCGTGACCAGGCGTGGTTTGCGTAGAGTCGCGCCGGGCGCTGCCCCTTCGGCGGATTCAAGGAATCCGGCTTCGGGCACGTCAGGGCCGCTCACGAGTCCGGTTCAGTGTCCACCTCTGCCCGGGGTATGTCCGTTGCATTGCCGAAAGCCGGATATTAATAAGGAGGTCTCCCCGTATGAAAACCAATTTCTGGAAAATCGTCCCCCTCGGGATGGTGCTTTTCCTCGCTGGCGAAATGGTTGCCACGGCGCAATCGACCACCGGGCCAAAGGCAGTCAGGGTGCCGGTGAGCGGTACGTTTGCAGGCGGGGGGCAGTTCAGCGGCATTGTCACTATCAACAGATTCGAGCAGCAGGAGAACGAGATCGTCGCCGTCGGATTCGTGAGCGGCGTCCTCAGCCGCGGCTCGCGCGCACTCGGAACGGCGCTCGCCGGCGAAGTTACCTGGCCTATCACCGTAAAGTCATCCGCGACTCAAAAGACCTCCAGCATCGGCCCCGCTCAGACAAGCTGCCCGGTTCTCTCGATCGCNNGAATCTGCTCGGTTTCCAGGTGTCGCTCGGCGCTGCGACGCTCGATATTGGAGGCGAGTCCGGTACTCCTCTCGGTGACTTGGTGTGCTCGATCTCCAGTCTCCTGGGCAATGTGGCCGCTGTGGTGAATCTATTGAACAGTCTCCTAAGCTTATTGACCGGGCTGCTCGGCGGAATCCTCCCGGCCGCGTGATCGCCGGATCGGCTGTTCACACGAAGCCAGGCCATCTAGGCGGCAGTCTGTGCGAGATCGATCGCGCAATGCTGCCACGACGATTGTTCGGGGAGCCGGCCTGCGGACACTCCATCGGCGCGGCGTGCACGCGCCTGCTGTAGAATTCGCAGCGTTTTGAGGGGAACTCTATGACCAAAAAGTGGTTGGCAATGATCGCTGCATCGCTGTCGCTGGCGCTTCTCGGATGCCCGCAGAAGGGCGAGAGCGGCGGTGGAAACGCCGCCTCGGCAGGTGGCGGAGACATTCTGGTTGGCGAGTTCGGCTCGCTCACCGGCCCGCAGGCGACCTTCGGACAATCGACGCACAACGGCATCATGATGGCCGTCGATGAGGTGAACGCCGCTGGCGGGATCAACGGCCGCAAGATCAAGGTGCTCACCGAGGACGATCAGTCGAAGCAGGAGGAGGCGGCCAACGCCGTCACCAAGCTGATCTCCCAGAACGGCGTCCTGGCCGTGCTCGGCGAAGTGGCTTCGTCGAATTCGCTCGCCGCGGCGCCGATCTGCCAGTCGAACAAGGTTCCGATGATCTCGCCGTCCTCGACGAATCCGGAAGTGATCAGGGCGAGAACCTGGCGAACTACGTCGCGCAGCAGTTGAAGATGAAGCGGGCCGCGATACTCACGGACGTCAAGAGCGACTACTCCAACGGTCTGGCCCAGTTTTTCCAGGAGCGCTACACGCAGCTCAGCGGTCAGATCGTCGGCAGGCAGAGCTACGCGAACGGCGATAGCGACTTCCGCTCGCAGCTCACGGCGGTGAAGGCGGCGAAACCCGAGGTGCTCTTCGTTCCCGGCTACTACACCGACATCGGGCAGATCGCCATCCAGGCGCGCGACCTCGGCATCACTCAGCCGCTCGTCGGCGGCGACGGATGGGAGTCGCCGAAGCTGATTGAGATCGGCGGGAAAGCGCTGGAAGGCTGCTTCTATTCGAATCACTACTTCGCCGACGATCCGGCGCCCGCGGTTCGAAACTTCGTGCAGAAGTATCGCGATCGCTACGGCCAGAAGCCCGACGCGCTGGCCGCCCTCGGCTACGACGACATGCTCGTCCTGGCCGATGCCATGAAACGGGCCAAGAAACTCGACGGCCCGTCGCTGCGCGACGCCATCGCCACGACGAAGAACTTCTCCGGCGTCACCGGCGTCATCACCATGGGGCCGGACCGCAATCCGATCGGCAAGAAGCTGGTCATCGAGGAGATCCGCAACGGCCAGCTCGCGCTGAAGGCGACGGTGGAGCCGGCGGCGACCGGCGTCGCCGCGTCCCAGCCTACGGGGACGGCGGCGCAGTAGGGGGCGGCCCCTCATCCGCCGCTTCGCGGCACCTTCTCCCCGCTCGCGCGGCCCGCTTGCGGGAGAGGGTGGCGCGCAGCGCCGGGTGAGGGGTCTGTCGACGGACATTTCCCTTTACATCAGCCGCCTCCGGCGGATAGGTTTCGTCGGCCGTGCAAACGCTTCTACAGAATCTGCTGAACGGCATCGCCGTCGGCGCGATCTACGCGCTCATCGCTCTCGGCTACACGATGGTGTACGGCATCCTCAAGCTGATCAACTTCGCGCACGGCGACGTCTTCATGTTGGGCGCCTTCGTCGGCTACTACTCGGGGCGCTGGGCCGCCGCCCATTTTGGCGATCAGGCCGGCAGCGGAATGTCGTGGGTCATCTTCGCCGGGATCATGCTGCTGGCCATGATCGCCTGCGGGCTGTTCGGCTACTTCAATGAGACCATCGCCTATCGTCCGCTGCGGAGCGCGCCGCGCATCGCCTCGCTGATTACCGCCATCGGCGTTTCCTTCTTCCTCGAGTACGGCGGCCAGTTCACGTTCGGTCCCGATCCGAAGTTCTTCCCCACGCTCATCGAGAAACACCTCATCCACGTGGGCGGCATCACCACGACCAACTATCAGATGATCGTGCTGGTCGTTGCGGTCGCCTTCATGGCTCTTTTGCAATACATCGTGTACGGCACGAAGTTCGGGCGGGCCATGCGCGCCGTCTCATTTAACTACGAGATCGCGTCGCTGATGGGCATTCCCACCGATCGCATCATCTCCATGACCTTCGTGCTGGGATCCTCGCTGGCCGCGGTGGCCGGAATTCTCTACGGCCTCTCCTATCCGAAGATCGATCCGCTGATGGGGATCATGCCCGGCCTCAAGGCATTCATCGCCGCGGTGCTGGGCGGAATCGGCAACGTGCCGGGGGCGGTGGTGGGCGGGCTGATCATCGGCATCATCGAGTCGTTCGTCGGTGGCAGCCGCTTCTCGAATTTCCGCGACGCCATCGCCTTCATCCTGCTCATCGGCATTCTTCTGTTCCGGCCATCAGGCTTGTTCGGAAAGTACGAAGCGGAG
Organism: Acidobacteriota bacterium; assembly: GCA_003223635.1. Lineage (GTDB taxonomy): Bacteria > Acidobacteriota > Thermoanaerobaculia > Gp7-AA8 > Gp7-AA8 > QHVS01. The sequence goes on along the minus strand of QHVS01000205.1, from coordinate 15,077 downwards.
AAGGTATGACGAAAGGCGAGCAGCGAGCGGCGAGCAGCGAGCGGGAACGTTCCAGCAAATCCTTGCTCGCCGCTCGCCGCTCGCCGCTCGCCCGCATGCCCTGGTGGATCCGGGATCTCATCTACGCCGCAGTCTTCATCGGGATTCTCATCGGGCTTTCGTACGGGCTGGAAGCGATTCCCATTACCGGGATGGCCTACTACAACCGCATCATCGTGATGATCGGAATCAACATCACGCTCGCGGTATCGCTGAACATCATCAACGGGCACGCCGGCCAGTTCTCGCTGGGCCACGCCGGATTCATGGCCGTGGGCGCGTACTTCGCCGCCTACCTCACCGTGTTTCACTTCGGGCCCATCGTGGACAAGCTGGTGGAGGGATCGACCTATGCCTGGGTTGCACGGAACGCGCTGCTCCTCACGGCGGTTCTGGCCGGCGGGCTTTTCGCGGCGATCGCCGGCTACATCGTCGGCCTGCCTTCGCTGCGCCTCCGGGGCGACTATCTGGCCATCGTGACCCTCGGTTTCGGCGAGATCATCCGAGTCATGATTCTGAACATCGACAAGATCGGTGCGGCACGCGGTCTCTCCGGCATTCCGACGTGGAGCAATTTCTTCTGGGTCTACTTTTTCTGCGGGCTCACCATCCTGATCTCCATGCGCCTGGTGAATTCCTCGGTCGGCCGCGCGTTCCTGGCCGTCCGCGAGGATCAGGTGGCGGCCGAGGCGATGGGCGTGGACGCGACGAAATACAAGGTCAAGGCATTCATCATCGGTTCGTTTCTGGCCGGCGTGGCCGGCGGTCTGTTCGCCCACTACACACCGGCGTATCTGAATCCGACGATGTTCATGTTCGTCCGCTCGTTCGAAGTCGTGGCCATGGTGGTGCTCGGCGGACTGGGCTCGATTTCCGGATCGATCGTCGCCGCGATCATCCTCACCTTCCTGCCTGAAGGTCTGCGCATGGCCAAGGGCGTGCTGCACATGACCAAGGATCCCCGCATGGTCATCTACTCCATCATGCTGATCGTGCTGATGCTCACCCGTCCGCAGGGACTCCTCGGCCGCCGCGAGCTGTGGGATGTGCTGGCCCGAAGAAAAGACACCATCCCGGAGGACCCGCGTGACGAAGGAAGCACCCCAACCGACAAGCTCGATCGCGACGCGGGCCCGCCGGTGACCTGATGGCTACCGGATGCACTGTGCCCCTCATCCGCCATTCGGGCACCTTCTCCCCGCAAGCGGGGAGAAGGCTCTCGAGTACCCTCGCCCCGCGTAGCGGGGAGAGGGTGGCGCGAAGCGCCGGGTGAGGGGGGTAACTTCTCAAATGCCACTACTCGAAGCGAGACACGTGACGATTCGGTTCGGCGGACTCACCGCCGTCTCGGACTTCAATCTGGCCATTGAGCCGCACGAGCTGGTGGGATTGATCGGGCCGAATGGCGCCGGCAAAACGACGATCTTCAACATGCTCACCGGCGTCTACAAGCCGACGGAAGGCGAGATCTTCGTGGGCGGAACGGCGACCGCCGACTACAAGCCGTATCAGATCACTGCCCTTGGCCTGGCCCGCACGTTTCAGAACATCCGATTGTTCAAGGAGCTCAGCGTTCTGGACAACGTCAAGATCGGCGGACATATCCATTACAAGTACTCGGCCACGACCGCCGTCCTTCACACGAATCGTTTTCACGCCGCGGAAGACGTGGCGGAAGGCGAGGCGATGAAGCTGCTTCAAATCTTCGATCTGGAGGGTCGCGCGAACTACTACGCCAAGAACCTTCCGTACGGCGATCAGCGGCGACTGGAGATCGCACGCGCGCTGGCCGCGCATCCGAAGCTCCTTCTCCTTGACGAGCCGGCCGCGGGACTCAATACCGGCGAGACGATCGAGCTGATGGCGAAGATTCACGAGATCCGCGACCGTTTCGATCTGGCCATTCTTCTCATCGAGCACAACATGGAGCTGGTGATGGGGATCTGCGAGCGGATCATCGTGCTCAATTTCGGGAAAACGATCGCTCAGGGCAACCCGGAGGAGATTCGCTGCAACCCGGTGGTCATCGAGGCCTACCTGGGCGAGCCGGCGGAGAGTGCGTCGGCATGAATCCGACTCCAATGCTCGGCGTTCGCGATCTGGTGGTCGCTTACGGCGCCATTCCCGCGCTGCATGGAATCGATCTCTTCGTGCAGAAAGGAGAGATCGTCACACTCATCGGGGCGAATGGCGCGGGGAAGACGACTACTCTGCGCACGATTTCCGGTTTGCTGAAGCCGCGGCGCGGCGCAATCACTTACGACGGGAGGGACATCACAGGCGTCAAGCCGCACGTGATCACGGCCCTGGGCGTGTCGCATGTGCCGGAAGGGCGCGGCATCTTCGCCAACCTGACGGTGGCCGACAACCTCGAGCTGGGCGCGTATCTGCGGAAGGATCGGGTCACCGACGCCGAGTATGAGCGGATCTTCTCGCTTTTTCCTGTGCTGAAAGAGCGCATCAAGCAGAACGCCGGCACGCTGTCGGGCGGCGAGCAGCAGATGCTGGCCATCTCGCGCGCGCTGATGTCGAAGCCGACGGTCCTGCTGCTCGACGAGCCGTCGCTCGGTCTGGCTCCGCAGCTGGTGCAGACGATCTTTCGGGTGATCAAGGAGATCAACGCCGAGGGGACGACCATCCTGCTCGTCGAGCAGAACGCGCACATGGCGCTGCTCACCGCGCATCGCGGATACGTCATGGAGACAGGGCGAATCGTACTGACCGACGACACTAAGACGCTACTGGCGTCGGATCGCGTGAAGCACGCGTATCTGGGCGGCTGAGTGTGCCCCACACTTCTGGCGCACTTCTCTTGCATCCCCATCCGATAGTAGAGTCCAGCTCTTCGAGGAGGGTCTATGTACCGCGTCACGCTCTCAATCATCGTTCTGGCTTTGCTCGCGCTGCCGCTGGCGGCGCAGGAAACCAGTGAAATTGCGCAGGCTCAGCAGGTGCTGGCGCTGGCCGACAGCGCCGGCGCGCAGTTGTACGCCAAGAGCCTGTATGACGACGCCGCGTATCGCATTCGCTTCGCGCAGGAAAACATCACCTCGCCGAAGGATGGCGTGCGCGAACAGGCGCGCATGCGGGCTCGGGAAGCGGTATTTGCCGCCCGCGCCGCGCTGGCCAAGGCTCGCTGGCTGAGCACGAACGCTGCGATTCGCAACCTGCAGGCCGATATCAACCGATTCGGCGGCCATTCCGCTTCTGTGCTGCAGGAAGAATCACCGAACATGACGTATGCCCGCGGGGCGACGACGAAGGAGCGTATCGCCGCCGCGCAGGCGGCGATCGATCAGGCTCGTGCGGCCGGCGCTGAGCAGTTGGTTCCGGACAACGATCTAAAAACCGCGCAGGACACCCTCTCCAGCGCCAACAAGGTCTCGCTCAACGGCCGGGAGAACAGCGACGTCGCCGATCACCTGGCCTATGTGGCGGAGATGATCGCCCGCCGTGCGTATTACCTGGCGCAATTTGCGGCGTCGAGCCGCCTCGTTCCCGATCTCCAGTTGCAGCGGACCAAGCTGGCCCAGACCTCGAGCGAGCAGTCCGCCATCACCGAGCGCACGCAACGCGAGGAAGCCGAGCGTCGCAACGCCGAGCTGCAGCGCCAACTGGCCGCCGAGGAAGCGAACCGCCAGGCGCAGTCGACGGAGCTGGAGAGACTTCGGCAGCAGGTCGAAGAAAGCCGTCGCACGATGGCGCAGAGGATCGAGAGCGACCGCCAGGCCCGGATTGCGGCCGAGAAGAGGCTCGATGACGCCATGTCGAAATATGAGGCGGCTGCCGCTACAGGAAGTGCGCCTGATCTCGATGCGGCGCGGCGTCAGGTCGAAGACGCAGAGATCACTCTTCGCACACTTCAGGATCGTGAGCGCCTGAATCAGCAGGCCATCGACGCAGAGGTCGCCGCGCTGCGAACGGACGTGCAGAACGCACAGAATCAGAATGCGAACGCGGAGCTGATCGCCCAGCGTCAGTCCGACATCATCCGCCGCCAGGCCGATCTCGACGCCTATCGCAATGAGCTTCAGGATGACGCAACCCGTCGCGCCGACATTCAGCGGCGCCACGAGCAGGCCATCGCCGATGCGCAGCGTCAGCGCCAGGAAGTAGAGGCCCAGGCTATGCGGCAGCAGATCGAATTGATGGCCCAGGCCGCCCGCACCGCGCAGCAACAGGCGCAATCAACGCAGCAGCAGCTCCAGCAGGCGCAGCAGCAAGCGCAAACGACGCAGCAGCAATTGCAGCAGGCGCAGACCACGCAGGAGCAGTTGAAGCAACAGGCGCAGCAGAGTGCGACCGAAGCGGAGAAGGCGCGGCAGGCCGCCACCGCTACGCAGGCGGAACTGGATCGCACGCGCCTGGAGCTCGCTCAGCGCGAAGAAGAGGCGCGGCAGCTCAAGATGCAGCAGGATCTGGCGCGCATCGCCTCGACCAAAGCCGACACCCGCGGCCTCGTGGTCACGCTACCCGGAATCTTCTTCGATCCGGGGAAGACTCAGCTCAAGCCGGGAGCGAAGAGGACGCTGCAGCGAATCGCTGAACCGCTCAAAGGCGACGACAGGATCCGGGTCACAGTCGAAGGGCACACCGACAATACCGGCAACCCGGAGAAGAACATGGAGATCTCGGAGAAGCGTGCCGAGGCGGTGCGCGAGTATCTGGTGAGCGTGGGAGTGTCGGCCGATCGGATCATGGCCACCGGCAAGGGAGACGCGGAGCCGGTCGCCACGAACAAGACCGCCGCCGGCCGTCAGCAGAATCGGCGCGTGGAGCTGGTGATTACGAGGACGTAGATGAAGGTTGCTTAGGTTCCTGGGTTGCTTAGGTTGCTGGGCAGGTCAACCCAGCAACTGAGCAACCAAGCAACCCAGCAACTACTTCTCCGCCAGCCGCCGCTCTGTCTCGCGCCGCAGCGACAGCAGCTCGCTCATCTCCGGTGCGTCGGAGGGGATCTCGCCGAGTTTCTGGGAGATGTCCAGCGCGTTCTTGGCGCATTCCCAGTTCTTCAACTGGATGTGCGATCGCGCGATGTGGAAGTAAGGGTAGTAGTCGACGAGCCACATCCCGTACATGCGGGCATGCCGCTGCGGGTTCGGGCGGCGCGCCACCGCATCGATGAAGTGCGTCAGCGCCCGCGGATAATCGCCCTTCCGCTCCAGTTCCACTCCCAGCTCGTAGTTCGCATACCACGGCGCGTCGGACGACTTCATGTTCGCCGGCAGGTCGCACCTGGTCAGGACGTCGCGCCGCAGCATGTTGAATTCCTGATCGCTGAGGAGAGGCGGTTTCGCCGTATAGGTCGCGTAGTTTTTCTCCGCCGGACCTCCGCGCAGGAGAAACTGATACGCCACCAGCAGCGGGCGGCCCACTTCGCTGCGCGCCGCGACGCCGGAGGTTTCAGCGAGCGCCAGCTCATTCTTCGCCGCTTCGAGATCGCCGGTCATCTGATTGGCGATGGCCAGATAGAGGTGGGGCAGGTAATCGAGATACTGCTGCGGTCGCGTTGGTGCAGACCTTCCTTGCTGCGAATTGACGCGGCGGACTGGAGCTCAGGAAGCGCGGCGGAAGCCTGTCCCTGTGAGATGAGGCGAACTCCCCGCTCGTAATGCTCGTACCACGGTCCGCCGGGCGGTGTCGTAGCGGCAAGCAATGCGATGGCCACGATGGCGTGAAGCATCAGTCCCCCTTCGCGTTTTGATTGCGCAGCATCCTAGCGCAGTCCCATCCCTTTCAGCAGCGCTTGCGTTCGTGGATCGGAGCGCCAGGACTCGAGTTCAGGAGCCCAGTAAAGAACGGAGAGATAGTAGTCGCGCTGTCGGAGTGCCTCTTCAAACCACCGATAGGCCTCCTTGGGATCGCCGGCAACGGCGTAGGCGTAACCGACCATTGCTGGGGAGCTTTTGTTCTGCTTTGCTCCCTCTTTCAACTCCGCGGCGATCTTGAGCGCGTCGACCGTGCGCCCCACTCGGCTGTAGGCGTACGCGAGTTGGGCAACACACTCGCTGCATCGTCGCATTATGGCCACGCCCCTCTCGAGCTCTGGCACGCCCGCCTCAGGATTGCCCGCCTCCACCTGCACGCGCCCAAGCCACAGATGGGCCCAGCCGAACGTAGGGTCGAGCTCGATTGTCCGGTGCAATTGGTCGATCGCATCCTTCTTCCTGCCGACCAATGACAGGTCATACCCCACGTTTGTGTTGATGATCAGCGACAGCGGGTCCAGCGCCTGGGCCTTCTTGATCTCGATGAGGGCATCGTCATAACGATGCTTACGCTGGAGATAAATCGAATACCAGTGATGGGCCGTAGCGTAATTCGGCTTGAGCTCGATGGCTCGTTTGAACTCCCTCTCCGCCGCCGCCCACTACCAGAGGTTTTCGTGAATGAGCCCAAGCGTAGCGTGCGCTTCCGCGAGGTCGGGATCGATCTCCAACGCTTTCATCGCGGCGTCTCTTGCCTTGGTGTTGGCCTGCAGTCCCGAAATCCCTGCGTATTCGGGCAGGATCACATGACAATCCGCGATCCCCACATAGGCCAGAGCGTAGTTCGGATCGAGTGCCGCTGACTCACTGAACAGCTCGAGTGCTTTCTCAATCGATGCGGCATTCCTCTTGTTCCAATAGAAGCGGCCTTTCACATACAGCTCATACGCCTCCGGATTCTCGGTGTAGCGTCTGGTCAGCCGCTTCTCCTCCTGACCGGTGATCTTCAGCCGAAGTTTCGAGGAGATCTCGCGGGCAATGTCGTCCTGCAGCCCGAACACGTCGGACAGCGTCCGTTGATAGCGCTCGCCCCACAACTGGGAACCGTCGTTCACGTTCACCAGCTCCGTCTGAATATCCAGCTTCTGACCGAGTTGCAGCACGCGTCCGGCCAGCACGGCGCTCACCTTCAACTCGCGTCCGACGTGTTGCGGATCGGCGTTCTTTCCTTTGTAGCGGAACATGGTCGTCCGGGACATGACCCTGAGCTGCGGCAATTCCGCGAGCTTGTTGATGATCGTCTCGGTCATGCCGTCCGCGAGAAATTCCGATTGCGGATCGTGGCTCGCGTTGACAAACGGGAGGACGGCGAGCGAGTCGATCGGCGGGCGGATTCCCGGCTTGCGCATGTAGAGCGCCACCGCGAGGGTCGCCAACGCCGCCACAACTACAACAGCAATCCACGCCGGCAGACGGCGCCTCGAAACCGGCGACAGGCGCTGGCTCGAACCGCTGTCACGGCGCAGGTTGCGAAGGTCGGTCAGCAGTTCCTTCGCTGATTGATATCGGGACTCAGGACTCTTCTCCAGGCACTTGCGAATGATCCGTTCCAACTCCGCCGGAACGTCATAGTTGAGCCGTGCGATAGCCTCCGGCTGTCCGTGCACGATGCGCTCGACCGTTTCGGTCGTGCTCTTTCCTGAAAAAGCATGGCGGCCGGTGGCCATCTCGTACAGCACGATGCCGAGGCTGAAGATGTCGCTGCGGTGATCGACTGGATGTCCCAGAGCCTGTTCCGGGCTCATGTAGTTGACCGTTCCCAGAACGAGTCCCGGCTCGCTTTTGACTCTGGTGGAGGATTCTTCATCAACCGCCGAATCTGCGCGTAACTTGGCCAGTCCGAAATCGAGCACCTTGGCATGGCCGCGCGGCGTGATCATGATGTTGGCCGGCTTGAGATCGCGATGCACGACACCGCGCGCGTGCGCTTCGTCCAGCGCCTCGGCGATTTCCACGGCGCTATCCAGAAGCTCGTTGACCGGCAACGGTTTTCCAGCGATCTTGTCGGCGAGCGTCTCCCCCTCGACGTACTCCATGGCGATGAAGACATTTCCATCGTCGTCTTCGCCGATCTCGTGGATGACCGCGACGCTCGGATGAGCGATCGCCGACGCGGCGTGCGCCTCGCGGAAGAAGCGTTGCCGCCGATTCGCCTCGCGGGCGAACTGATCCGGCAGGATCTTCAACGCTACGAGCCGGTGCAGTCTGGTGTCCTCGGCGAGGTATACCTCTCCCATTCCGCCGCTGCCGAGCTTTCGAACGATGCGGTAATGCGAGATCGTTTCTTGCGTGCGACTAGCTTACCTAACTTGCGCGCCCGCCCGGCGTCTATACGGGCAGATGGAGGTCACCATGCGACGTCTGCTCTTTTCCTTTGCCCTTGCGGCTCTGGTCATTCCCTGTATGGCCAGCCGCTACGGAAGTCAGAACATGTCGTTGAACGTCGACGATTGGAGTGACGTCACCAGTTGCGATCAGGTGTCGGTCCGCTTCGATGATCAGCGCGCCTATCGCGCCGAAGAAATGCTGCCCACGGCCGGGCTGCGGTCGCTGAAGATCGACAGCGCGCGCAACGGCGGGATTCACGTCATCGGCACCGATGCCAGTGAGTATTCGGTGACCGCCTGCAAGGCGGCGGCGATGCAGGAAACGCTTCGCGACGTGCGAGCCAGCATCCGCGGCAATGAAGTGAGCGCCGACGGTCCCGACGCCAACGGCTGGGTCGTCTTCTTCATCGTCCGCGCTCCTCACAATGCCAATCTCGAGCTGCATTCGACCAACGGCCCCATCGGTCTCGATCATGTGACCGGCACGGTCACGGCGCGGGCGGTCAACGGTCCGATCTCGCTCAAGCAATCGTCGGGGACGATGGACATCGACACGCAGAACGGTCCGATCAGCCTGGCCGGCGGCGGGGGAACGATGAAGCTGAACGCCCAGAACGGTCCGATCTCCGTGAAGTTCAGCGGATCGTCATGGGAAGGGAACCTGGAAGCGCATACGCAAAACGGACCGCTGTCCCTCAAGCTGCCGCGCGGATTCCGCTCGGGCGTGCTGGAGGCTTGCCGCGAGGCAAAACGGACGTGGGATGACGAAGACAGCCGGCGCATCGAGCTCGGATCGGGCGCGATGGTGGTCCGCTTGTCGACGGTGAACGGTCCGATCTCGGTGAAGGAAAGCGACTAGCCGCGCCTCGCGAACCGCAGACCACGCTACACTTTCGGCGTGCCTCGTCCAGCACGCCGTAGTCTGCTCACCGTCCTCGGTCTGACCTTCGGCCTGGCAGTGATCATCGGCAACACCATCGGCGCGGGCATTTTCCGAACGCCGGGGGAGATCGCCACAGAGCTGCCGACCTTCTGGCCCTTTCTCTCCGTCTGGATCATTGGCGCCTTATACGCCCTGCTGGGCGCCAACGCGCTGGCGGAGCTGGGCACGCTCCTTCCGCGCTCCGGCGGGCAATACATCTTCGTCCGCCACGCCCTCGGCGATTACGCCGGCTTCATCGTCGGCTGGAGCGACTGGATCTCCACCTGCGGCACGACCGCCGCCGTGGCCATCGTCATCGGCGAATACGCCATTCACCTCGTGCCGCATTTGCGCGCGGTGGAGGTCGTGGCGCTGACGGTGATCGCCATCCTCACGCTCGTGCAATGGATGGGGATTCGCTGGGGCGGTTGGGCGCAGGACGTCACCAGCGCGCTGAAGGCGCTGGCCTTCCTCTTCCTGATCGCCGCCTGTTTCTACCTCGGCAATCGCAATCCGGCCGCGGCAGCGATGGAGACGGAACGCGAAGGATCGCTACTGCTGGCCTACATCCTCGCGTTGCAGGCCGTGATCTACACCTACGACGGCTGGTCCGCGGTGGTCTACTTCTCCGAGGAGGTGAAGCAACCATCGCGGAACATTCCGCGAGCCATGTTCGGCGGCGTCTTCGCCGTGATGACTATCTATCTGCTGCTGAACATCGCCTTTCTGCGCGTCGTGCCGCTTCCGACGCTGGCCGGACAGAAACTGGCCGCCGCTGTCGTGGCCCAGCATCTCTTCGGAATGTATGGCGATACGGTGCTGCGATCCCTGACGATCGTGGCCATGATCAGCGCCGTCAACTCGAACGTCCTGATGGCGCCGCGCGTTCTTTTCGCCATGAGCCGGGACGGCTTGTTCTGGCGCGGCGCGAGTGAAGTCAACAAAGGCGGGACGCCGGACATCGCGCTGCTCCTGAGCAGCCTCACGGCGGTGGCCTTCATCGTCTCCGGTCGGTTCGAGCAGGTGATCGCAGTGCTCGCCTTCTTCTTCGTGGCGAATTACACGCTCTCCTTCACCTCGCTGTTCGCGCTGCGCCGGCGCGATCCGCATGCCCCTCGCCCGTTTCGCGCGATCGGGCATCCCTGGACCACCGGGCTGGCCCTCATCGCCTCGGTCGCTTTTCTCCTGGGTGCGGCAATCAGCGACACCCGGAACAGCATGTACGCTCTTGTGGTTCTGGCCATCAGTTTTCCGGTATACCTTCTGATGAAGCGGCGCGGGGTGACGTCATCCTGAGCCGCGAAGACGGCGAAGGATCTCAGGAGATCCTTCGCTTCGCTCAGGATGACGAGCAGATGACCTACCGATACGACTCACGTCTCTCCTTCGCTTCGACGCTGCCGGCCAGCTACTACAACGATGCGTCTGTGCTGGCCGCGGAGAATCGGAACATCTTCGGGCGCACCTGGCAGCTCGTGGGGCGCGCGGAGCAGGTGCGCGAGCCGGGACAGTTCTTCACCGCGGTCGTGGCGGACGAGCCTCTTCTGATCGTTCGAGGAAACGACGGCGAGCTGCGCGCGCTGTCGAATGTGTGCCGGCATCGCGCCGGACCGGTGGCCAAAGGAGAGGGGAAGCGTCCCGTCCTGCAGTGCGGCTACCACGGCTGGACCTACGCGCTCGATGGACAGCTCTCCAGGACGCCGGAGATGGACGGCATCGAAGACTTCGATCGTCAGGCGATGTCGCTGCCGCGATTCCGTGTCGAGCTGTCGAATGACCTGGTGTTCGTGAATCTCGATGCTTCCGCGCCGCCGCTGCGCGAATTTCTCGGCGATCTGGCCGAACGCCTGGAGCGCCGCAACTACTCGGGATATCGCCTCGCAGCGCGGAAAGAGTGGTCCGTCGGCTGCAACTGGAAGGTATACGTCGACAACTATCTGGAGGGATATCACATCCCCATCGTGCATCCCTCGCTCTTCCGGGAGATCGATTATCCGAACTATCGCACCGAGACGCGTCGCAACTACTCGATTCAGCACGCGCCGGTGAAACGTCCCGATCGGATCCGCACCACGAGCGGCCAGGATGAGGCGGAGTACTTCTGGCTCTATCCGAACCTGATGCTGAACGTCTATCCCGACAACTTCTCCACGAATCTGATTGTGCCGGTCGGCCACGATCGGACGCTGACCGTGTTCGAGTGGTACTTCCGCGATCCCGACGCCGCGCGCGCTCAGATCGACGACACGATCGCCTTCAGCGACGAGATTCAGTTGGAAGACATCGGGATCTGCGAGGCTGTGCAGCGCGGCCTACGCTCATCGACGTACGACACGGGCCGCTATTCACCTGTGCGCGAGAACGGCGTGCACCACTTCCACGGCTTGTACGCCGCGGCGATGGGTTTGTAACGCCGGCAACTTGCCGGCGGGTGCGCGGGCTATAAGCCCGCCCCGGCTGTCTATGTGGCTTATCCTTTCCCCGGTGAATCTCTCCGCAGGCTCCCGCCTCGGTCCTTACGAAATCGTCGCGCCGATCGGCGCGGGCGGGATGGGAGAGGTGTGGCGGGGGCGCGACTCGCGCATCGGGCGTGAAGTGGCTCCCGACGGAACCGCCACGCGGATCGAGCCGTTGCCGCCGATGCCCGATCCGAAGAAGCGGTTCCAGACGCCGGCGCTGTCGCCCGACGGCAAGCGATTCGCCGGTGCGACGGGACAGCCCGTAGGTGGCGGCGTTCCCGGTATGTGGCTCTATGAGTTGGAGACGAAACGCTACGAGCAACTGAGCGCCGACCGCGGCTTCTATCCGCAGTGGCTGCCGGACGGCAAGCGCCTCTTATTCCTCGACGGCGACAAGGCAGCGGTGATCGACGTGGCGACGAAGCAGATCCGTCCAATCCCATTTGGCCGCAAACTCCGCGGCTTCGAGCTCAGCCCCGACGCCCACGCGCTTATCTTGTTCGAGCGCACCTCCGAAGCCGATATCTGGCTAGTTACGTCGAAGTGAAGGCCGTTTTTCCTGAAATGACGTCATAGCGCTAAAACGTTATGATGACATCATGTCGAACAAGCGTTCCACCATCTACTTCGATCCTGACCTTCACCGCGCCGTGCGTCTGAAGGCAGCGGCGATGGATCTCAGCGTTTCGGATGTCGTCAATGAGGCCGTTCGGCGTAGTCTTGCCGAAGATGCCGACGACCTCGAGGCATTTGAGAAGCGCAGCCGAGAACCGGTGCTTTTGTTTGAAGACGTCGTGCGCTCGATGAAGCGTCGTGGCAAGCTATAAGCTCCTCATCAGGAAGTCAGCCGCGAAGGAACTGGAAGGGGTGGAGGGAAAGAAGGACCGTCAGCGGATCGTCGAGCGAATCCAAGCTCTCGCCGAGAATCCAAGGACATCGGGTGTAGAGAAGCTATCAAGCTCAGGCGAAAAATATCGGGTTCGCCAAGGCGACTATCGTATTGTCTATGAGATCGATGACAAGGTCGAAACAGTTACGATCGTAAAGATCGGTCATCGAAAGGACGTCTATCGCCGCCTGTGAGCGCGTCGGAGGACCGAGAGAAACATGATTCTCGCCCTCGACCAGGGGACGACGAGCTCGCATCGTCTGGCAGGATCGGCGCACCGCGCCGATGTGTGACGAGCTGCGCGAATACGAGCCGCTTTTCCGCGAGCGCACGGGCCTGGTGCTCGATCCCTATTTTTCGGGGTTGTTCGCGCCGCTCGCGCATTCCCATTCCGCCCGCCCCGAGAACTTCAACAATCTCGTACGACGCGAAGTGAGTGCCGGCTGAGATCTCCATCGCCTATTTGAACGGCCCCTCACCCGCCGCTTCGCGGCACCCTCTCCCCGCTTCGCGGGGCGAGGAAACTCGCACGAGGTGGCCGGAGGCCGGATGAGGGGCCATCAGAAGATGCTTCGGTGCCAGAATGTAACCGAAATTTTGTGATCTCCCTCCCGGTTGCCGCGCGTCCATGCCATTCACCGCATTGGGCCTAGGCCCGAATCTGACCAAAGCAGTTCGGGAAGCCGGCTACACAGAGCCGACTCCCATTCAAAGCAAAGCCATTCCTCTCATCCTCAGCGGCCGCGATGTCATCGGCATCGCCCAGACCGGAACGGGGAAAACCGCGGCATTCGCACTGCCGATCCTGCACCTGCTCTCCACACACGGATCGCGCATGGGCCGCAAAGGCATTCGCGCGCTGATCGTCGCTCCCACTCGTGAGCTGGCCCTGCAGACAGAAGAATTCGTGCGCAACTACGGCCGCCATGTTCATCTGCGATGCGCCACGATCTACGGCGGCGTGGGCGAGAATCCTCAGATCGCCGCGCTGCGGTCGGGGATGGAGATCGTCGTGGCCACGCCCGGCCGGCTGCTCGACTTCATGCGCCGAGGGCTCGTCAACTTTTCGCAGATCGAGGTGGCCGTCCTGGATGAAGCCGACCGGATGCTGGACATGGGATTCCTCCCCGACATCCGGCAGATCGTGCGCGCCCTTCCAGGGGAGAGGCAGACGCTGCTCTTTTCGGCCACGCTGTCGAAAGAGATTGAAGCGCTGACCGCCGAATTTCTAAAGAGTCCCCATCTCGTGCAGATCGGCCGGCGATCGAATCCGGCGGAGACAGTCGCCCAGTTTGTCTACGAAGTGCCGAAGAGCCGCAAGGTTTCGCTGCTGCTGCACCTTCTTCGCGATCAGGCCCTGGACTCCGTGCTCGTGTTCTCCAGGACCAAGCACGGCGCGGACAAGATCGCGCGAAAGCTTGCGCAGTCGGGCATCGCCACGGCCACACTGCACTCCAATCGAAGCCAGGGTCAGCGGCTGCAGGCGCTGCGCGCCTTCAAGAGCGGCGCGGTGCGCGTCCTGGTGGCCACCGACATCGCCGCGCGCGGCATCGACGTCGAGGGAATCTCGCACGTCGTCAATTTCGATTTTCCGCCGCAGCCGGAGGATTACGTCCATCGGATCGGGCGGACGGGGCGGGCGCACGCCGTGGGCGACGCAATCAGCTTCGTCACTCCCGACGATCATGGCACTCTCCGTGCGCTGGAGCGATTCATCGCTCGCGGGATCCCGCGGAAGCACGCCGGCGACTTCGATTACAGCGAGCGACCGCAGCCGCTCGCCGCCTTTTCCGAGCCCCCTCGCCCCGCGAAGCGGGGACAGGGTGGCGCCCCTCGCATTAGCTCGGGACAAGCTCCGCGCCGGGTGAGGGGCCACGCCGGCGCCAATCGCCGGCCCTCATCCGCCCCTTCGGGGCACCTTCTCCCGCTGTCGCGGGAGAAGGCACTCGAGAACGCGCAGCGGCCGAGAAGTAACCATCGCTCTTCGCGCCGTTCATCGCGTCGCCGCCCCTGGTGATGTGGCCCATTTCGGCTTGAGTCGGCTGATGCGCCGGTACACGCCGCAGTTTTCGTCGTGCGCACCGGGCAGGTAGCCGATGCTGATGAGGAACGATCCGGTGATCTCGCCGCCGGTGAAGACGAAGGTCTTCTTGAAGAGCTTGACCCACTCTTCTTTCGATCGGGGATGATGCGCGGCGAGCCATGAGGCGAACGGTTGGCCGAGGGCGAGGATGCGCTTCGCGTTCTCCACGGCCGCGTCGATCTTCTTCGCGTTCCGGATGATTCCCTCATTTCGCATCAGGCGCCTTCGATCGCGCGCCGTGAAGCGAGCGACGCGGGCGAGGTCAAACCCGGCGAAGGCCTGACGAAACGCGTCGCGCTTCTTCAGGATGGTGGCCCACGACAGCCCGGCCTGGTTGATCTCCAGCATCAGCCGCTCGAAGAGGGCGTTGTCGTCTTCGATGGGGAACCCGTATTCGCGATCGTGATACGGGCCATGCAGCGGATGGTCGCGGGCGATGAGGCAGTAGCTCACGGCGCGATTCTAAGTGCTACGATCGCGGCGTGAGCGCAAACATTCGGCAATATGCGGTCGAGGCCAGATCGACCGACACCTTCGGACGGGTCCTGTGCAGCGCGCGAACGAATCACTTCGTCGTCGACGGTCCGGTG
>QHVS01000204.1 GCA_003223635.1 Acidobacteriota bacterium | reverse complement strand
GGCCGATGAGGGCGACCTCGCCGTTATCTCGAATTTCGACGAGATCGTCGGCGACGAATCGTCCCGCGTCATGGGCACGGAAGTCCGACGCCTCGCTGAGGTATCCGAGGGCTACCGAGTCGCCTTCGATCACCAGGCGTGGGCCGCGTTTCGAGAGCGTGACGCCCAGCATCGGTCCTCCGACAGTGCCGCGCTCGACGGCCGCTCCCTGGCGGTCGTACGTGATGCCGCCGCACTCGCTGCATCCGTAGAAGGAGTGAATGGAATGCCCGAACCGCTCGCGGAAGCGGCGCGACGTCGACGGCGCCAGTGGCGCTCCGGCGGAGATGAACGTGCGAACAGTGGTGAACGATCCGGCGCTGCGATCAGTGCCCGCCAGATGATCGAAGACCATCGGAATTGCCGGCAGCACCGTGCATCGATGCCGGTTGCATCGCTCGATGATCGACTGTGGCAGGTAGTCGTTGGAGATCACCAGAGCGGTGCCCTGGGTAATCAGCGGCGTGACCAGGTTCGAGAATCCGTACGAATGGGAAAGGGGGATCGCGCCGAAGTTGATGTCATACGGAGCGATCTCCATGGTGAGGCAGATGTTCCGGCAGTCAGCGAAGAGGTTTTCTTCCGAGGCGACAATTCCCTTCGGCTTGCCGGTCGAGCCGGAGGTCAGCTTGATCAGACGCGCACCGGGCGGTACCTCGGCACGTTCACGCACGGAGCGGGTGGAGATCTGCGTGCCACCGGAGCGGTAGACGAGCGCTCGAACGGCGAAATGGCTGAGAATCGCGCCGACTTCGATCTCCGGCGCGTCGCGATCGATGGGAACGGCGATCAGCTTCTCTTTGGCCACAGCCAGGACGGCCGCCACGAAGTCGACGGAGTTGGGGAGCTGGACGGCGACGAGATCTCTCTCGCGCAAGCCGGCTTTACGGAGCTGGTCCGCGAGCTCTTCCGCGCGCCTGAGGAGCGCGGAACGGGTCGTGATGCTTCCGGTTTCGCCGTCGATCAAAGCAGGCGCACCGGGCGCGGCGGCCGCGAGTCGGGCAAATTGCTGAAACATGGGGCTGTCGGGAGAATAACGGCTCGACGCGAACGGCGTCAATGGAATGGCAGATAATCCGAAATCAACAGGGGTCCCACGGCGTTTCGGCACACATTCAATGAACGACGTCATCGTCATCGGCGGCGGTCCGGCCGGCTCGACGGCCGCTACGCTTCTCGCCCGGCGCGGCCTATCCGTGCTGCTGCTGGAGCGCGATCGTTTCCCTCGTTTCCAGATCGGCGAGTCGCTTCTTCCCTACAACAATGACCTCTTCGATCGCCTCGGGCTCAGCGAGAAGCTGCAGGCCGGCGATTTCTTTCCGAAATACGGCGCCGAGTTCGTCACCGGCGACGGGACCATCGGCTACACGTTTCGCTTCGATCAGAACCTCGCCGAGCAGTACCACCGCTCCTTTCAGGTCAAGCGATCCGAGTTCGATCATCTTCTACTGCGCAATGCGGCGCAGTCGGGCGTCGAGGTGCGAGAAGAGACGTCGGTCACCGCCGTGCAGCTCGATGATCCGAATCGGGCCGTCATCGAGACCAGCACCGGCGAACGGCTCGAAGCGCGATTCGTCATCGACGCCAGCGGCCACGGCGCGCTGATCGGCAATCGTATCGGCGGCAAGAGCAATGTCGAATCGCTGAAGAAGGTGGCCTTCTTCGCTCACTACCGAAACGTGCCCCGCCCTCCCGGCCGCGACGCAGGCAACACGCTGATCGTCGTCCTGCGCGATGCCTGGTTCTGGATGATTCCGATCACTGAAGAGCTGATGAGCGTCGGACTGGTCGTGGATCGCGAGCATGTGAAGAGCTGCGGCATGTCCCCGGAGGAGCTGCTGGCTCGCACCATCGCCGAAACGCCGTATGTGGCCAATCGGATGAACGCTGCGGAGCGGGTGACCCAGGTCTACGCGCGGAAAGATTTCTCCTATGCCATGGAGCGCATGGTGGGCCGGAATTTCGCGCTCATCGGTGATGCGGCCGGGTTCATCGATCCGATCTTCTCCACCGGCGTCTTCATCGCCATGAAGTCGGCCGACCTGGCCGCGGCCGCCGTGGAGCAGCGTTTGCGCAGCGGGAGCATGCGTTTTCTGCGCAACTACGAGCGATCAGTGAAGGGGGCGCTCCACAAGTACTTCCGCTTCATCTCGAACTTCTATCGCCGGGAGTTCCTCGAAGTCTTCATGCAGCCGCGGCCGAAATTCGGTCTCGTGCCGGTGATCGTCGGCGTGCTGGCCGGAAACGTCTTCGCCGAGCGCGGCGATCGCCTCAAGCTGGACCTCTTCTTCGCCCTGGTGGCCGTACAGAAGCACCTCGGGTTGATCGCGCCGCGAATTGAGTGGGAGCGGCTTCCGGCAGCCGCATCTGTGTGAAAATAGGAATCGAAATGAACGACTTGCGACGCAAGCTGAAGGAAATGCTGATCGAGCGATTGAAATTCGAAGACATGACGCCGGAAGACATCGGCGATCATGAGCCGCTCTTCAACGGCGGGCTGGGCCTCGATTCGATCGACGCGCTGGAGATCGTGGTGATGCTGGAGAGCGAGTTCGGCATCAAGGTGAAAAACGAATCGTCCGCCCGCGAGCACTTCCGCGATGTCGCCGCGCTGGCCGAGTTCGTGGGACAGCGCGTCGCCGAGCAGCAGCCGCAAGCGTGACGTTGCCAGGTTGCTAAGTTGCTCGGTTGCTGGGATTGAGCAACCCAGCAACCCAGCAACCCAGCAACCATGAACTGGCTCGAGTCACTTCCTCATCAGATTCCCTTCCGCGCTGCTTCCGCTGCGCGCCGCATCGACAACAAGACGATCGAGGGAACGTTCCTCTGCACGGCCAACGAAACGCTGCCGGCGGAAGTCATGGTCGCCGAGGCGATGGCCCAACTGGCAGGCGGACTGGCGTTTCATGACACGCATGGCCCCGGATTTCTGACCGGAATCGACGGATGCGAGATCGATCGCCCGATCGAGGTGGGAGATGTCGTCACCTTCGTGGTGACGCTGGAAGCGCAGTTCGGCGGCGTTTTTCGATTTCGGGGGACAGGAAGCGTGGCCGGACTAGAATGCGCACGCGGCCGGTTCTATCTCGCTGCACCCGATGCGCAAACCTGACCTCAACATCCGCGTCGCGGTGACCGGAGCAGGCATCATCTGCTCCATCGGTAGCAACAAAGGCGAGGTCTGGCGGTCGATCTGCGAGTCTCGCGCCGCCATTCGCAAGCTCACGCGCTTCCGCGGCGAATCATTTCCCACCGATCTGGCCGCCGAAGTAGATGGCGACATTCAGACGATGCTGCCGATCGGAAGACGAGCGGCCAGGCGTCTGTCGCGGAGCGACCTGCTGGCAGTGATTGCAGCCGCGGAAGCAATCGGTCAGTCCAATGAGAATGCGGGACAGCCATTGCCACTGGCGCGCGCGATTGTCTCCAGCGGAACCTCAACCGGTGGGCTTCTGGAGGGCGAGGACTACTACTTCACGCGTCTCGTTCGAGGGCGCCGGCGAGCGCCAGCCTCTCGCGTCTTGCAGCAGCCGACGTCCGGTCCCTCCGACGCCGTGGCCCGTGTCTTCAATGCCGGCGGCGGCGTGGTATCGAATGCCACCGCCTGTGCTTCGGCCGGCGCCGCGCTGGGGATGGCTGCCGACTATCTTCGATCACGTCACGCCGATGTGGCCATCGCGGGGGGAAGCGACGCCCTCTGCCGGCTGACGTACAGCGGCTTCAACGTTCTTCAGGCCGTCGACCCCCAGCCGTGTTCGCCCTTTGGCGCCGAGCGCAAGGGAATCAATCTCGGCGAAGGGGCGGCCTATCTCGTTCTCGAGCGTTGGGACGACGCGCGGGCCCGCGGCGCACGAATCCTCGCCGAGCTGTGCGGATATGGCGCTACGTGCGATGCTCACCATCCGACAGCTCCCCACGAAGACGGGCGCGGGGCGGAAGCAGCGATGCGCGCGGCGATTCGCGAGGCCAGCGTCGGCCCGAATGAAATCAACTACGTGAACGCTCATGGCACCGGGACGCTGCTCAACGACTCCGCGGAGACCCGCGCGATCGTGGCGGCGGTCGGGACTGCAGTACCTGTCTCTTCCAGCAAGTCCTACTTCGGTCACACTCTCGGCGCCTCCGGAGCGGTCGAAGCAGTGATCACAGTTCTGGCTCTCATGAATCAGCTCGCGCCGCCAACTCTGCGGCTGGAGAGGGCGGCGGAGGACTGCACGCTCGACTACATTCCCCACACGCCCCGCCCGCTGGCAATGACCCACGCGCTGTCGAACACATTCGGCTTCGGCGGCAGCAATGTGTCGCTGCTATTTCGGCGCGCATGACTCGGATCGCCGTCACCGGCATCGGCATCGTCGCTCCGGGGGCGGTTGGATCGGAGGATTTCGCCGCAATGCTGGAGAGCGGACGAAGCGCCGTGTTGCCCATCGATCGTTTCGATACGTCCGGCCTCCGTGCTCACACCGCGGCGTTGGTGCGCGATTTCAAGGCGCGCGACTTCATTGGAGCGATGAAGCTGCGCCGGATGAATACGCTTTCACGCTATGCGCTCTCGGCCGCGCGGCTGGCGCTCAACGATCGGGGCAGCGAACTGCCGCAGGAGGCCGGTGTGGCCCTCGGCACGGCGTTCGGTCCGGTGCAGACCTCTGTTGACTACATGCAGGAGTATGTGGAGAAGGGAGCGGCGCTCGCGCCGCCGCAGCTCTTCGCCGAGTCTGTGGCGAACGCGCCCGGCAGTCATGTGGCCATCGAGCTGGGCCTGCGCGGATTCAATGTAACGGTGACGCAGCGCGAGTCGTCGGCGCTCGCCGCGCTGATGTACGCCGCATCGCAGACGGCGAAGGGCGCGGTCCCCGCTGCGCTGGTGGGCGGCGTGGAAGAAGTCAACGAGATGGTGTTCAGCGTGCTCGATCGGATCGGCGCGCTGGCCCACGCGAATGGCGCCGTGGATGAGTGCGCGCGTCCCTTCGACCGAGCGCGCAACGGAATGCTGATCGGCGAGGGGAGCGCGATTCTGGTGATCGAGTCGGCTCCGGTCCGGGCTCCGTACGCCTACGTCTCCGGGTTCGGAATCGCGCGCGACGTGTCGGCGACGATCTCCGACTGGGGTGAAGGTCAGGCTGCCGTCGCTGCCGCCATGAAGGCCGCGATCGACGATGCGGAGCTGTCGCCCACCGACATCGACGCGGTCTACGCTTCCGCGAATGCTACGGTGCGTGGGGATCGCCTCGAATATCGCGCCATCCAGAGCGTCTTCGAGCCAGTGCCGCCAGTCGTGGCCACGAAGGGATACTTCGGTGAGTACGCCGCGGGCGGCGCACTGCACCTCGCCACGGCGGTAATTGCCATCCAGAAGCAAACGCTTCCCTTGAGCGCCGGCTTCAGATCGGGGGAAGACGAGATGCGCTTCGCCCCGACGAAGGAGCTGTACCGCGGCGAACTGCGCCACATTCTGGTGAACTCCGTCTCCGCGGGGGGCGGCATCGTTTGCGCCGTGCTGTCGCGGGAGGCGGCGTGAGCGAGCGGACTCTCGTCCTCATTCCGGCCTTTAATGCGGCGCGCACGGTGGGCGATGTGGTTCGGGAATGCAAAACGATCCTCGCCGATGTCGCAGTCGTCGACGACGGGTCGGCGGATGACACCGGCACGGTCGCCGCGGCGGCCGGCGCGCGCGTGGTCCGTCATCCTCAGAATCGGGGCAAGGGGGCGGCGCTGAAGACCGGTTTCGCCTACGCGCTGGAGCAGGGATACGAAGCCGTCGTCACTCTCGACGCCGACGGCCAGCACCTTCCGCGGGAGATTCCCA
>QHVS01000114.1 GCA_003223635.1 Acidobacteriota bacterium | reverse complement strand
CATCCGCGGAGCGGCGCGTTCGGGATTTCCAAACACAACGTCGCGTGGAATGAGCGGGCCGAGATCGGCCTGTGCGGTGATTGCGGCGAGCGCAAGGAATGCGATCGCGAACATGCGGCGCAGAATCTTCATGTTGTTTCCTCCTGTGAGAGCCGAGTCGGGCGCGGATTGTAGCAATGCGGAACGCTCGCTGCCGAGCTGCTTGTGAAAACTTTCTCAAAGCCATACGATTCGGTTCCGCGCCCTCGGACCGTGTGACATCATTCCGCGCCGCAACGCCCTATGCCCGTGAAACGAATCGAGAATCCCGGCTCCATCATTGAGCGCAAGGAGGCCGCGCCTCCGGGTGAGGACGCCGAAAAGGGGCTGATCACCCTTCCCGGCGAGGCCGAACGCGACATCGAAGACCTTGGCGGCGGCTCGTATCTGACCACCAAGCTCGACACCGTGGTGAACTGGGCCCGCGGCAACTCGCTCTGGCCCATGCCGTTCGGCACCGCCTGTTGCGCGATCGAGTTCATGTCGATGGTCTCCTCGCACTACGACATCGCGCGCTTCGGGGCCGAGGTGGTTCGCTTCTCGCCGCGTCAGGCCGATCTGATGATCGTCGCCGGCACCGTCGTGGACAAGATGGCGCCGGTAATGAAGAAGATCTACGACCAGATGCCCGAGCCGAAATACGTCATCGCCATGGGCGCGTGCGCCTCGTCCGGCGGCTTCTATCGCATGTACCACGTGATGCAAGGCATCGACGAAGTCATCCCCGTCGACATCTGGGTCCCCGGCTGCCCGCCGACACCGGAAGGGCTGATGTACGGGATCCTGAAGCTGAAGGAAAAGATCGAGCGCGGAGAAATCCGGCGGTGAAATGAGCACCCTCACCCGCTACAGCGCCATCCCCTACACCGGTCCTGCACCGACCAATCGCGAGCCGTACGTTCCCACCGATACGCAGAAGATGGATGCGCGCGGCGCGGAGATCGCATCGCGGATCGGGGCCGAACAGGAGACGGGACAGGACCTGCCGACGCTCGTCGTGCGGCGCGAGCGCATCGTCGAGACCTTGCGCGCGCTGAAGAATGATCTGACGTTCACGATGCCGCTCGATCTCTGGGCGGTCGACTATCCGCGCCGCCGCCAGCGCTTTGACGTGATGTACCAGCTCTATTCGCTGCAGAACAACGAGCGCGTCCGGCTGAAGGTACCCGTCGCCGACGGCGAGCCGATTCCCAGCAGCCTGCCGGTCTACAAAGGCTTCGATTGGTTCGAGCGCGAAGTGTGGGACCTGTACGGAGTGCGCTTCGACGGCCATCCGAACCTGCGCCGCATCCTCACCCATGAGGCCTTTCAGGGACACGCGCTGCGGAAGGATTACGATCCGGCCCAGCGTTGGCTCTGCACGGAGAAGGATGTCGCGGCGCTGGTCCCTAAAGTGGATCCGCGGTTCGAGCGGGTCGACACCGATTTCGAGCGCGTCACCCTCAACCTCGGACCTTCGCATCCGGCCACCCACGGCACCCTGCGCATCGTGGTCATTCTCGACGGCGAGAAGATCATCGGCGCGGAGCAGGAGATCGGATACCTTCACCGCTGCTTCGAGAAGAGCTGCGAGACGCACACATATCAGCAGGCCATCCCCTTCACCGATCGCCTCAACTACATGTCGGCCATCATCAACAACGTCGGCTACTGCATGACCGTGGAGAAGCTGCTGGGCGTCGAGGCGCCGGAGCGCGCGCAGCACGTGCGGCTGATCCTCTCCGAGTTCATGCGCATCGCCGACCATCTGGTGTGCATCGGCACGAACCTGGTGGACATGGGGGCGCTCACGAACTTCTGGTACCTCTTCCAGCCGCGCGAGGAGATCTACGGTCTGATCGAGGCCTGCTGCGGAGCGCGGCTGCTGCCGAGCTATTTACGCATCGGCGGGCTGGCCGTCGACGTCCCGCCGAATTTCCTGGAGAACGCGCAGCGGCTGGTGAACATGCTCCCGAAATACATCGATGACGTGGAGAAGCTCGTCTCCCGCAACAAGATCTTTCATGACCGCGTGGTCGGCGTGGCGCCGATCTCCGCCGAAGATGCCATCGACTTCGGTTTCACCGGGCCGTGCCTGCGCGCGTGTGGCATTCCGTTCGATGTGCGCAAGTCAAACCCATACCTCGGCTACGAGACCTACGACTGGGATGTGCCGATCGCCGAGGGAGGCGACACGTACGCGCGGTACCTGGTGCGGATGGAAGAGATGCGGCAGTCGCTGCGAATCCTGCAGCAGGCCATTGACCGCGGCCTGCCCAGCGGACCGGTGATCATCGACAACCCTTACGTGGCCCTTCCGCCGAAAGAGAAGGTCTACAACGAGATGGAGTCGCTCATCTACCACTTCAAGCTGATCATGCACGGCATTCAGCCGCCGGTCGGCGAGACGTATTTCCAGGTCGAGGGCGGCAACGGTGAGCTCGGCTTCTACATCGTCTCCGACGGGACGAAGAATCCGTATAAGGTGCGCTGCCGGCCGCCGTGCTTCGCCATTTACCAGGCCTTCGGGCAGATGATCACCGGACAGACGATCCCCGACGCGATCGCCGCGCTCGGATCGTTGAACATCATCGCCGGGGAGCTCGATCGCTGATGCCAATCGTCCGCGTGAAGCCAGGCGTAGTCAGAGTCGAGCCGCGGAAGCTCTCGGTGATGGAGCGCATCTATTTCCCCGCAATCATCGGCGGAATGTTTGTCACGCTTCGTCACCTGCTGCGCAATCTCTTCAATCTGAAACGGCTTCCAATCATCTCCTATCCGGAAGTGAAGCGCGTCTACTCGGAGCGGTTCCGCGGGCGTCACATTCTCACCACTCGCGAGGACGGAACGACGCGCTGCGTGGCCTGCTACATGTGTTCGACGGCCTGCCCCGCTGAGTGCATCACCATCGAAGCGGGCGAAGATGAAAGGACGCGCGAGAAGTTCCCGGTGCGGTACGACATCGATCTGCTGCGCTGCGTCTTCTGCGGCTACTGCGTCGATGCCTGCCCCGAGGATGCCATCTACATGACGGGCGACTACGAGATGGCCATCGACACGCGCGCGCGCGCCGTGGTCGGCCTGCGCGACCTCGTCGTTCCCCCGAATTTTCCCGTCGAGCCGATGGGATGGCGGCCTTATTACGGAAGCCTGGAGAAGAAGGGAACCGCAGGGGGAACCGGAATCGGGCAACCGCTGCGCCCCGCTTCCTATCCTGACGACGCGCCGCCCAATCCGGACGTGTACCGCGGCACATGAAACCGCTCGAGACCACGGTCGAAGAAGTCCTGCGCAAGGCGATTCAGTCGGAAGTCGACACGCGCGCGTGGTATCAGAAGATGGCCGAGCGCGCCGCCTCACCCGCGGTTCAAAAGCGAATGCTGGAGTTTGCGGACGAGGAGCTCGTGCATCGGGCCAAGCTGGAGCGCAAGTACCGCGAGGAGATCGGAAAGCCAGCCCCCGAGCCGCATGTTCCGAAGCCGGAGCTTCCCTCCGACGCCTACGATCTCGACATGGCGCGGGCGCTGAAGATGGCGCTGGAACGCGAGCGCGATTCGGAGAGCTACTTCCGCTTCATGGCCGAGCGCGTCCCCGACACCGAGCTGGGACACCTGTTCATGGAGCTGGCCGAGATCGAGTGGAAGCACAAGACCGATCTGCAGGCCGAATACAACAGCGCGGTCGCCGGCGATCCGGAGCAGTTCCTGCTCGATATCTGATGAGCTTCGAATCGCTGAAGTGATTTGTTATAACCGCAGCGCATGCGAAACGCGGCGCTTTCGCTTCTCTTCCTGTCCGCCTGCGCATCCGCTCTAGCCCAGGGTCGGGACGTAACGACTACGGTTCCGCCACGAGAGCAGTGTTGTCCTTCCGCCGCATCGGATGGGCTGGACTTCATGACGGCCTTCGGCGATGCGGGAGTTGCCGCCGCACGCGTCAGCAGAGCCGGAATTCCGCTCGATGACGGCGGCTTGGGAGTGGCCCCGATCGAGGTGTCGGGCGACTCTTCAATCGCGTTTAGCGGCTCGACCTATCTGATCGCATGGATCGGTTCCGCGGTTTACACGCGCCGATACGCCAGTGACGGCGCGCCAATCGATCCGGCACCTGTGCTCATACAGACGGTGACCAACGCGACCGGCTATTACCACACGCGCCGGATTGCGGTGGCGGGGAACGGGAAGGCATTTCTTGTTGTGTGGATAGACAGCGGGCGGCCAGACGCGCAATTTCCTACGCTTTTTGGCGCGACGATCGCCGTTGATGGAAGAGTCTCGGCGGCGCGGCCGATCATCGGAATTGGATATTACGACGGTGAGCTTGATGTCGCATGGAATGGCCAGGTGTTTCTGGTGATCTGGGGCTACTTTACGGCTTCTGTGATCGAGGGCCCTCCCAATCGCGCGGCGACACTCGCCGTCCGCGTCGCCCGCGACGGCGCACCGATTGACGAGGTCCGACATTCATCGACACTCCTGCGATTAATACTCGAAGCTCCACGGTCGCCTCAAACGGCCGCGATTTTCTCGTGGCGCTTGACGGATATCGAGGTCTTACTCTGGTACCGATAACGACATCGAGCGGTACGCTGACCGTCGGATCACCAAAGACTCTCTTCCCATGGATCTGCTGCACCCAAAGTGACATCACCTCGGATGCAAACGGCTACGCCATCTCCTGGCGATATCCGAAACCGTCCTCCATCCCCTACGACCCGCGAATCCTCACGAGTCAGTGGTACCTCGGTGTCGCACATCTGAACTCTGGTGGCGATCGTTACTCGGGTACCTTCACCTCGATCAACGTCGCAACACACGACCTGTCATTCGACCTCGCGGGACCGTCGACGGCGACCAACCGGCTCGGCGATACAGCGGTGACGATCAGAGAGCAGCTACCCGGCTCCGTACCACGGGTGCGGGCCTACTTCGATTGGGAGATGACGCCGATGCCCGCGTTGCCGACGGCGCCGCGGAACGTGGTTGTCAACGGTTCACGCGACAACTTCGTCGTTTCATGGGAGCCGACTTCGAACGACGCGACTGGATTCGTCGTGGAAGTCCTGCCTGCACTGTATGGCGGGACATTTGATTTGAGTTCGGTTGTGACAGGCGATCAGCGCAGCGTCTCGATCCGATACTACACGGCGGCGAGCGCGGTGCGCGTTCGCGCAGTCAACGCCGGAGGCATGTCGGAAGCCTCCGAACCAGTGCCGGTCGTCAAGCCCCTTCCGCGCAGACGAGCGATGGGCTCGAGGTAGCGCAGACAAAGGCGGCGGCAAGCCGCCGCACTCCGAAGGCCTAAAAACGTACAGGCGAGTGGTTGCCCACTCGCCTGGCCGTCTCTCTCTCATACAACACGCTTTCCGGAGGAGCCGAGCGGACGTTGTATGCCCTTGCGGGTAATAAAGAGTTTAGGGACGGCCGATCAGCGCGATGTGCGGCGCGGCGTCAGAAAAACGTATGCGGATGGGGAAGAAACGCCGTTTCGTCAACGGCGCGTCATTGGCCGGTGAATTGTTCGTAGGACGTGTTGCGGAGGCACTGGTGGATGGAATCGAACAGGCGCTTGGGGATCACCGGCTTGGACAGAGCGTGGCAAACGGTGGGGAAAAGCTTCCGGATGTCTTCGACGTTCAACCCGGTGACCACGATGACTCGCTCCAGCGCACTGGGATTGGTCTGGCGCAGATGATCCATCACCGCGGTGCCGCTCACCTTGGGCAGGACGATGTCGAGCAAAATGACTGAATACTCTTCGCGCTCCAGCCGCTCGATCGCTTCCTCTCCATCGACGGCCAGGTCGACGTCGCATCCCTGCGCTCGCAGCAGCTTGCGCAGCAGCACGCGGGTGTCAGCGTCATCCTCAACTACCAGCGCCTTCGGAAACATCGAAATCCCTACTCAGCAATTAGATTACCAACTCGCTATACCGATGTGACGAACCTCACACCTGCCCCAATTGCCGTTTCCAGATTCTCGCGTTCCGTCAGGGAGGAGCCTGCCCGAGGCTTGAAGGAGTGATCGCCCCCAGGGATCCACTCGACGCGGATCGACTGAGAGAGCGCGTAAGTGCCTACCTCCTCCTGGGAGCCGAACGGATCGCGGCTTCCCTGGACGATCAGGAGGGGCGTGCGGAGCGTTTCCAGATGCGCGGTGCGCAGCTTCGCTGGCTGGCCGGGCGGGTGGAAGGGGTAACCGAAACAGAGAACGCCGCGCGCTCCGACCTCGTCGGCGATCATCGTGGCCATTCGCCCTCCGAGCGATTTCCCGCCGAGGACGAGACGACTCCCGCCACCCAGTTCGGAGACGACATCGCGCCAGCAATCGAGAAGCACCGGCTGCCGATCGGGCGCTCCCCGTCGCTCGCCGCGACGGCGAGCGGCCATGTATGGGAACTCGAACCGGACGACGCGAATCTGCGCTGCCGCGAACCCGTGCGCGACGTGATTCATCGCCGCACCGTCCATCGGTCCGCCCGCACCGTGGGCAAAGACCAGCGTGTGGCGTGCATCCGGAGGGCCATCGACGAGGAAATCGCGCACGGCGCACTACAATACGCCATGCATTTCCGCGCCGTTCTCGTCGCCCTTCTTGTCGCCGTTCTCACCATGGGCGCCGCGCCGGGTCCGAAGCGCACCGCGCCCGACGTTGTGCCGCACTCGGTGGCCATGTTCCTGGCTACGCTGTCCGGCGATGGCCATAGCCGCGTCACATTCAAAGCGTCGGCGCTGGGCAGACACTTCTACTTCGAGGAGCCGGCCGGAGTGACGGTCTACTTCTTCGACGGCAACGGCTACCGAAAGCAGATCTTCATGCGCGGCGCGACGCTGTCGACGGCGATCAAGAAGTACAAATCTCAGTAGCCCACGCCAAAATAAAACGCCGGCACGAGGCCGGCGCGCAAACGTCAAATCAAGAGTCTTACAGATTGCGATCGATGAACTTCTGCAGCTCGCTCTTGGGCATCGCGCCGACGGCGCGATCGACGAGCTTGCCATCCTTGAACATCATCAGCGTCGGGATGGAGGTCACTCCGTATCGCTGCGCCACTTCCGGGTTGTCGTCCACGTTCATCTTGGTGATGATGGCTTTTCCCTGGTAGGACGGCGCGAGCTCCTCAACGAACGGTCCAACGATGCGGCAAGGACCGCACCACGGCGCCCAGAAGTCGACAAACGCCGGTTTGCCGCCCTGAAGAACAACCTTCTCGAAATCCTGATCGCTGACCTGCTGCACTCCGTTTGATTCTGCCATTACGGTCTCCTAATTTCCCACTGAATGTTCCTTGTTCTCACCTTATTCCAATCGGAATATCGATCGGCGGGGTCCGCTTACGGTGTGTGCTTCATGCGCCGAATGGTACGACGGCTCCCGTTGTTGGTTCTCCTGATCGCCGCGCTCCTCGCGGTAGAACCCCTCCTGCACCACCATCCGCTGCAAACGCATGCTACGAACGCAGCGGCCGCCAGTTCCTGCGCCATCTGCGCGACCTTCACAGGACGGCTCCCTATCGCTGCCCCGACCGTGCCCGCACCGCAGGCGATTGTGGCCCTCGTCGTCGCGCCGGTCGTCATCACGATTGCCGTCCTCACGTTCTCTCCGCGCGCGTCGCGCGCTCCTCCCGCCGCGTAGCACGCCTCGCTCACGCACCCACAATTCGAGGAGGAAGTCATGACCCGCGTTGGTCTACGCACATTTTCGCTGGTCGTCCTGATCGCCGCGCCGTTGATGGCGCAGCAGACGGACGGACGGCTCGAGCAGCTCGAACGACGTCTCGATGATTTGAGCCGGCAGGCGACCGAGATCCGTCAAGAGCTCAATCGTTTGAAAGGACAGCAGCCGCCGGCTCCGGCGCCACAGCCTCAGCCCGAAGATCTCACCAAGGTCGAGGTCGTGCCCGCTCCGCAACCGGCCGTGGGGCCGTTACCGACGGCAGCCGCGACGCAGATCCCGCCGCCGCAGGCACTCACCGACGTACAGACGGTGAACAATGTGATCAATCCCGCCGCTTCGAAGGTCTTCAATCCGGACACCTCGGTGATCGGTAACTTCATCGGCCGGGCCGGACAGCGCAATCCGTTCGAGTTCGGTTCTGACAACGAACGGCCGCCGCTCGGCTTCGATGAAGCGGAGATCGCATTTCAGGCCTACGTCGATCCGTACGCCAAAGCAAATTTCTTCTTCTCAATCACTCCCGGGGGAATCGATCTGGAAGAGGGTTACGCGAATTTCGTGACCCTTCCGTATGACCTCACGGCGAAGGTCGGAAAGATGAAAGCCTTCTTCGGCAAAGACAACACATGGCACACCCACGTCCGGCCGTGGGTCGATCAGCCGCTGGTCATTCACAATTTCTTCGGCGACGAAGGCCTCAATGACACGGGCGTCTCCGTCAGCAAAGTCATTCCGAATCCGTGGAATACGTTCCTGGAGGCAACAGGAGAGGTCTTCTCCGGTCACGTACCGGACGTATTTGAGCGGCGCGGTCCGAACGATCTGTTCTACAACGCGCACCTGAAGGCATTTCGCGACATCACGGAGAACAACAACATCGAAGTGGGCACGAGCTACGCACGGGGAGCGCTCGCCGGCGCGCCGGGGGGCAACAGCCAGTTCGGTGGGATCGATGTGACCTATCGCTGGAAACCGCTGCAGCGGGGGCTGTACAACTCATTCATCGGCAGATTGGAAGCGATCACGAACCATCGCAACGACTTTGATCGCAATCTCAAGGGATTCTATGCGTCGGCCGATTATCAATTGGATCGCCGCTGGTTCGCTGGCGTGCGCGTCGACGCTGCGGACCGGCCGATCATCAGTACGGAGGGGCTTGCGCCGGTTCATTTCACCGATCGCGGCGCCTCCGGCACTATCACCTTCTGGCCCTCGGAATTCAGTCAGATTCGCGGGCAGCTCCGCCGGACGCGGTACGGCGACGTCGGCCGCTCCGTCAACGAATTTCTAGTCCAACTGCAATTCGCCATCGGCGCGCACGGCGCGCACGCCTTCTAGGGGAATCTCATGAAACGAATCACATGGCTTACCGTCGCATCCATCCTGTTCAGCGGCAGCTTGTTCGCCTCGAACAAACTCAAAGTCGTGACCACCACGCAGGATCTCGCTTCGATCACCCGCGAGGTCGGTGGCGATCGCGTCGACGTCACGTCGATCGCCCGCGGGTATCAGGATCCGCACTTCGTCGAACCGAAGCCGAGCTTCCTCCTGCTGCTCAAGAATGCCGATCTTCTGGAAGTGGTCGGATTGGAGCTGGAGATCGGATGGCTTCCGCCGCTTCTCGATCAGTGCCGCAACAACAACATCCGGCCGGGAACGCCCGGCTATCTCGATCTGTCGCAGGGAGTGGAGATCCTCGATCGGCCGAGCGTCGTGAATCGCTCCATGGGCGACGTGCACCCGCTGGGCAACCCGCATTACTGGCTCGATCCGGCCAACGCGGTGCGCATCGCCATTCAGGTGCGCAACCGGCTGGCGCAATTGCAGCCCGCCGACACGGCGTACTTCGATCAGCATCTCCAGAACTTCAAGGTGCGCATCAATGACGCAAACAAGCGCTGGATGGCCCAGATGGCTCCATATCGTGGTGCGAAGATCGTCGATTATCATCCGTCGTTGCCGAATTTCGCCAAGCACTTCGGCCTCGACATCGTCGGTACCATCGAGCCGAAGCCGGGCATTCCCCCTTCGCCGTCGCATACCTTGGAGATCATCAACCTGATCAAAACGCAGCACGTCAAAGCGATTCTGATGGAGCCCTACTTCGATCGGAAGACGCCCGACTTCGTTGCCGCGCAGACCGGGGCGAAGGTGGTCGTCATCTATCCGTCGGTCGGGGGAAAACCCGGGCTCGACGATTACTTCAAGTTGTTCGACTACGACATCGATGTACTGACGAAAGCGCTCAGGTAATGGATATTCTGATGTTCCTCATCCCGCCGTTTCTGGCGGGCCTCGTTCTCACCGGCATTCATGCGTATCTGGGAGTGCACGTTGTCGAGCGAGGGGTCATCTTCGTCGACCTCTCGCTCGCACAGATCGCCGCGCTCGGTACGACGGTCGCCTTCCTGGCCGGACACGATCTGCACACCGGCGTCAGCTACTTCTGGTCGCTGGGATTCACCTTCGTCGGCGCGGCCATCTTCGCATTGACCCGCGTGCATCGCGACACGCGCATCCCGCAGGAGGCGATCATCGGCATCGTCTACTCCGTCTCCGCGGCGGCGGCCATCCTGGTGATGAGCAAAGCGCCGCAGGAAACCGAGCATCTCAAAGACATGCTCGTGGGAAACATCCTCGCCGTCTCGTATCGCACCGTGGCCGAGACGGCCGGGCTGTACGCGTTGGTGGGACTCTTTCACTTCATCTTTCGGCGGAAGTTTCTGGCCATCTCGCTCAACGCGCACGATGGAGTCGCGGACTCGGTCCCGAACGTCAAGCTATGGGACTTCCTCTTCTACACATCGTTCGGATTCGTAGTCACGTCCTCCGTGGCCATCGCCGGCGTGCTGCTGGTGTTCTCGTACCTGATCGTGCCGTCCGTTGGGGCGATGCTTTTCGCCAAGTCGATCGGCAAGCGCCTGGCCATCGGCTGGTCGATGGGAGCGTTGGTCAGCGCGCTCGGCGTGATGCTGTCGTTCAAGCTCGATCTGCCGACCGGCGCCACGATCGTCTGCACGTTCGGAATCTCGCTCGCGGTGATGGCGGCGGTCTGGTGGCTCATCAGGCATCGGCCGGTGGCCGCTTAACCGACCTGCCGACATTGGCATGCCGCTCGCCTACACTTCAGTCCGGGTATGCCCGAACGACGGACTGAAGCGCGGCCCGGCGCGCGGGAACGACGAGCGTTTCCTCGCCCGCCGCTCTGGCTGAACCTGCTGTTGCTCATCATCGCCGGCGTGACGTTCGCCTACGCCAAGCACCAGCGGAACGTCATCCACGAGAAGACGGCCATTCTCTTTCGAGTCAACGAAAACTCGCCCAGCGAGCTGAACCGCATTCGCAATGACCTGTCGCAGGCGGATCTGACAAAAGCGGAACTGGCCAAAGAGCTCGACGGCCGGATGAAGTACATGGAAAGCCTCCAGGGCGAGGAGTTCTACATCTCGATCGACACGAATCGAAAGAAGCTTCAACTCCGGCTGGGAAAGCAGGTAGCCCGCGAGACGGACGTGCAGATCGGCGAGGCGAAGACTCTCACGTCCCGCGACGGCCGCACGTGGACCTTCGTTCCGCTCAAGGGCGCGTTCAACGTCATCGGAAAGGAAGAGGGATACGCATGGCCGGTTTCCGAGTGGGCCTATTCGCTCCGAGGGGAACCGGTGCCGGAAAATCGGCCCACGGTTCGCGACTGGCTGGGCCACTACGTGATTTTTCTTCCGAACAACTATCTGATTCATTCGCCGCCGCCGCCCGACAGTCCGTTGAAAGGGCCGAAACCGGGTTCTTTCATGGTGCCGGAGGATGATCTGGCTGCGATCTGGCCGCGAATTACTCCGCAGACTCGTGTCTACATTTTCTGAGGACTCAGTATGCCACGTTGGGTTGGATTTCTCGGTTCCTGGGCTCTGCTGGTTCTGGGGCTGGGGCTCGCATCATTTGCCGTGGCCGGCGAATGGATCAACGTTCGCGACCTGCGCCGGCTCGATCGGCTGGCGGTCATCGATCAGATGATCGCCGAGCGGAGCGGCAACAAGGCAGGCAAGCTGCGGCAGAGCGCCGCTCAGCGCGCAGCGGAGGTGAATGCGCTGCAGAGCCAAGTGCAGACAATCGAGCGGCAGACGGACGACGTCCCGGATACTGGACAGACCATCATCGTCTCCACCGCCGAAAACAAACTCTACGTCCGCAATAACGGCCAGACCATTTTTGAGGCTGTCTGTTCGACGGGAAAAGGCACGACGCTCGCGATTGACGGGAAGACGTTGATCTTCGATACGCCGATCGGAAAGCTTCGCGTCGTAGGAAAGGACGAGAACCCGCAATGGGTTCCACCCGATTGGCACTACGTGGAGCAGGCTCGGAAGAACGCGATGCGCGTCGTGCGGCTCGAGCCCGGATCACCGGTCGACGCACGGACAGGCGATCCGGTTCACAGCCGCGATGAAGGCGTTTGGTCCTGGTTCTCCAGCCGCGGCAGCGGCCCTGTGCTCAAGGTCAAAGGCGACACGGTGGTGGAGGACTACGGCAACAGTCAACGCGAGCTTCCGCCCGGGCAAATGATCATTGCCGGGGATGCCATCGTCATTCCGCCGATCAATACCAAGCAGCGCCACTTCGACAAGGTTCTCGGACGTTACCGCGTCAACCTCGGCGACGGCTACGCGATCCATGGCACGCAGGAAACCGACAAGCTGGGCCAGTCGGTATCACACGGTTGCGTGCGCCTGGGCGATCAGGACATCGAGAAGTTGTACGGCATGGCGCAGGTCGGCGACTCAGTAGTGATTTACTGATCCGGACCGCCGGCCGTCTTACAATCCGAGGCTCATGCATCCGTGGCGTGACCGGCTGAGCCGTTGGTTTTCGCCCCTGGCGCGCGGGTGTCCTCTCTCCCCGAACACGATCACGACTCTGGCCCTGCTTCTCAACGTGGCGGCGGCCGCGCTTCTCATCCGTCGCTGGTTTCCGATGGCGATCGTCCTGATTGCCTTCGCGGGCCTGGCGGACGCGTTCGATGGCATCGTCGCTCGCGTTCAAGGAAAGGAGACGCGCTTCGGAGATTTCCTCGATCACTTCGCCGACCGTGTCTCCGATACGCTTCTCACCACCGGGTGGGCGGTAGGAAGCGGCGTTCGCGAATCGCTCGTCGTTGCCGCGGTGATCGTCACGATGCTGAATGGCTATGTCGGCACGCAGATCGAAGCCACGTTCCGCGAGCGCAACTATGAATCCATCGGCCGCGGCGAGTTCGTCCTCGCGCTGATCATCTTTCCGCTCGTCTCCTACATCTTGTTCCGCAACGGCTGGGATTCCATGCGCGGGGGTGGGCTGACGATCGCAGAGTGGCTGGCCGTGGTGCTGATCGCGTTCGCCATCCTCGCCATCGGGCAGCGGCTGGCATTGGCCCGGAGGCTCGAGCGCTCGTGATCAGGCGAAACCGGATCACGGACGAGCCGGTGATTCTCGCCCCCGAGCGGGCGCAGCGGCCGGACATCGTTCGCGGCGCGGCCGAAGAATGTCCGTTCTGTCCGGGAAACGAAGCGATGACGCCGCCGGAGATCTGGCGCGACGCCGACCCATGGAACGTTCGCCTTTTCCCCAACAAATATCCCGCGACCGAACGTCATGAAGTGATCGTCGAATCTTCGCGTCACGATGACACGTTCGATCTCATTCCGCCGAAGCAGGCTGCCGTCGTTGCCGACATGTACATGCGGCGCTATCGCGTGCTGTCGAACGACGCCGCATACGTCTCCGTGTTCAAGAACCAGGGTCTGATGGCTGGAGCGACGATCCCGCACCTTCACTCCCAGATCCTGGCCACGCCGTTCATTCCGCCGCGCGTTCAGCGCGAGAGCGACGCGTTTGCCCGTGCCTCCGCCTGCCCTCTCTGTGCCGGCAGCGACGAACCACTCATCGAAGAATCGGCGCACTACCAGTGGATCGCACCGCAAGCTTCGACGATGGCGTACGAGCAGTGGATCGTGCCCAAACGGCACGCGCGGGAGATGAGCGAGGCCGACGAACTCGCCGAGCTGCTGCAAGCGGCAACCCGCGCGACGCGCCATGTCGCCAGCGCCTACAACTGGGTCTTCATGAACTTCCCGCGACAACCAGCCGCGCACTGGTATGTGCAGATCCTTCCCCGATTGGCAGTCCAGGCGGGCTTCGAGCTCGGCAGCGGAACGGGGATCAATGTGGTCGTTCCCGAAGACGCCGCGCGTCATCTCAAGAAGTCGTCGTAGGTGACCGGTTCGGGGCGCCGCCGCAAGCCCCCCATCAATACGACCAGGACCATTCCGGCGATGAATCCGCCGATATGCGCGAAGTAGGCGACGCCTCCCGCGTTGTGCTCAGGAATCCCGAGCGAGGCGGCGCCAGTGAAAAGCTGAAGGACGAACCACAATCCGAGGACGACGACGGCGGGAATCTCGCGCACGGTGATGAAGAGAAAGATCGGGATCAACGTGGTTACGCGCGCGCGGGGAAACATCACGATATATCCGCCCAGCACGCCGGCGATCGCGCCGGACGCTCCGATGGAGGGCATGCGCGAGTCCGCATTCACGATGGCGTGCGCCAGCGTGGCCAGGATTCCGCAGATCAAATAGAAAAAGAGGTACTTCGTGTGGCCGAGGCGGTCCTCGACATTGTCGCCAAAGATCCAGAGATAGAGCATGTTTCCGCCGAGGTGGACCCAGCCGCCGTGGAGAAACATGGAGACGAAGATGGTGATGATATTCGGCAGATCGGGCGAGTACCAGAAGCGAGCCGGAATGAACGCCACGGCGAACAGGGCGCGCTCGATTTGCGGACCGAGCGACAGCTCCCAGAAGAAGATGAGGATGTTCGCGGCGATGAGAATGTAGTTGACGATGGGCGTCGTCCGCCGCGGAAGATGGTCGGAGAGCGGGAACATGCGGTGGGGGATTGTAAGTCTGGAGTGCGGTGGCTATGCCACCGCTCTGCGAGGTGAAGAGCGGCGGCATGGCCGCCGCACCGACTGTGATTCGCCGCGTGTACAGAGACAGCTACGCCAAGTCGATGCGGGAAGAGCGCGACATCCAGCGCGAGCGTCTCCGGGAAAACGTCACGCAGATGACCTCTTTGGAGCGAAGCCTCGAGGAACACCGCGTGCGCGTCGAAAAGTTGATCACCGTCTACGGCCTCGATCAGGTGCTCGGCGCCGTCATCGCGCGAAGGCGCCGGAATCGAATACGGCTGACGTCCGCTCTCCGCCAGCGGCGTCGGCGACGTCATGTCGACCGAGCCGGGAAGCTCTTTCAACTGCGCCGTGAACTTCCCCATCATCAGGAAGAGCTCCTTCTCGTTGGCGAAGTTGCCCACCAGACGGCTGGTCTTGGAGAGCTCGAGCGACTCCGACTCCTGCAGCATGATGAAGGCCCGAGCGCGCTCCTCCAGGGTGATCCGTTTGGCGCGGACCTTCCACGCGGTCACCGTTCCCTGGATGAAGCACGACTGCGCGGCGCGGATGCTCACCGCTTCGACCGTGACGTTCTCCTCGATGCGGATGGAACCGTTGGTCGACTCCAGCTCCGAATAGAGTCCGGAATTCTGAATGACCAGATTCCCGGGAGTCTTGATGGAAAGCTGTCCGTGATGATTCACGCGGATTTCCGTTCCGCGGGGAATGATCATGGTTGGGAAATTGGATTGGTCGGCGGCTGCGCTCATCACACTCTCCTTCTCCCGATAAACGCCGAGGGCAGCGGATCGAAGTTCTTGTACTCCTTGCTGGTACGGGATCGCATCAGCAGCGATGCTTCATTGTTCCACTGGTAATTGAGGATGTAGATCCGCGGATCGATGGGAATGTAGTTGCCTGGCTGCTCCAGATCGCTGCGCACTTCGTAATGCAGATGCGCGTTCGTGCTCCAACCGGTGGAGCCGATGGTGGCGATGGTCTGCCCTTGCTTGACTTCCTGTCCGCGGCGGACGCGGATCGTGTCGCAATGTCCGTAGATGGTGATGAAGCGGTCGGCATGGTTGATGACCACCACATTCCCGAAACGCCACCAGGAGACGCTCTGCCGCAGCGGGTAGCGCCCGGCGAAGCTGACCACGCCATCGGCTGCCGCGTAGATCGGAGTGCCGGTGGGGGCGGAGAGATCGAGCCCCTTGTGAAAATCGGCGGCGCGGGTAAAGGGCGAGGTGCGCATGCCGAAGGGCGACGTGAGAACGAATTGATCGGCCGGCACAGGAAGGATCGACGGCGTGTGGCGAACGATCGAGGTGTTGGCGGCTTCATATTCAGCCAGGAGATCGAGCTCCTGCTGCAGGCGATTCATGGCGTAGCGCAGGGCGGTCTCTCGATGGCGCGCGTCTTCGAGCTGCAGCTCGGCCGCGTCTTTGGCGTTGCGCAACGGGATGGAGAAGCCGCCGGCGCCGAGATGGTGATCGAGGCCGTAGACGGTGATCAACTTTTCGACGCGCACGCGGTGTTCCTCGAGGCTTCGCTCCAACGAGGTCATCTGCGTGACGTTTTCCCGGAGACGCTCGCGCTGGATGTCGCGCTCTTCCCGCATCGACTTGGCGTAGCTGTCTCTGTACACGCGGCGAATCACAGTCGGTGCGGCGGCCATCGACCCGATCACCACGGAGAGCAGGGCCGAGAGGGCGACGATGCCGATCAGCACCCGCCGCCGGTCGAAAAAGACATAGCGAACCGTGCGCCGAATATCACTCGGGACGATCTGAATCTCGATCATGACAAGGGTCTGGAAGTGTAGCACGGGAGGAGTTGCACAGGAACGTGTGCAGCACGTCTGACAGTGGTTTGCTTTCAAACAAACCACTACCGCACGTCTGGTGGGCAGCGTCCTGCATCGGGCCGGCCTCACTGTGGAGTTCGCGGCGGACGGCAAAGATGCGATTGAGGCCTGCAGGCAAACTCGCCTTTGGCTCCGTTAACCGTTACACCGTTAACCGTTAACCCCATTTCGCGCGAAGCGCCGCTTCAGAATCGTCGTCAGCACGATCATGGAAATGAGGAGCACGGCGACGATGCTGAATCGCTTCATCGCTTCCCCGTGCGTCATCGTGCCGTTGAAAAGAGCGTCGGCGCAGTAGGCGAAGACGATGTGCGCCGGCAGCGTGCCGAGAAGAGTGGCGAAGAAGTATTCGACGAAATTCATGCGGGCGATGCCCGCAGCGTAGTTCCAGACGGCGAACGGAGGTCCGGGAATCAGACGGGCGATCAACATGGAGACGAACCCGGAATGTTTCACCTGCTTGGCAACGAGCTCACCCGCTCTTCCGAATCGCTCCAGCACGCCCTCGCCGAGGAAGCGGCCGGCGAAATAAGCGGCGGTGGCTCCAAGCATCGCGCCGCACATCGCATAGACCACGCCGAGCTTCCATCCCCAGATCACGCCGGCGGCCAGGATGAAGATGCTGGCCGGGATGGCGAAGATGCAGCCGACGGCGTACGAGAGGATCAGCACCAGAGGTCCGTACCAGAGGTCGCGCATCCGCTCTACGGCCGCGTAGATGTGCTCCCGAGTGAGGTAGTCGCGCAGCGGTGAGAAGTAGATCGCCGCGATCCCACCCACGAGAACCAGAAGCGTGGCGATCTTGATCGCGCGCCGGGCCCGCATGAAGCGCAACAGTCTAACTCAATGCCGTGAGCTGACCGTCACCACCGAACTGGAATAGCTGATCGATTTCAGCCCCAGCGTGCGGAAGACAACGTCGAACGCCGTGCGGCAGTCGAGATCGCGGAAGAGAAACGTTCCTTTTCCCTGGACATCGGGATCGAGGATCAGGTTCTTGATTCCGCACTGACGCTGCATCGATTTGAGAATGACGCGCGCGTCCTCGTCCTTCACGTCGAGATTGACAGCACGTTCGCCTTCGCTGCGCAACCAATAGCGCTCGCTGTCGGCGTACAACGTCACGTGAGCCATAGCGGCGAGCGCGCGAAGCGCAGTGACCGGCCCGACTGCCCGGGCACGGTAGGTGACCGCCGGATCGCTCGACAGAAAAATCTCCACCGGCAGCGGAAGGTAAAGCTCCAACGATCGCACCGCCGTCGAGAGCGGTTCGTTCACGATGTCGATGTTCAGCGTGCGCGGATGGTCATCGGAGCGCTTCACCGAAATCGTGGCCAGGGCTGGAGCGGAAATCGCCAGCAACAGCAGAGGAAGAAACCGCCTCATGCCACGCGCTCCACGATCATGGCGATCCCCTGCCCTCCCCCGATGCATGCCGAGGCCAGCGCGTAGCGCTTTTGTCTACGGCGCAGTTCATACAGCGCAGTTAGAACGAGTCGCGTTCCCGACGCGGCCAGCGGATGTCCGAGCGCGATCGCCCCGCCGTTGACGTTCAGCTTGTCGACATCGATGCCCAGCTCTTTGATCACCGCGAGGATCTGGCCGGCGAATGCCTCGTTGATCTCGATCAGATCGATGTCGCCGAGCTTCAACCCTGCCCTCTTCAGGGCGATCTTCGTGGCTGGCACGGGCCCGATGCCCATGATGTCGGGGTCGCATCCGGCGATGCCCCACGACACAACGCGGCCCAGCGGCTTCTTTCCTTTCCGCTTCGCGTTCTCCGCGGTGGTCACGGTGACCATCGCTGCGCCGTCGACGATTCCGCTGGCATTGCCGGCGGTGACGAATCCGTCCTTGGCAAATGCCGGCTTCAATTTCGCCAGCACCTCCATCGTGGTGTCCGGGCGAAGATGGTCATCTTCCTTGACCTGATTTTTTCCGACGGCGACCGGAACGATCTCTTCGCTCAGACGGCAGGCGCTTCGCGCGGCGGACGCGCGCTGCTGGGAGCGCAGCGCGAACTGGTCCTGCTCTTCGCGCGAGATGTTGTACTTCCTGGCCAGGTTGTCCGACGTCTGGGCCATGTACAGGCCTGAATACGAGTCGAGCAGCGCGACCATGAGGGAGTCTTCCATCGCTCCCTGACCGAGGCGGAAACCCTTGCGCGCCCCGCGGATCACATGCGGAGCCTGCGACATGTTCTCCATGCCGCCGGCCAGCACCGTCGTTGCCTCGTCGAGCTCGATCTGCTCCGCGGCGTTGATGATCGACTGAATGCCGGAACCGCAGAGACGATTGACGGTCAGCGCCGGCACTTCGTTCGGCACTCCGGCCTTCAATCCGACGTGGCGCGCGCCGTAGATCGCATCGCCGGATGTCTGCAGGGCGTTGCCGACGATCACGTGATCGACTTCTTCGGGCGCCACGCCACTGCGCCGCAGCGTTTCCTTCGCCGCGATCACTCCGAGGTCGATCGCGCTGATCTCGGTGAACTGGCCGTTGTACTCGGCCATGGGGGTGCGGGCGCCGTCGAGGATTACGATGTCTTTCATCGAACACTCCCTACTGAATGCAGAACGCAGAACGCAGAAGTCAGAATGAAGAAATCCCGCCCCTTCTAACTTCTTCATTCTGCATTCTGCGTTCTGCATTCATCAACCAAACGATCCCTCCCACCTCCGCCACCCCCATCCACACGCTCCCCTCGATCCCGAAGTTGCCCCCCGCCAGCCACAACGGACCGGAGATGGCCGTGCGCAGAACGCTCTCCGCGGCGACGAATCCGCTGACCGGGTATCCGAGGATGGGGCCGGAGAGGATGTTCCAGGCGAGATGAATGCCGATGGGAAACCAGAGGCGGGCATACCGTTCATAGGAAAGCGCCAGCAGCACGCCGGCCAGAAAGACATTCGCCAGCGCGATCGGCGAAACGCCGATATTCCTGCCGTGCAGCGCGGCAAAGATCGCGGCCGAGAGGACGATCGCCGCGCCGCGGCGCCACCTCCGAAGTTTCTGAAAGA
>QHVS01000395.1 GCA_003223635.1 Acidobacteriota bacterium | reverse complement strand
TCCTGCTCAGTCACCAGCTCAGGAGTGGCCGCCCCGACGCCATCGCCTCGCTGCTCATCGGACTCCTGTTGGCCGCAACGGCATTCGGCCTGGGACGACCGCTGTCCGACTTCCTGGCCGGAAAATCATTGCCGCCGGAACTGCTCGAGCAGATTCGCGCCGTCATCGCGTCGGACAAGGCGATCGAAGAAGTCCTTTCGGTGCAGGCCGTGTACACCGGACCCGAAGAAGTGATCGTCGCCGCGAAAGTCCGTCCAGCCCCACAATTGACGGCCGAGGAGCTCAGTCGTGCGATGGACAATCTGGATCACGCCCTTCGGAAAGCGTCGCCGTTTGTGGCAGACGTCTACATCGACGTGACGTCGCACTATGCGAGCGACGGCGACGGACACGCCTAGCGTTTGCCTTTGAAATGGCCCGCCGATTGCGAAAGCTGACCGGTTGTTCATCGTCTGAGGAGGCGAGATGCAAAAGGCTAAGAGCGTATCGATTCAAATCGCGGGAGCGGTTGCCGTCGCGATGTTGTTCGGAACGTCCGCTTTTGCGGAATCTCGTCACCAACAGGTGACGCGGGGCCGGTCGGGCCATTCGTCTGGGCACATGACCACGCGTGCGCCGCGCTTCGAATCGCGCGGCTCGGCACCCCGATTCAGTTCGCGCGGGGGAACGCCGCGATTCGAGTCGCGCGGCGCGGCACCACGATTCAGTTCGCGCGCGGTGACGCCGCGATATGAATCGCGCGGCGCACGATCACCACGGATCGAGTCGAGATCCTCGGCGGCGTGGCGTGGCGGTCGTGGCTCTGACCGCGGCACGGCGTTCCGTGGCCGCTCGTTCTACAACAGCGGAAGCCGTTTTTTCGGCCAGGGTCGGATCAATAGGATCGCTCCGTACGGTGGCGGCTATCGAGTATTCTCTCCGTACGGTGGCGGCTATCGAGTATGGCTCGACGGCTGGGGATATCCGTGCTTCGTTCCCTACCGCTTCTTTGACCCCTTCAGGTTCCGTGTCGGATTGTTCTTCGGCTTCAACGCCTTCTACGATCCGCTCGGCTTTTACTCGGTGTACGACTTGCCGCCTTACGGATACTCGCCTGGCTACGCCCGCTCCTACTACCGCGACGACTCGTCTTATCGCGACGACAACGCGTATAGAACCGGCACGCTGCACGGAATCGTGGAGAGCATCGACCTTCACGTCGGCACGGTTGTGCTCAGCGACGATACTTCGCACCAGGTCGTCACGGCGCTATTGCCGCCGCGAGATCGCCGAGTGGACGACATTCGCCCAGGTGACTATGTCGAGTTCTCCGGTGTCTGGAACAGCCGCGGAGAGTACGACGCCGACAGGATGGAGAGATTCGAGTCGCGGCGCTGAGCGAAGGAGTGGTTCCGTGAGCTCATCGCGACCGAAGAACCGCGGCCAGAAACTCCACGTAACGCTTCCCCGATGGGAAGGTGATCATTCGGCGCGAAACTTCGTCGCCTGACCGGTCGCGATGGATTTCCGCGATCAATCGCGACAAGGGGTGCGAGGGTCGCGCAGAAGAAGGTCTCCCGTCAATTTTTCCGCTTCGAACAATGGTTTGCCGCGCCCATTCAGCGGTCGCAGGACCTGGCATTCATCGCAGATGATGATCGCCACCCGGAGCCGGTCGAGCGCTGAGTGAAGCGCCTGTTCGCGGCGTTGAGCGGGCTGATCACTCATAGGATTCCGCTTCTTATAGTGACTTCCAGAACATTCGGCAAGCGGGCGAAGGACAGCTCTCATCGCGCTCTGCGATCGATCCGTCCGCCGCCGCCGCTCAAGTGGTTGGCATCCTCTGCCGCTGCCATCCAGTCAGGCCGCTGCCACAGTCCGAACATTCCGGCGCGTGAGCCGTCCCACAGGAAGTACGCGACCGCTCCGTTTCGTTCCTGGCCGGCGATCGCGCGCACGAGCTCATTCCCGACCGCCGCTTGAATCGTGATGTCCGCACCGCGCGGAACGTGACCGGTGGATTCGCCGTGATAAGCGAATGACTGAATCACGGGAACTGCCAACTGACCTTTGGTCAAGCGAGCGATGAACTTCTCTCCCATGTGCTTCACGTAACGCCGGACATACCGCCGCATGTCCTCGTCGGGATCAGCGGAGGTCACGGTATCGAGGCGCATGCCGGTAACCTCTCCGAGGTTGAGCGGATACATCAAGATCAGGAGATGGTCAAAAGAGTTCGGATCAAAATACCGGGCGACGTCCTCCGCTGGCGCGTCAAAGCCGAACTCACCGAGCATCCCGAACACGTACCAGTCGGGAACCGCTTCGTGCGCGAGTGCATAGAGATGAAGCTGCCGCTCGACGGTCGCGCGAAGGAGGAAGGCGTCATCGTGCAGAAAAAAAACACCGAGGATGACATCGTGCCCGTAACGGTCCCAGAGACGGAGCCGGTCGCGGATCTCATCATCCGAGGTCTGCGCGGTGCCGGCAGCAGCGAACGAGCGGCGAACCGTCTGCGCGGTGACACCCGAAAGCGCCGATCGACGGCTCTCCGTGACCTGCGTAATCGGCTCTGTCGCCTTGCATACCACTATGCGCAGTCTGTGAGCACGAGCAAAGCCGACTTCGAAGGCGATCCGCTGCTCGCTTTTGAGGAGCGTAACGGAGTCTTCGGTGTCAAAGAGCACGAGCGTGTTGAACTGAGCGCTGAGGTATGCGGCGATTTCGTCGTCCTGCTCGATCAATCGATCGGAAGCGGCGATGCGCATGTGCTCGACCAGGAAACGACGCTGTGCCTCTCTGCCGAACTCGCGATCGGGGGGAGCTTCCAAACGCGCTGCGGGCGATGACGAGACGAATCCGAGAATTAAGACAGCAGCGGGCACGATGGCGCGGAGGAACGAATGGCCGACTCTCATGTATGAATGAATAGTGCGGCGAGGGGCTTTCTCGCATCACCCGAACTGATGAGATGCCCCCATCTTCCGCGGCTGGAGAGAATTAGCGGTCAACGGTGGGGGCCGGAGTTGCGGTGGATCGCTGTGATTCCGCTCACATCGAGCGTGCGCATCTTCACGCTCGGCGGCGTGTCTTACTGGCCGGAGGGGATCGCGTCGGCGATGTCGGCCAGATCGTCCATCATGGCATTGAGCAT
Organism: Acidobacteriota bacterium; assembly: GCA_003223635.1. Lineage (GTDB taxonomy): Bacteria > Acidobacteriota > Thermoanaerobaculia > Gp7-AA8 > Gp7-AA8 > QHVS01. The sequence continues at coordinate 413 of QHVS01000395.1, read as the reverse complement.
TTTGTAGTAGCCGCCATGATCCGAGATCATCCCGCTGTAGTCGGTCTCACTTCCGGCCCACAAGAGCGTGACCACGTCACCATCGACACGGATGTATTCGCCGCGCAAGCTCTTGAGCCGCTTCATGAGCGCGGAATTGGCGGCGACACGCGCGGCAAAACCGGTGTCCGCCGAATAGATCGAGCCCGCCTTGAAACCGACCTTTGCCTGCTCTGGGAGTTTTTCTTCCGGCTTGATGACCGAGTATCCGCTAAGGACATCGAGCCGCGCCGGGCCGGGGCGACCATGCTTGAGAATCATCGTGACGGAGAGCGGCTGACCGATGGCGCTCGACAACAGGCGATCGAACGGACTGCCGACGACCTGGTCGCCCAGGGCTTCGTGATGCCCGGTGATGAAACCGAGAAGGCCGC
>QHVS01000177.1 GCA_003223635.1 Acidobacteriota bacterium | reverse complement strand
TGCGCAGAGCAACTACCACGACATCGTCCCGACGAATGAGCTCGGAGTTCCCAACGCCTGGATCAATCGTCGCGGCGAGAAAGCGCTCCCAGGCGGAAGGCCGACGTACGAATTCGCGAATCTCTCGACGTTCGCGGACGCGATGGCCTGATCACAGGTTTTTGTGTGGCAGAACTAAGCAGATGGCTACAGCCGCTCCACGATCATGGCCGCTGCTTCGCCGCCGCCGATGCAGATGGCTGCCAGACCGCGCTTCAAATTGCGGTTCTCCAGCGCATAGAGCAGCGTCACCAGAATGCGCGCGCCGCTGGCTCCAATCGGATGTCCCAACGCCACGGCCCCGCCGTTGACGTTCATTCTGTCTAGCGGAATCTTCGCGTCCTCCATGGCGGCCAGGGCCACCACCGCGAACGCTTCGTTGACCTCGAACAGATCGATGTCCTTGACGCTCATCTTGGCGCGCCGCAGCGCGATTTCGATCGACTTTGCCGGCGCGGTGGTAAACCACTCCGGCTCCTGAGCGGATGTGGCCTGGGCTACGATCCGGGCCATCGGCTTCAATCCGTTCTTCTTTGCGTATTCTGCTGATGTCACCACCAGGGCCGCCCCGCCGTCATTGATCTTCGACGCGTTGGCCGCGGTCACCGTGCCGCCTTCTTTCTGAAACGCGGGCTTGAGCGTGGACATCTTGTCCAGCGGTGCGGCGAATGGTTCTTCGTCATCGATGATCACGGCCGTCCCCTTCCTGCCCGGCACTTCGACGACGGCGATCTCCTTCTTGAACTTCCCGCTCTTCACGGCGTCCTGGGCCCGGCGGTACGACTCGCGTGCATAGTCATCCTGCTGTTGGCGCGTGAAGTTGTACTTTGCGCCGCACATCTCGGCGCAGCTTCCCATGTGTTTGTCGCCGTATGGATCCCACAAACCGTCGTGGATCATGACGTCGATCATCTTCTGATTGCCCATCCGGTAACCGGTGCGTGCCTGCGTCAGCGCGTATGGCGCGTTCGACATCGACTCCATGCCGCCGGCGATCGCGATGTCGTATTCCCCGCAGCGGATGTCATTCGCTGCATACATCACCGCTTTGAGTCCCGATCCACAAACCTTGTTGATGGTGACCGCGCCGGCGCTGACCGGAATCCCGGCGCCGATACCGGCCTGACGCGCCGGAGCCTGCCCCACCGCCGCCTGCAGGACGTTTCCCATGATGACCTGCTGGATCGCCTCCGGCTGAACACGGGAGTTCTCCAGCGCGCATTTGATGGCGATCGAGCCGAGCTTTGGCGCGGGAAGCGATGAAAGGGTACCGAGGAACGAGCCGATCGGCGTGCGGGCGCCGCCGAGGATTACGATATCTGACATGGATAGCTCCTTCGAAGGCTTGCGGTTAACGGTTAACGGTTAACGGTGGCAAAGCCTTCCCCCTTGATATCATCGAAACGCCAACCCGGATTCACGGAGCGAACTTCATGCCCCTTTCGTCAATCACCGATCGCCGTCTGGTCATTCAGCCGGGTGAAGTGCACAACGTGCTGTCCCGGCACATGCTGGCCGACGGCTACGACATTGTCATGGATCTCAGGAAATCGAAAGGTTCCTGGGTCTTTGATGCCAAGCGCGGACGCGCCGTCCTCGATTTCTTCACCAACTTCGCCTCCTGTCCCATCGGATACAACCACCCTCGCCTGGACACGCCGGAGTTTCGCGAGAAGCTGGCCGACGTCGCACTGAACAAGCCGGCCAACTCCGACATCTACACGACGTATTTGGCGGAGTTCGTCGAGACTTTCTCCCGGCTGGCAATTCCTCCCTCCTTCAATAAACACATGTTCCTCATCGAGGGAGGAGCACTCGGAATCGAGAACGCTCTCAAGACAGCCTTCGATTGGAAGATCCGCAAGAATTTCCGGAAGGGCTATGAGTCCGAGCGCGGCACGCAGATCATGCACCTTCGCGAGGCGTTCCACGGCCGCACCGGATACACCCTTTCGCTGACCAACACCGCAGATCCGAGCAAGACGCAGTACTTCCCGAAGTTCGACTGGCCGCGGATCGACAATCCGAAGATCAACTTCCCAGCGACGGCGCAGGCGCTCGCCGACGCAGAGCGGCGCGAGAAAGCGGCCCTGGACCAGGCGAAGCGATTCCTTCGCGAGCGCAAGGACGAAATCGCCGCGTTCATCATGGAGCCGATCCAGGGAGAGGGCGGCGACAACCATTTCCGCCCCGAGTTCTTCAGGGCTGTGCGGCAGCTCTGCGATGAAAACGACATGCTGCTGATCTTCGATGAAGTGCAGACCGGCGTCGGGCTCACCGGAAGAATGTGGGGCTTCCAGCATTTTGGCGTGGAGCCCGACATCTTCTGCTTCGGCAAGAAGACGCAGGTTTGCGGCTTCGTATCCAACGATCGGATCTTCGACATCGACGAGAATGTCTTCACCGTCCCCTCCCGCATCAACTCCACGTGGGGCGGCAATCTGACCGACATGGTGCGATCGCAGCGCTTCTTTGAAGTGATCGACGAAGAGAAGCTCGTGGACAACGCGGCCAGGGTTGGCGCGTACTTCCTCGGCGAGCTGCAGCGACTGAGCGACGAGTTCCCGCGACTGGTGTCGAATGTTCGCGCCCGCGGCCTGATGGCGGCATTCGATCTTCCTGGCGCCGATGTTCGCGACGCGGCGATCAAGGCCATGATGCAGAACGACCTGATGGTGCTGGCCTCCGGCCAGCAATCGATGCGCTTCCGTCCGCCGCTGAACTTGTCGATGGATGAAGCGGCCGAAGGAATCCGGCGCATGGAGAAAGCGCTGCAGCAGTTGGCTTGATGAACGGCGAGCGGCTGACACACCGTGACTGGATCCTCATCGCGGTGTGCGCCGCAATCGCGGCCGTCTCGCTCTTCGTCATCTTCAACTGGTTCAACGCCGCGTTCCCCGAGGCCTCCATCGAGTTTCGCTACGACCGGAACGGCTCCGTTCCGCTGGCTGAGGCGGTCCTGGCCCGGCAAGGCATCGATGCCCGCGGCATGAAGCACTCGGCGATCTTCGACGGGGACGACACTGCGAAGATCTTTCTCGAGCGCTCCCTCGGACTGGCCAGGGCGAACAACATCCTGCGCCGCGACGTGCGCCTCTGGTGGTGGCGCAATCGCTGGTTCCGGCCGCTGCAGGAAGAAGAATTCGAAGTGCAGATCGCGCCGACCGGCGAAGTCGTGGGCTTCGCCCAGAAGATTCCGGAAGCTCGCGCTCTTCCGGCAACGGATGTTGCCGCTGCTCGGAACGCAGCCGAACGCTTCCTGACGGGCAACGGAATCAAGCTCGCCGACTTTCAACTCGTGGCCCAGAGCGAACGTCAGCTCCCCCGCCGGACGCAGCGCATCTTCACCTGGGAGTCTCAATCGATCCATCCGGCCGGTGCTCCCTATCGCCACGAGGTCAAGGTCGATGGCGATCGCGTTAGCGACTATTCGCAACGCATTCGCGTTCCCGACGATTGGTTGCGCGGCTACCGCGAGCTGCGGTCGAAGAATTTCCTGGCCGGCAACATCGACATCGTCTTCTTCATCCTGACCATGATCGCCGTGGTGGTCGTGTTCATCGTCCGCCTGCTGCGCGGCGACATTCGTCCGCGGATGCTGATCGCCATCGCCATCACCAGCGTCGTGCTGATGACCGGCGTCGCGCTGAATTCCTTGCCACTGGATCTGGCCCGATATCCGACGACCATCTCCTACCCGGCATTCCTGGCCCAGATCATCATCTTTGCCGTCCTGCAGGGAGTGGGATACGCGATGCTCTTGGTGGTCATCGTCGGATCCGGCGAGGTGCTCTATCGCGAGCGATTGCCGCAGCATCTGGCCATCCCCCGCTTGTGGCAGCGGCGCGCGCTGGCCTCGAAACGCGTCTTCCTATCCTTCATCGTCGGCTACACACTCGTCGCATTCTTCCTCGGCTACCAGGTGGTCTTCTATCTGATCGCCGAGAAGTTCGGCGCCTGGGCGCCGGCGGAGATTCCCTATGACGAGATGATCAACACGGCGTTCCCCTGGATCGCCGTTCTCTTCGCCGGCTTCTTCCCGTCCCTTTCGGAAGAATTCCTGTCCCGCGCGTTCTCCATTCCCTTCTTCGAGCGTCTGTTTCGTTCGCGACTCGCGGCAATCATCCTGGCCGGATTCATCTGGGGTTTCGGGCACGCGACCTATCCAAACCAGCCTTTTTACATCCGCGGCCTGGAGGTTGGATTCGCCGGGGTTTTTTTTTCCGATTTGGCCTGCTTCCGCTTCTGATCTGGCACTACACCGTCGACGCGCTGTACACGGCACTGCTGCTGATTCGTTCGGGCAACGCCTACTACGCGATCTCCGCAGGGCTGGCCAGTCTCGTCTTCGCCGTTCCGATGCTCATCTCCATCGTCCTTTATGTGCGCAATCGCGGCTTCCAGCCGGACGAGGATCTCTCCAACGCCACTCTGCCGACGAATCCCGCGCCGCCGCGGGCGGAGGAAGAACGCCGGCCGGTAGAGCTCCCAGCGCCCATCGCGGTCACGCGGCTGAATCTGATCGTCTGCGTCGTCGTGGTAGCTCTGGCCTGTGCCGCGATCGCCGTTCGACCGCTGACGGTCGATGACGCCGTCGACTACCGAACGACCGGCGCAGATGCGCAGCGGTCAGCTTCTCAGTGGGCCGCCGGCGCTCCGCATTACGCGAAAACCTTCACTCATCCCCTGGCTGGATTCCGCTCATGGGATCGCGATTCGGACCGTGAGGAGGGCGGCGCACCACTTTCCGGCTTTGACTCCATCGCCGCGGAGTACCTCATCCAGAAGGGCTTTCCGATTCACGATCTCGTTGAAGTGATGAAGACGAAAATCGAGGCAGCGACCTGGATGGTGCGCTCGTTCACACCGCTTCAGAAGGACGAGATGCTGGTCGAGGTCGATCCCCGTGTGGCCCGGGTGATTGGATATCACCGCTACCAGGAGCAGAAGAAGCCGGGGCCGCGATTGGAGCAGGCGGCAGCGCTGGCCATCGCTCTGCGAGCGTTTCAGCGATTCGGAGTCGATGCGAACGCGTTTGAGCTGAAAGAGGCGCTCGCCTTTCAACAGCCGAATCGCGGCGATTGGCTCTTCCACTTTCAGGAGCGGCGGCCCATCGCGGCAGACGCGTACCGGCGCATCAGTGTGCGGGTGGCCGGCGATCAGATGACGCAGTTCACGACGACGGTGAAGATCCCCGACGCGTTCTATCGAGAAGCGAACGCGCAGACGCTGCTCAACGTCGTCTTCACGATCCTCAGGATCGTCGGATTCCTGGGCATCCTTTCGCTCATCGTGGCTGGATTCGTGGTCGCCGCGCGCCGCAATCGCTTCCAGTGGAAACGGCCGCTCCGCTGGACCCTAGTGCTTGCGCTCATCCCGATCCTGGCCAGCCTTGTCCATTTGCGACTCGATCAGTTTGGATACAACACATCGATGGGTTGGGACACCTTTCTCACCAATCTGACCGTCGATCGATTGCGCACCATCGGACTGCAGATCGGTTTGATCTTTCTAGCCCTGGCCGGCATCGAAGCGACCTTCCCTCACGCGCTCGACCTCACGCGGCGCGAAGCACGCGCCCGGGTCGGGCGGGCCGCCCTCATCGCCGCGCTCATCGCTCTCGGCGCGGCCGTGATTCGCCGCGTCGGAGTCCAAATCATCATGCTGCACTTTCCATCCGTCGCCTGGACCAGCGGAATCGACGTGCCGATCGAAGTGGCTATCCCGCTCCCCTTCATTCTCGGAATCGGCGACGCCATCATTCGGTCTATCGAGGTTGCCGCTGCCGCGGCGCTCTTCGTCACCGCGCTTCGAGGAGCGAACCGTCCCTGGCTTCCTTCCGCTGCTGCAGCTGTGGCGTACTTCTGCACCAGCCTCGACTCCAGCGCCACTCTGCGACAGACACCGCTGATGCTCCTCTCCGCGGCGAGCGCGGCGTTGTTGTTGTGGCTACTCACGACGTATGTGATGCGCAACAACCTTCTGGCCTATCCGCTCGCCGTGGCCCTGGCTCTTCTCCTCAGCGATGCAGCAACGCTCTTGCAGAACCATCGCGCCGATCTGCAGACTGCCGGCATCGTAGAGATCGCTGCGGTCATCGCGCTGGTCATCTGGATTGCAGCGCCGCGGTCCAGCCCCATCGAGCATGCCTGAGTCGCTCGCATCGCGCTTCCTCCGCTGGAAGTTCAACTTCTTTCCGGCGTATCGCGGCACCGGAGCGTGGGTGACGTACATTGCCGACGACTTCCGTGAAGTTCGCGTTCGCCTCCCGTTGTCGTGGCGCACCCGCAATCTGGTGGGGACGATCTTCGGAGGAAGTCTCTATGGTGCGGTTGATCCGATCTACATGATCATGCTGATCCGGGTGCTGGGGAGGGAGTTCATCGTGTGGGACAAGGCGGCGGACATTCGCTTTCGGAAACCGGGTCGCTCGACGCTCTTCGCCACGTTCACGATTGACGAGTCGGAGCTGAACGCGATCCGCGAGGCGACAGCCGCCGGCAATCCAATCGATCGACTGTACACAGTCGACCTCGCCGATCGCGACGGCGTCGTCCATGCCACGATCAACAAGACGATCTACATCCGCAGGAAATAGAACGAGGAAGGCGGCGGCGAGCCGCCGCACTCCGAAGGCTTGCTATCCTTGACGCGTGAAACTGGGCATCGAAGACTTTACCTGGTCCGATCTACATGACGACCGGCGCCTTCAGGATCTGGCGCTCGTTTTCGATCGATTCCTGAAGAGCCACGACGAGGCGCTCTTCAGCCGGTTCGATTCCTACCGTTTCGCCATGCAGAGCGGAATCGCCCACGGCGGGCTGGGCACGCCGGAAGAATCGGAGATCCTCATCGGGGTATCGCGGCATCTGGCCGTGGTTCTCACGCAGCTCTTCCGGACGGATGCCGCGCCGCTCAAGACGCGTGCACAGCGTGACGCGCTCGTTGCTCGATTCAAGAAGGAATTCGTCTCCAAGCGCGTAGCCAAGGTGCAGGCGCCGCGGATGAACGCGGAGACGCTCGCACCTCTCGTCGACGCGCTGATCCGCACCGTGGCCGGCGCATCGGAGCGCGACGCCGAATATGCACTGGCGGTCACCGCCACCCGTCTTCTCGATCTGGAGCGGGAGTACCCGCGCGGAGCCAGAGAGTACTCACCATCGGCGGAGACTCGCGCGGCGCTGCAGCAACTGCGAGAGTCGCTGCGCGCATCGCGTGCACCGCTGAGCGAGACGATTCTTCACCCCGAGCACGTCGACTCGCCTGAGGCGGTGGCCCGGGAGGCTGCCGCGGTACACGAGCTCGTCGATCTTCTCGTGGAGTGGGCCGCGACGGCGTGGAAGGCCGGCCGTTTCGAGGGGTGGACGTCGTTTCGATTGCCCAAGCCGCTGGTCTTCGATCACCTGGTGAAAACGGAGCGCGTGGACGAGAACAAGATGATGGGCGACTCGCATCACCTCCGCCGTCGCGACGGCTTCAAGCTGACCGATCACCGCAACATGCCGCGACAGATCACCGATCAGGCCCACTACTGCATCTATTGCCACGAACGGAAAAAAGACTCCTGTTCGCGCGGATTTCCGGAGAAGGACAACAAATTCAAATTGAATCCGCTCGGGATCCCGCTGCAGGGCTGCCCGCTCGAGGAGCGCATCGGGGAGATGAATCTGCTGCGAGCTGACGGCGATTCGGTCGCCGCGCTAGCCATGGTCATGCTCGACAACCCGATGTGCCCAGGCACGGGCCATCGAATCTGCAACGACTGCATGAAGGCGTGCATTTTTCAGAAGCAGGATCCGGTCGATATTCCGCAGATCGAAACCGGCGTGCTGACCGATGTCCTCTTTCTCCCGTACGGATTCGAGATGTACTGGCTGATGACGCGGTGGAATCCGCTGAATGTTCGCCGCCCCGTCGCCCTCCCGCACAACGGCAAGAACGTGCTCGTGGTTGGTCTCGGACCGGCCGGCTACACGCTCGCTCACTATCTCTCCCACGAAGGTTTCGGTGTCGTGGCCATCGACGGTCTGAAGATCGAGCCGATCGACGAGAAGCTTCTGTCCGAGCCCATCCGCGACGCCCGGATGCTGTGGGACGAGCTCGATGACCGGATCCTGGCCGGCTTCGGCGGGGTGTCGGAGTACGGCATCACCGTTCGCTGGGACAAGAATTTCCTGAAAGTGATCCGCATCGCGCTGGAGCGAAAGAAGAACGTCCGCTTCTACGGCGGCGTACGTTTCGGCGGAACGCTGACCATCGGCGATGCCTTCGACGAGCTCGGATTCGACCACATCGCCATCGCTGCCGGCGCCGGAACGCCGACCGTCGTGCGCATGAAGAACAACCTCATTCGCGGCATCCGCAAAGCGAGTGACTTTCTCATGGCCTTGCAGCTGACCGGCGCGTTCAAGAAGAACTCGATGGCCAATCTGCAGGTGCGCCTGCCGGCCGCCGTCATCGGTGGCGGCCTGACGGCCATCGACACGGCCACGGAGCTCTTCGCCTACTACCCGGTCCAGGTAGAGAAGATCCTCGATCACTACGAGACGATCTGCGCGGACTTCGGTGCGGATACGGTCCGCGCCTCTTACGACGCCGAGGAGTTGCGGATCCTCGACGAGTTCCTGGAACATGGCCGCGCCGTTCGCGCGGAGCGCGCTCGTGCGGCCGCCGCCGCGGAGACGCCCAACTTCATTCCCCTGGTCCGCTCATGGGGCGGCGTCACCATCGTCTATCGCAAGTTGCTGATCGATTCGCCCGCCTATCGGCTGAATCACGAAGAAGTGATCAAGGCCTTTGAAGAAGGAATTGCGTATGCCGAAAATCTCTCGCCGGTCGAAGCGATCGCCGACGAGTTCGGCCACGTGAAATCGATCCTCTTCGAGAAACAGATCGTCGAGGATGGCCGATGGCAGGATTCGGGGACGGTCGTGGAGATCCCGGCCCGCTCCGTGATGGTCGCGGCGGGCACCAGCCCCAACGTGATCTACGAGAAGGAGCATCCGGGAACCTTCCGCCTCGACAAGTACGGCCAGTTCTTCCAGAGCTATGCGGCGGCGGAGGGCCCCGAGCTGATCGAGGTCGATCCGAATGTCGATCGCGGCTTCTTCACTTCGTATCAACATCCCGCGAGCCGCGAGAAGCTGATCTCTTTCTACGGCGACAATCATCCTCGCTATGCCGGCAACGTGGTCAAAGCGATGGCCTCAGCCAGAGACGGTTTTCCGCACGTCGCCGCACTGTTCGCGCGCGATCTGATGTCGCTGGAACGATCCCCGGAGGCGCAATCGCAGCGAGACGAGCGGTGGCGCGAGCTTGTGGCCATGCTCGACGACGCGCTCGTCGCGCGCGTCCACGAGGTGAATCGCCTCACGCCGACCATCGTGGAAGTCGTGGTGCGCGCGCCGTACGCCGCGCGCCAGTTCGAGCCGGGACAATTTTTCCGGCTGCAGAACTTCGAGAGCTATGCGAAAGAGATTGACGGCACTCGTCTGGGCATGGAGGGCATCGCGCTGACCGGCGCCTGGACCGACAAAGAGCGCGGCCTGCTGTCCCTCATCATTCTGGAGATGGGCGGCTCTTCGCGACTCTGCGCGCATCTCCAGCCCGGCGAGCCGGTGGTGGTGATGGGACCAACCGGCACTCCGACGGAGATCCCGCGCGATGAGCCCGTCGTCCTTGCCGGTGGCGGCCTCGGAAACGCCGTGCTGTTCTCCATCGCCCGCGCCTTGAAGGAGAACGGTTGTCATGTCGTCTACTTTGCCGGTTATAAGAAGCAACAGGATGTCTTCAAGCGCGACGAGATCGAAGCGGCCACTCATCAGGTGATTTGGTCCGTCGATGCCGGCGACCTGATCGCTCCGAGACGGCCGCAGGATCTCTCCTTCGCTGGCAACATCGTTCAGGCCATG
>QHVS01000113.1 GCA_003223635.1 Acidobacteriota bacterium | reverse complement strand
CGGACCTGACCACCCCACCGTCAACAGCTACAAGTTCAGCTGTCAGGGAGATTTCCAGATCAGTGGTGGTTTCTTCGCCGACACGGGCATCGACACCTGTGGGTTTAGCAATGTGCAGATTAAGGGCGCCGGCATGATTCAAGGTTTCAGCGTCGGCGTGCGCATGAGGGGTCGTGCGCCGACGAACACCACGGGACCTTGCGGGGCCGGGGCGGCCAATCTGACCGGGCCTTCCGCCAACAACGTGAAGGTCCAGAAGTTGAACGTCACCGGGCCCGACGGACTCTCAGATATCAGTGACCCCCTTGCCGGCCCGCGGCCGAAGTCATTTGGAATCCTGGCCTCGAATTTCATCGAGAACCCAACCACCTGCCCCAACTGGGATAGCGACGATGGCCATACGCACGGCAACGAGATCTTCGGAAGCTCCGTGGAGAACCATGTGTTGGGAATCGCGCTCTACAACGCGAGCCGGGTGAACGTTCACGAGAATTTCGTTCACGATAACAATTCCGGGGGGGAGAGCACGATCTGTCCGATTGGGATTACCTGTGTGACAAACACCGGTACGACTACGACGATTACCGACGGGGACACGATCATCACTACTGAATGCGGATTCGGTCAAAAGTGCGAGAGCCACGGCATCGTCGTCTGCGCCAACTTCGCTTCCGGCGACAGCCGCGCGTTTGCCTGCACGACGGGCGTCTCGTTCAGGAACAAGATTCAAAACAACCTCGTGGTGGACAACGCTCAGAATTCGTTCGGCACGAGCACGGCTCCAGCCAAAACGAACGAGACGAATGAACAAGTCGACGGCGGCTTATCGCTGATCGGCAATGCCCTGAAAAACGACGTCAGGAACAATACGGTCCTCAGCAACAACGGCGACGGAATTTCCGTGCGTAATGACGCAGACCTCAACCGGTTCAGCAGCAACACGTCGCTCATGAATAGTACGACGCAGACGACTTGCGTCTTTGATCCGATTGCGAACACTACGACCTGCACGCCTCACTTCTGGGACCTCACCTTCAGAGGCGCCGGCCTGAACAACATCTTCAACTCGAGCAACCGCTGCCTGACGCAATCTCCATCCAGCGGCGCGATTCCCACAGGCACCTGCAACCCCAACGAGAACACCACCTGGTGGCAGCCCTAACCCGGTTTGACGATGGCGGCTCTTCGCGATTGATACGACCGCATCGAAGCGGAGTCTTCGACAACGAGAATCTTCATCCGCGGTCCGATCGCTCCGCCGCCGCGATCGCCTTCCCCAGTGCATAACCGGCCTGTGAGAGAAAAATCTCCAGTCCGGCGGTGCTGTCGATGGGGACGCGATGCTCGGCGTTGTCTCCGTACAGGATACCAATCGTCTGCTCCCCCTGCATGATCGGCAAGGCCACCACCTCGGTGGGGACGAGCGTGCCCAGCCGCTCCAGGAGCTGGATGTTGCCGGGAGTGCGCCGAAGCTTGCCGCGATGCGGCTCGCCGGAGGCAGCGACGGCGCTGAGGATCGAGTCCTCCTGACGGGGCAACGAGACGTTGCGGATGCGCCCGTCGAGGTCCTCGCCGGTGCCGCTGCTGCCGGATGCGCCGACGCCGGCGAATTCGCCGTCGCGAACCAGGAAGAGCGCCACGCGATCGAGATACTCGGCAGAGAAGCGAAGGATCGTCTCCGCCACTTCTCGGATGTCGTTCGGATCGGACAGCTCATTGATCAACTGCTTGAGGACGGTGAAGGCCCGTTCGATCTGTTGCTTGGTTCCCTCTTCGTAGAACAGCTTGCCGGCATCGGCACGCTCTCCGGTGAGCTGTTCCCATTGCCCGAATGCGCGTTCGGCGAACAGCACCAGCTCGTCCGCGAATAGATCGAGCTCCTCTTCCGCGCCGGCCGGATGCATGCGGGCGGGAGACGGACGGGTGAGATAGAGATCGGCTCCCATACGCAGCAGGTTGTGTCGGCGCCGAAGATCGGCGTCGTCATCGATCATCGCTACCGGAAGTCGGACGTTCTTCCGCTTCAGTTGCTGCAGGATGGCCGCGGAGTTCTCCATCACTTCCAGGAATGTCACGAAGAAGGCATTGGTGCGAATGAGATCGATGACCGCGTCCCAGACGTTGTCGATTTGCGTGAACTGCGCGACATGAAACCCCTTCCGGGCGAAGGCGCGCTTCGCGGCCACCCGAATCAGCGGATCGCGCTCCAGGAGGATGATGTTCCGCGCCGCGGTGTCGGTCGATGGAACTCCGCGTTCCACTTCCACCATTTCGTCGGCAATCGCCGGAACTTCCGGGGGCGGCTGAGGAGCCTCGATGGTCTCCAGCGCCGGCGCGGCGGGAGAAGAGGGGCGCCTCAAGGCGCGCCCCGCTTTCAACGACTCTTCGAGGCCGCGCAGCGGCTTGAGCTTGTCGCCGTTCTCCGCGCCCAGGATCTCCTGGGGGCGGAGACCGCCTTCCTTGAAGAGCACGTCCGGGTCGTAGTCGAGCGCGGGAGGACTGACGTCGCTGGAGAGGATGAAATTGAATTCGCCTTCCCGGCTCTCGAGCAGCGGGGCGATCGTCTCCAGCATCCGCGTGCGAATCGCCTCGGCCAGCTTGTCGCTCCCGATCTCGAATGTGTCGACCAGCGCTGCGGCCGGCGTCGCTGCGTTCGAGTGACGCGCTTTCTCCGCCGCCTCCATCGAAATGACTCCGCTCGATTCGAGCCAGGTGATGAGATCCGAATGCTCGGGCGATTGCGCGTCAATCACCAGGCCGTTGCGAAAGAGAACAGTGTGCCGGCCGCTCTCATCGATGATCTCCAGCACGCCGGTCCGCCGGCTGAGAAAGACGATCTGGACGATGTCGGCCAGGGAGAGATCTTCGAGGCGACCGAGAAGACTCATTCCACCAGCCGCCCGGCGAGCGGCGAGCGGCGAGCGGCGAGCGGGAGATCCAAACCCCGCTCGCTGCTCGCTGCTTGCCGCTCGCCATTCACGACGCCAAATTGTAGCGTTTCAAGATGCCATCCAAGATCCCGTTGATGAACTGAGACGACTTCTGCGTGCCGAATTTCTTGGCGATCTCGATGGCCTCATCGATGATGACCAGCTTCGGCGTGTCGGTCTCGTTCAGGAACTCGTAGATGGACATGCGGATGATGTTGCGATCGACCACCGCCATCCGCGACAGCCGCCAGTTGTCCGCCTGTTGGACGATCATCTCGTCGATCTTCGAAAGATTGTCCACCGTTCCCTTGAAGATCCTGGTGGCGAACTCGCGCGTGCTCGGCTTCGATTTCTGCAGGTCTTCGAAGGTGGAGACGATGGTGTCCGGCGTGTTGCCGGAGAGATCGTGCTGGTAGAGCATTTGCAGCGCAAGCTCGCGCGCTTTTCGCCGGGCGCCCATGCCTACAGCTCACTCGTGCGGAGCACGCGCCACAGGTTCGCCATCTCGATCGCTGCCAGCGCCGCCTCCCAACCCTTGTTCGACGGCCCGCGGGCCGATCGTTCCACTGCCTGCTCTTGCGTGTTGCAGGTGATGACGCCGAAGGCGATGGGAAAACGCGCATCGACCGCCACGCGCGACAACTCTACGGTCACCTGGGCGGCGATAAACTCGAAGTGCGGCGTGTCGCCGCGAAGCACGCATCCCAGAGTGACGACGGCGTCGAAGCCGCCTCGCGCGACCACCATGCGCGCCAGCGTGGGGATCTCGAATGCTCCCGGCACGCGAAGAACCGTGATGGCCTCGTCCGCTGTGCCGTGACTGGTCAGGCAATCGAGTGCCCCGGCCAGCAGACCTTCGACGATCTCCTCATGGAAACGGCTGGCGATCACCGCGAAACGCAAACCCTGCGCGTCGAACTCGCCCTGGAAAGAACGCGGCATTGCGGAGAGGGATTATACGAGTTCGCGGTTTGTGATTCGTGACTCGACAACCCCCTCACCCGGCGCGTGAACCCTTCGGCTACCAATAGACGCTCCGCGCGTAGGCGCCGTATCAACACGAGCCGAAACCGTCTCTGATTTTGCCCACCATTTCACACAAGCATTTATAGACACCTATTTCTCCTCCCGCGTACCAGAGGGCGACTGCGAATCAAAAGGAGCCCTCATGAAAATCAAACATCTCATTGCTGCAACCGCCGCCGCCCTGCTGCCGATGGCAGCGAGCGCGGCGACCCTCATCATCCCGGCGGCCGGCACCGGATCCGGCGCCAACGGCAGCCAGTGGCAGAGCGAGCTGACGCTGCACAACACCAGCGCCAGCACCACGCGCGTTCGGCTGGTGTTCCATGACACTTCAGGCGCAGCCGAGTCGACGGAGATCGACGTCGCTTCCCGGTCCACCGTGGCCATCGAGGACATCGTGCGCACGCGCTTTCAACGCCAGTCCGCGATCGGCGCTATCGAGATCGTCGTGGACGACGCGGCAGCGAGAAGGCTGGCCGTCACCTCCCGCACCTTCAACCGCACCGACAAAGGCGAGTTCGGTCAGGACATCCCGGCCGTCAGTGTTTCGGATGCGGCGGTCGCCGGAGAGGTCGCCGTTCTCACCGGCCCGTCGGCGGTCGACAGCACTCGCTACAACTTCGGCCTCTACGGGCTCAGCGCAGCGACGATCCGCTGGGAGCTGATTCGCGCCGACGGCAACCTTGCCGCCACCAAAGAGGCAACCTACAACGCCGGAACGCAGACGCAATACAACTTCGGTGTCAGCGCTCTCTTCGGCGTCGAGCCGCAAAACAACGACGCCGTCTACGCGAATGTTCTCAGCGGACAGATCATCGCGTACGGCAGCGCCATCAACAACGCTTCGAACGACCCGACGTTTGTCCCCGGCATCCGCGCGCGCCAGGACGTCCGCGTGACCTTCGGCGTAGATCTCGATGAGAACGGCACGATCGACGTGGCCGACGCCGATCATGACGGCGTGCTCGACCAACCGATCGACCTCTTCACGTCCACCTTCCCCAACTTCTTCCGCATCGTGGTCAGCGGTCCGGACGGCTCGCCGGCGCAGATCGAGCTGATCGACGCGCCGCGCGATGCGGACCTGATCGATCAACAGGGAACTGTCGAGTGGGCGCCGACCGGCGACCTGAAGGGCCAGAGCGGCACGCTGAAAGTGCGCGCCACGTTCAACGGAACGTCCGAAGTGCTGACCATTCCGGTGAATTTCAGATAGCAGTAGCGGATCGGCTTCGTAGACTTTGCAAATCAAAAATCGATTTGTTATTTTGCCAGCCTCGCAAAAACTCGAAGGAGGGAAACCATGAAATACCTACATCAGCTTAGACCGCCGCACCTTGGGTTTCTTGTCGTTCTGTCCCTCGTCGCCATAGCATTTGGCATCGGTGTACAAACACTTCAGGCAGCTCCACCGGGAGTGGCTCGCTTGGCAGGGCCGTGGCAGGCAGCGCTTGTCTGGTCGGGAAGCGGCTGTGGGCCGATGGCCGGTGTCGTCAATTTCACTCTTGATAAGAACGGCGCCGACAACAAAGCCACTCTACGGACCCATGGGGCATGCGGCGATAACAAGACGACGGAGACCTTCAGGATTGACTCTTTGAATGCCGATGGTAGCGGCATGGCAAGCTTGACCTGCAATAATGGAGTGGGCTGCGGGTGGGTACTTACCATCCAGGTGGATCGAAAAAACACGATATTCAACATGGCGGACATCGAGCGGACAAATCCAGGTAACTTTGTTGCGGGGACTGCCATCAAGCAACGGTCATCCGACGACAAAGATAACGAGTAAGTGATGCACCGATCGCAGTGGTGATTACACTGCCCAGCGCTTCGCGCCACCCTCTCCCCGCTCACGCGGGGAGAGGGCACTCGTCGATCACTCGAACCTCACCCGCGCAAATCGCCGCTTCCCCACCTTCAGCAGATACGATCTGCCAGGGCGCGCGTCGACGGTGTGCTTCGGATCGTCCACCTTCGCCTCGTCGACCAGCACGCCCCCCTGCGCCACCAGACGCTGCGCCTCCTTATTCGTCGGCGCCAGCCCCGCGGCCACGATCACCTTGGTCAGAAATTGCGGCTCGCTCGCGGCCGGGAGCGTCCTCTCCTCCATATCTGTCGGCGCCTGGCGTTCGCTGAAGATCCGTCGGAATTCCTCATCCGCCTTCTCCGCCGCAGCGGCATCGTGAAAGTCCGTGATGATGAGCTTCGCCAACTGCCGCTTCGCGTCCATGGGCCGATTCTCCGCGCGCAACTTCGCGATCTCCGCCGACGCCAGGTCGGTGCACAGCGTGTAGTACTTCCACATCAGTTCGTCGGAGATGGACATCACCTTTCCGAAGATCGACTGAGGATCCTCGGTGATGCCGATGTAGTTGCCCAGCGATTTCGACATCTTCTCCACGCCGTCCAGACCTTCCAGCAGCGGAGTGGTCAGCACCACCTGCGGCTCCAGCCCGTACTCGCGCATCAAGTTGCGGCCGACGAGCAGATTGAAAAGCTGATCGGTCCCTCCCATCTCCACATCCGCCTTCAGAGCGACGGAGTCGTACGCCTGGGCCAGCGGGTAGAGCAGCTCGTGGATGGAGATGGGCTGATGCGCGTCGAAGCGTTTGCGGAAGTCGTCGCGCTCCAGCATGCGGGCCAGCGTGTATTTCGCCGCCAGCTTGACCATGCCCGCCGAGCCGAGCGCCCCCAACCATTCGTTATTGAAGCGAACCTCGGTTTTCTTCGGGTCGAGGATCTTGAACATCTGCCGCTCGTAGGTCCGCGCGTTCTCCTCGATCTCTTCATGCGTCAGCGGGGGCCGGGTGATCTTCTTCCCGGTGGGATCTCCGATCATCCCGGTGAAATCGCCGATGACGAAGACGACGCGATGGCCGAGCTGCTGGAAGTGCTTCATCTTGCGGATCACAACGGTGTGGCCGAGGTGGAGGTCGGGCGCGGTGGGATCGAATCCGACTTTGACGGTCAGCGGTTTGCCGCGCGCCAGCTTGGACTTCAGATCGGCGCGATCGATCAGATCGACGGCGCCCTTGGCCAGGTAGTCCAGTTGCTCGTTGAGATTCATCGGCGCGGCGCATTGTAATGGTGTGGCCTGATAAACTCCGCGCCCCATGTCCGATCTCGTTGACGAAGCGCGGAAGGCGCGGGAGAACGCCGCCGCTTCCTTTTCCAAATTCAAAGTGGGGGCCGCGCTGCGCACCGCCGCCGGCAAGATCTATCGCGGCTGCAACGTCGAGAACAGCACCTACGGCCTCACCGTCTGCGCCGAGCGCGTGGCTCTTCTCTCCGCGCTGGCCGCGGGCGAGCGGAAATTCACCGCCATCGCCGTGGTCACACAGTCGGAGGAGCCGTCGACGCCGTGCGGCCCATGCCGCCCGTTGATGTGGGAGTACTGCGGCGACATCGAAGTGACCCTGGCCAATCTTGCGGGTCAACGCGTCGAATACAAGTTGTCGACGCTCTTCCCGTATCCATTCACATTCTCTGTCGACTGATGATCCGCCGCTTCGTACTCGCGATTCTCTGTGTGGTGGTCGGCACAGTCGCCGGCCAGGCCGCAACCGTCGACATCCTCATCACCGGCGGCACGGTGCTTACCATGGCCGGTCCGAATATCGAAGACGGCGCGGTAGCCATCGACAGAGGGAAGATTGTCGCGGTCGGACCATCAGCCGATCTGGCCAAACGCTTTAGCGGACGCGAGACGATCCGGGCGAATGGCATGGCCGTCCTCCCCGGCTTCATCAACACGCACACGCACGTGCCAATGGTGCTCTTCCGCGGGATCGCCGACGATCGCGACCTGATGGACTGGCTGACGCATTTCATCTTCCCGGCCGAGGCGAAGAACGTCGATGCCGAGTTCGTGAAGTGGGGCATGCGCCTCGGCGCGGCGGAGATGATCCTGTCGGGAACGACCACCTTCACCGACATGTACTACTTCGAGAGCGACATCGCCCGAGAGGCGAAGCGCGCCGGTCTGCGCGCGGTGGTCGGCGAGACGCTGATCGACTTCCCCGCGCCCGACAACAAGACATGGGACGCGACCGTCGAATACGTCCGGAAATTCGTCAACGAATGGCGCGGGGATCCGATGATCACTCCAGCGCTCGCGCCGCATTCGCCGTATCTCGTCTCGCGTGAGCATCTGCAGCAGATCCGGCGCCTCGCCGACGAGCTGCACGCCCCGATCCTCATCCACGTCGCGGAGACGAAGAATGAGCTGCAGCAGGTGGCGGAGAAGCAGAACGGGACGTCGCCAGGGCTCTACCTCGACTCCATCGGCTTTCTGGGCCACGACGTCGTCGTCGCGCACGGCGTGTGGCTGACCCCGGAGGAGATTCGTATCTTCGCCGCCAAGCGCGTCGGCGTGGCCCACTGCCCGGAGAGCAACATGATGCTTGCTTCCGGCATCGCGCCGGTTGTCGACATGCGCAAGGCAGGGGTCAACGTCGGTCTGGGCACCGATGGACCGGCCGGCTCGAACAACAATCTCGACATGGTCGAGGAGATGGCCAGCGCCGCGCGTCTGCAGAAGGTGGCCAAGATGGATCCAAAGGTGCTCAGCGCGCGCGATGCGCTGGAGATGGCCACCGTCGCCGGCGCACGTGTCCTGGGGATGGAAGAGAAGATCGGATCGCTGGAAGCCGGCAAGCGCGCCGACGTCGTCATCATCGATCTGCAGCAGCCGAAGTCGCAGCCGGTCTACTCCGTCGAGTCGGCGATCGTCTACGCAGCGTCGGGCAGCTCCGTGGTGACCACCATCTGCGACGGCCGCGTGCTGATGCGCAATCGCAAAGTGCTGACCGTCGATGTCCCGGCGGCGATGGCCAAAGCGAAGGAGTACCGAAAGCGCGTGCTCGCGACCCTGCCGCATTGAAGGTTAACGGTTAACGGTGTAACGGTTAACGGGAGCCAAGGGCTCTGCCACCGTTACACCGTTAACCGTTAACCTAATGCTAGTATCCGGGCGCCATGCGAAAGTTGCTCATCCCCATTCTCTTGCTTTTGGCAACGTCGGCGTTCGCTAAAGAGGTCCTCCCCTTCATCGACGACGACTACACGAAAGCGCTGGCCGTGGCAAAGGCGAAGAATGCCCCGCTCTTCGTCGACGCCTGGGCACCGTGGTGACACACGTGCCGCTCGATGCGAGCTTTCGTCTTCACGGACAAGGCTCTCGAGCGGTACGCCGGACGGTTCGTCTGGCTCGCCGTCGACACTGAAAACTCCACCAACACCGCGTTCCTGAAGAAGTACCCGATCAACGTCTGGCCGACGCTGCTGATCATCGATCCGAACAAGGAAGCAGTGGCCCTTCGCTACGTAGGGGGAGCGACGGTTCCGCAACTGAAGAAGCTCCTCGACGACGGCGCGCAAGCGGTCGGTGGCGCGCACAGCAAGGCGGATGAGGCGCTCGCTCGCGCCGACCGTCTGGCGAACGATCGCAAGACGGCGGAAGCGGCGGCAGCCTACGAAGAAGCGATCGCCGCCGCGCCGAAGAGATGGTCGCGCCTCGGCCGCGCTGCGGAGTCGCTCACGTTCTATCTCTTGTCGGCCAAAGAGTACGACCGTTGCGCCAACCGCGCGCTCGAGCTCTACCCGCGCGTGCGCGGAACGTATTCTGCTGCGAATGTGGCCAGCATCGGCCTCACATGCGCGTCCCAGATGGAGAAACGTCCCGCGTCGTTCGAGGCCCTGGAAAAGGCGACGCGCGAAACGCTGGACAATCCGAAGATTCCGCTCTCCGCCGATGATCGCTCTGGCCTGTACGACACGCTCATCAGCGCGCGCGAAGCGGTGAAGGATGAAGAGGGCGCGCGAAAGCTGCGCGAGGATTGGGCGAGGTTCCTGGAAGGCGAAGCGGCGAAGGCCAGGACCGCCGAGCAGCGCGCCGTGTTCGACTCGCATCGGCTATCCGCATACCTGGCGCTCAAACAGCCGGAGCGCGCCATCCCCATGCTCGAGCAGTCGGAAAAAGATTTTCCGAACGACTACAACCCGCCAGCGCGCCTCGCCGCTGCGTACCGCGCCATGCAGAAGTGGGACGAGGCGTTGCCGGCGTCCGATCGCGCGCTGGCCAGAGTTTACGGCCCGCGCAAGATCGGCATCTACCGCACCCGCGCTGAGATCTACATCGGCAAGGGCGACAAGGAATCGGCGCGGAAGACGATCGAGGAGGCGATCCGCTACGCCGAGTCGCTCCCGGAACCGCAGCGCAGCGACGCGACGATCGCCTCGCTGAAGAAAAGACTGGAGACCATGTAGAGGGATGGGCGGGCGGCCCGCCCGCCGCCCGCCGCTCGCTGCTCGCTTTATCTGTGCTTCACCGACCGCGGGCGTCCTGGTTTCAAATTCACGGTCGCCGCGGTGCTGTTCGCCGATCCGCAACTGTTCATCACCTTCACCCAGAATTGCGTGGGAGTGGTGAGCGCGGCCGATTTGAAGCTCGACGAATCGGTCCCCACCGGCTTGGTCTCATTGCCGGCCGGTCCCTGGAACCAGGCGTAATGGAGCGGCCCGGTTCCGCTGGCCACGACGGCGAGAGTCACGGAAGTTCCGTTGACCACCGTCTGATTCCCGGGATTCGTGGTGATCGTCGGAGAAGTACAGGCAAAGCTCACCGTAATGACGACCGTGCGCGAATGCACCGATCCGCACGAGTTCGTGATCTGCGCCCAGAACGAAGTCGTGGAGCTGAGGGCCGGCGTCATGAAGAACTGACCGGAGCCCGCCGGAGATGAACCGTCGGGGAACGTTCCGCGGAACCAGGTGACCGTTCCCGCCGTGCCCGTGTAACCGACGAACAGGTTGGCTGAAGCGCCCGGCGCGACGGTCTGATCCTGCGGATCATCGTTGATGACCGGCGTCTGACATTGGGCGACGGTGATCGTGACTGTGCGCGTATCCACCTGGCCGCAGGAGTTCTGCAGGCGCGCCCAGAAGTTCGTGGTCGATGTGAGCGCCGGCGTGGATATGCTCGGCCCCGTTCCGATCGAGGTCGTCATGTCGGGTGCCGTTCCGCGGAACCAGGTCACGGTGATCGGGTTGCTTCCGACGAATGAGACGCTGAGAAATGCGCTGTTGCCGGAGGTGACGCTCTGGTCCAGCGGCTGGCCGGTGATCGCCGGCCCCTGACACGACTGGACCGTGACGGTGGCCGTCTGGCTATCGGCCGGCGCGGGCGGCGCGCAACTGTTCGACACGCGCACCCAGTAGTTCGTCGTCGAGGCGGGACTCGGATTGAATACGGAGTTCGTCGCGCCGGGAACCGGATTACCGGTGCTGCCCGACGTTCCGATGTACCACTGATACGTGAGCGGGGTGCTGCCACCCGCGGTGACGCTGAGACTTGCCTGCGCACCGAACGCGATGGTCTGACTCTGCGGCTGCACGACGATCGACGGATTCGTGCAAGTAGCACCCGAGCCGTACACCGTGTTCATCGCGTCGCGATCCCACTGCTGCAGAGTTGTGACGCCCGAAATGGTTGTGGCCATGATTGCCTGACCGACTCCCGCGCAGGGGAGCGGCGCGGTGCAGGGACTACTATTGTCGGCCGCCTGATTCGAATGCCGGAAGCCGAGCGTGTGTCCTAGTTCATGAGTCACGACAGCATTGAAGATGGCCTGCGAAGCGCTGATGCTCTTGGCGATGACGACGTCAACTTCTACCGTGTTGAAGTACGAGAAGCCATCGCCCAGCGAATATGAGCCCATCGCGCTCGTAACTCCGCCGAGGCCCGCAGCACCAGGAAAGCCCGAAAGCTCGTTGTTCGGGTCGTTGAAGAGAATCGTGTTCATACCGTCCGTACCGGTGAGGCCTTTGTTTCCTGTGTTCACCGTGGGGCCGCTGTAGCTAAACGACGTACCGACGCCGTTCCAGGCGTTCACCGCCGTGCTGGCAGCACCGGGGCCGTCGAAGCTGGGTTGGAATGTCGGGGAACAGCAATAGCCCATCGGCGCAGAGGTTCCCTGCCAACGGAAGTTGCCGGTGCCGAGATAGTCCGGCCGAGTGGAGTTGATGGCCGGGACCAATTTCTTCGCGTCCGAGCGAATGGAAAGCCGCTCCAGCGTCGCGTCGGTCGCTTCGACGAAATAGTTTTCGTACGCCAGCGACAGCGGTGATCTGACGATGGCGCGGACGAAATCGACGAACTCCGGAACGCTCCGGAGCTTCTCGACATGCGGAGCCCAGCTCCCCTCTTCGAAACCGAAGATTTCCCCCGGCGTCCCCCGAGAGATGAGCTCACGTGCTTGCAGATCTGTGGTGAAACTGAATCGACCGAGGCCGAGACCGTACGTCGACCACTCGCCATCGTTGCCTCGGCGAAGGAACAGAAAGTAGCGCTGGCCGTTCTCGAAGCGCGGAGAACCGGGAATCAATGTCGCGCGCTCGCTCATGATGCCGCCCGGCTCGACGAGTTGCAGCGACTGGTCGGCATGCAATGCGCCCTTCAGAACGCTTTCGATCGTCAACTCGGAGCGCGTGATCACGCCACCGCTCGCCGTCAGCTCCGCGTGCGATTCGACCGCCGTAGCGACGACGATCGCCGTGGCTCGGCGCACCAGGTCGCGGTCGGTCGGCACGATGTAAGTGACCGCTTCGACCGAGGTGGCGAAGGCAATGAGAGCCAGAGACAGAAACAGCGAATGCGATTTGCGCACAACTTCCTCCGAGTTTTCCGGGAGACGACCCGATGACATTCTGAAGTCCGGCGCTCGGGCCAGCAGTAACCCAGGTCACATTTCGGCGATTAGTGACCGGCAGAGCGGCGGCGGGTCACCGCTTGTGGTGTGACGGTGGCCACAGTGCTGGTCACCGTGCCGCCACACGGGCTGGTGATGCGCACCCAGTACTTGGTCGGCCCTGTGATCGCCGCGGTCATGACCGCTGGCCCACCGGCCAGCGGGTGGGTGAAGTCGAACAGCGGTCCCTCATACCATTGATAGGAAAGCGAGGTTCCCGTCGCCACCACGGAAACGATGGCGATGCTGCCCGTAGCAACCGACGCGTCGCGCGGCTGGGTCACGATGGCCGGCGCCCGGCAACTGGTCACTACGGTGAGATTTGCCACTGCGCTATCGATCGTCCCGCAGTCGTTCGCAACGCGCACCCAATAGGAAGTGGATGCAAGAAGGAGCGGCGTGGTGAAGCTCGCAGTCCCCGCGTTCGGAACCGGCCGCGATATGTCGCCCGCCGAGCCCTCGAACCATTGATAGCGAGTCGGGCGCGAGCCGATATCGCCGACCGAGACGGAGACGGAAGTCCCGCTCAACACGTCGGCATTTGCAGGTTGAATCAGGATCTGTGGCGCATTGCACGGCGTCACGATCACAATCACCGCGCCGCTGGTGGCCGAGGCACCGCAGCTGTTCCGCACGCGCAGCCAGTAGCTTGTCGTCGTCGACGGATGGACGGTGATCGAAGAGCCGGAGCCGGCCGAGTTCGTCGCGTCTCCCGGCGAGCCGATGAACCAGTCGTACGTCAGCGTTCCGCCGGATGCGTTGGCCGAAAGCGTCACGGTGCTCCCCTGAAGAATCGACGCGCTGTCGGAAATCGAGTTGATGAACACGGCCGAACATCCATTGACCGTCACCGTGGCTGTCTGACTGTTGGCGGCCGGAGTGCAACTGTTGGAGACGCGCACCCAATAGGAGGTGGTGACCGTCGGCTGCACGCTGATCGCGCTGCCGGTCGCGCCGTTGATCGGCTGCGATGTATTGCCGCTCTGCCCCATGTACCACTGGAACTGCAGCGGCGCATCGCCGTTCGCGGCGACGGAGAGAGTGACCGGCGTCGAGCCGAGGTCGAGCGACTGCGGTTGGGTGGTGATGGTGGGCGGAGTGCAGGGCGGCGGCGCCGACACGCCGTACACCGCGTCGATCGCTTCGCGATCCCAGGCCTGCAGATTCGCGCCGAATCCGTCGTTGTTGAAGTCGACGCCGGAATTCATGATCGCCGCGCTGGTGCTGGTGCCGCCGGGCGGAGGCTCATCGGAGTGGCGGAGGCCGAGGGTGTGTCCCAGCTCGTGCGTGATGACGTGATCGAAGCCGTTGCCGCTCAGGCCGGCGCCGAAGATTCCGTCCTGCACCACCAGGTCCGCTTCGGTGATGGTGTAGAAGGTCTCGCCGCTGAACGTATGGGTCGAATTCGGTCCGCTCGTCGCGGCCCACGCGCCGCCGATGGCCAGCGTGTCGCCGCCCTGACCGTGATAGGAACCTGGAATCTCGTTCGAGGGATCGTTGAACTGAATGCTGTTCACGCCGTCGGGCTGTGGATTCGAATCGAAAAAGTGGGTTGAGGGCGCCGAAGTCGCGCCGCCATACTGATAATTAATGTTGCTCCCCGCGTCGTTGGTCCACGCGCCCAGCCCGCGCTGGAGTGAAGTCAGGCCGCCGCCCGCCGCCCCCGGCTCCGTTCCGTGGCTCTGAAAGACGACCGCGGTTGGAAATCGGTTCCATCGAAATCCGAGCGTCCCCGAGTCGCCGGGGAGCTGCAGAAGATAGGTGGATACGAGTGGTCCTGCGTTGGCGGTGATGCTCTCCGTGGAGGGGCCGGCTTCAGCCGGCCCGACGATCTCGTAGTTCGCGATCGCCCGCCGACCATTGGCCACTTCGCGAACGAAGCGCAGGAACGCATCCGCGGCGCGCCTCGGCTCGCGATGCGGCGTGCCGTCGTAGTCCCATCCGCAGATCGACGGCGCATCGCGCAGCAGAAGATCGCCGGCCACGCTGAACTTTCCGAGCGCCATGTTCTTGGAGACCCATTCGCCGCGGTCGTTGGTCTCCATGAAGAGCAGCACGCGTTCGCCCGGCCGATACTGCGGACTTCCGGGAACAACGTAGGCCACTCCGTTCACCACGCCACCCAGCTCGGTCACATGAATGACATCGCCGGCGCGCACGCTTCCCTTGATTCCCTCTTCCACGCGCATCTCGGTGACGGTCTCGATCCATCCGCCCGGCGCGTAGCGCGAGGTAGAGCTCCCCACGGTGGCCACGATGATGGCGGTCGCACCGCGGACCAGCTCCTCGTCTTTGGGGACGAGGAACGTAGCGCCAAAAGCGCTGCTAGCGATCAGTGCCAGAACGAAAAGGACCCGGCGCATTTCAGGATTTGAACTTCGACCCTCTCAACCTGAAGATTGTGTACACGATCCCCCAACCTGCTTTGATGACGCCGGTCACGCTCCCACTAATCTTTGACCTCCCCACTCTCCTTTTATAGCTGACCGGCACCTCGGCCACGCGCGCGCCGAGTTGAAGCGCGCGGATCTGCATCTCCACGGTCCAGCCGTAGCGGCGGTCGCGCATGTCGATGCGCTCCAGCACCTCCCGCCGGATGGCGCGGAACGGCCCGAGGTCGGTGTAGCGATGGTGGTAGATCAAGGCGATCAGGCGCGTAGCGAGCCAGTTGCCAAATCGCTGCTGGGGAGTGAGCGCTCCCGGCTCGACGGTGCCGAGCGCGCGCGATCCGATGACCAGATCGGCGCGGCCGGCGGCGATCGGCTCGAGAAGCAGCGGGATCTCGGCCGGATCGTCGGAGCCGTCCGCGTCCATGAAGAGAATCGTGTCGACATCGGCGGCTAGCTCGGCGAGCGCGCCGGCGCACGCCGCTCCGTATCCGCGCTCGTCCACGGGCACGACGAGCGCGCGATGGCTCGCGGCAATCGCCGCGGTGCGATCGCGGCTGCCGTTGTCGCCGACGATCACGTCGCGAACCCGCGTGCGGTCGATCGCCTCCAGCAGCGCTCCGATGGCCGTCTCCTCGTCCAGCGCGGGGATGATCGCCGCGACGATCACGCCCGGCGGACGAGCCTGCGTCCGAAATAGAACGCGCCGAGGACGCCGACGACCGCGGCCAGGGCGACCAGGACGCTGGCCGCCGTGGAGAATAGATATGGATAGCGGATGCGGTTGAGGACCAGCACCGCGGCCATGATCAGATAGAGAGCGACACGCAGCGCGTAGAGCACTGGCACACTCCGCCGCGCGCGAATCGTGTCGCTCCACAGAATCCAAAGCATCACGGTCAGGGCGGCGATGGCCATTCCAGCCGGCGGGATCATGGTTTGGTCAGTCGATCATATTTGTCGGCGTCGAAGCCGAAGATCACGCGTTTCGGGTCGCGAAGCACGAGCGGGCGGCGAATCAGGTTGGGGTCCTCGATCATCAGATCAATGGCCTGGCGTTTAGTCAGCCTACGCGCGCCGAGGTTGCGCTCTTTATAGGAAGGACTGCGGGTGTTGAGAAAGTCTTCCAGGTGCGATTCATCGACCAGGCGCTCGAGAAGCTCGCGCGACGGAGGCTCTTTGGCCAGATCGTGCTTCCGCAGCTCCACGCCTTTCCCTTCCAGGTAGGCCACCGCTTTGCGGCAGCTCGTTCAACTCGGCTTGAGGTAGATGTCGACTCTTTTCATTTGCAGATCAACTACGGTGGTGCTTCCCGCTCGGTGATTGCCAAAGAGCGCGGGCCAGCGATGGGTATTGGCGACCGAATTGAGGACGGCGATGCTCGATTTTCTTTGGAGCTGACGACGGCGGCAGGCGCCTCGGCGGCAAGTTTCGCGACATCGAAAACGCGGCGCTTGGGGAGTGTGGCGGCAAGGGGCGCGTCGTGCTCACGTGGAGACTGCGGTACGGTAGAATTCGCGCGTCGGTCATGGAATTTTGATCTACAACCGGCGTTAGTCGTGCTGCAATCCCGTCCCGTGGGGCCGTAGCTCAATTGGGAGAGCGCCTGAATGGCATTCAGGAGGTCGACGGTTCGATCCCGTTCGGCTCCACCAATTTCAGCTCTTAGCTATTAGCTGTTAGCCCACTCTCAATCCTGACAGCTAACAGCTACCAGCTGATCGCTGTCACGTGATAAGTTCCGCCCTCGACGACTCGAGTTTCATCCGTGGCGCCAGCAGTGTCGAACCAACGAGCTTGCTCTGACACCCGACGAGGTCCGAGCTGGTCTGTTGTTGGCATTGACTCTGAATTTCGCGCCACGGTCGGGCAGCGCGAAGGCAAGGTAGGCCGCGATGTTTGATGATGTCCTCATCGAGTCCGCGGGGAAAGACAAGACCGAAGGACGAGGGGTCACTGCCCTCCTCTCGGCGATCGTTCACATCGTGATCATCGGCGCAGTGATCGCTGCTGGCTATTACGTCAAGAAGAATCCCGAGGTCATCCAGAAGCCGATTCAGGCGTTCATGGTCTCGGCTCCTCCACCCCCGCCTCCCCCTCCGCCACCTCCCGCTGCGTCGAGCGCGACGACCACTCCCAAGCCGCACGTCGAGACGCCGAAGAAAGTGGAGACCTTTCATCAGCCCACTGAGACTCCGAAGGAAGTGCCGCAGGTGGAGAACACCGACACCGCCAAGTCCGACGCGGGCGTGGTGGGCGGCCAGGTGGGGGGCGTGGTGGGCGGAGTGGTGGGAGGCGTAGCGGGCGGAGTCGTGGGTGGCGTGGTGGGCGGACAGCTGGGCGGACAGCTCGGCGGCACCGGCGATCGGCCGGTGCGCGTCGGCGGCGACGTCCAGGCCCCGGTGGCCATCAACCGCATTGAGCCCCAATACACCGAAGTGGCACGGAAAGCGCGGGTCGAAGGCATCGTGATCATCGAGGCGATCATTGATCGCAATGGAAACGTCACTGATGCGCGCGTCCTCAAGCCCCTGCCTCTCGGCCTCGATGCGGCTGCCCTCGAAGCGGTCAAGCGTTGGAAGTTCAAGCCCGGAACCCTGAACGGGCAACCCGTGCCCGTCATCTATAACCTGACGGTCAATTTCCGTCTGCAATGACGGGAACGTAGGAGAGGAGAAAGTCTCATGCAAGGAATGGAGACGAGTTTCAGCCTGCTCGGCATGTTGTCGTCGATGAACTGGGTGGCCAAGGCGGTCGTCCTCGTCCTGGCGTTGATGTCGATCTGGTCGCTGACCATCGCCATCGAACGGCTCTGGCGGTTTCAGCGGGCCAAGCGCGAGTCGCTCGAAATCGCGTTGCGCGTCACGCCAATGCTCAAGCAGCACAAGCTGGAAGAGGCCATCGCCCTCACCAGCGACAAGAAATATCGTCACAGCCATCTTGCCCGCGTGCTCCGCGCAGGTCTGACGGAGTTTCAGTATGAGAGCAGCCAGTCGCTCCCTGAGGATTTCGATCTGGTGGCTGCCGGACAGCGAGCCATCGAGCGCGAAACGCTGATGACTACCGCAGAGTTCAAGAAGGGATTGGGCAACCTCGCCACCATCTCCACCACCGCTCCCTTCGTGGGTCTCTTCGGCACAGTTGCCGGAATCATCCACGCATTCCAGGGAATGGCCATCAGCGGATCAGGCGGACTCGGCGCGGTTTCAGCCGGTATCGCCGAAGCGCTGGTGACCACGGCGTTCGGCCTCTTCGTGGCAATCCCGGCGGTCTGGCTCTACAACTACTTCCTCAACAAAGTCGATCGCTTCCAGGTAGAGATGTCGAACTCCTCCTCTCAACTCATCGATTACTTCATCAAAAACGAGGCGCGGATGCGCGCCGGGACGCGGACGCCGATGGCGGCGCGGTAAGCGGAGAAAACGATGGCATTCGGCGCCGGCGGTGGAAGCCCTGACGAAGTCAAGGGAGACATCAACGTCACTCCCCTGGTAGACGTCTGTCTGGTTCTCCTCATCATCTTTATGGTCGTCACCCCGATGCTGCAGTCAGGCGTTGATGTCCTCCTGCCGCAGGGGCCCCACTCAGCAAAGAAACCGGGGAAAGAGGGCGATCTCATCATTTCCATCAAGCAGGACGGCACTGTCTTCATCGGCCAGGACTGGATTCCCGACCGCGACCTGGTCCGCTATCTGAAGGCGGAGAGGGCGAAGAATCCCGCCCGAGCGGTGATGATCAAAGCGGACAAGCGAATCAATTTCGGCAAGGTGCGCACGGTGATGAAAGCGGCGAATGATGCGGAGTTCACCGGCGTCTCGTTCCTCACCGAGAACCAGCAGGCGGGGGCAGAGATCGCGAAAGGAAGAACGTAGATGGCATTCAGCAGGGGGGGTCAGGGCGTTCGATCGGAAATCAACATCACGCCGCTGGTCGACGTCGTTCTCGTGCTGTTGATCATCTTCATGGTGGCCACACCGATTCTACAAATGGGTTTGGACGTCGAGGTTCCGCCCAAAGTAGAAATCGCCGGAGCTCCGCCCCCTGCGGAACAGAATCAACTGGTGATCACCGTCAAAGGCGACGGCATCTATCTCAATGCTCAGAAGGTCAACAGCCCGCAGGAACTGGCCAATCTCATCGGCGGGCAGATGAGAAGCCGCCCCATCGCGGACAAAGTGGTGTTCATCAATTCCGAGGATCAGATGCCGTTCGAGCGAGCTGTGCAGGCCATGGACGCGGCGCGTGAAGGGGGCGCGGTGAAGATCGGCTTTCTCACGGATGCGCCCAAACCGTAGCGAGCGGGCGAGCAGCCAAATTGGCGGAGGCGTGTCGGAATCGAACCAACCCTTCGACGCTTCCGCGCCGAAACAACGGTTTTGAAGACCGCGGAGGCCACCAGACCCCATTCGCCTCCCCTTGGCGAGCGCCGATCCTAACAGACCATGAATGCAGAATGCAGAATGCAGAATGCAGAATGCAGAATGCAGAATTTAGAATGCAGAATTTAGAATGAAGACAACGTTCTGATTCTCAATTCTTCATTCTGCATTCTGCGTTCTGCATTCTGCGTTCTGCATTCACCGT
>QHVS01000197.1 GCA_003223635.1 Acidobacteriota bacterium | reverse complement strand
TTTAGGCGTGTAGTTCTGCTCGACGAACAACACTTCCTTGTTCGCATCGACGAGGATGACGGTCGACGAGCGCGTGCCATACGCGCGCGTGTGGACGAACACTTCTGACTCGATCGGCGCTCGGCGCGGCGTGCCCAGAAAGTTCAGCAGATCAACGGCCACATCATCTGCCCTTCGATGCTTCGCGATTGCCGCGGTGAGATAGTCGCGCCCGATCGCGATCTTCGGCCAGTCCGCACCGGGCGGAGCGTTGCTGACGGCGAATAGACCCGGCTCGATCGCCTTCGGATCGCCGGCGTTATTGCACTGCACGATGTCTCCATCGCCGACAATCAGATAAAACCCCGCATACGCATCGCCGCGAATGGCTTTCGCGTACGGCAGCGGCGGCTCATCGCCCAGAACGAAACCGCTGACCAGAAGTCCTCGCGAGGGCCCGCCCTCCCCGCCCACCCCGCGCACGTTCGTGACCGCCGCGAATCGGCCGCCTCGCCGCACCGCGAGCCAGCTCCCGCCCGCCCGCAGATCGCGGCCGCCGATCACTTCAGGGGTTTCCTTCCACGCGTGCGCTGCGCGCGTCGGCCGCGCATATTGCTCGTCGCGGTTCGCGGCGATCACGAGGGGCCATTCTTTGGATACGCGGTGAGCAATCGCGATCAGACACATTGTTCTTGTGTGGCACAGACACTCTTGTCTGTGCCGGCACAGGCAAGAGTGCCTGTGCCACACGGGGAGACCTACTCGATCAGCTTCATGAACTCCGCGAACAGATAGAACGAGTCGTGCGGACCGGGCGCCGCCTCGGGGTGATATTGCACGGCCAGAATCGGCTCGCGGCGATGGCGAAAGCCTTCCAGGGTCTGGTCGTTCAGATTGATGTGCGTGAACTCCACGTCGCTGTCGCTGAGCGAGTCGGGATCGACGGCGAAGCCGTGATTCTGCGCCGTGATCTCCACCCGCCCGCTGCGCAGATCCTTGACCGGATGATTGCCGCCGCGGTGGCCGAATTTGAGCTTGTACGTTCGCCCGCCCAGGGCCAGGCCGAGGAGCTGGTGGCCGAGACAGATGCCGAAGAGCGGAACTTTGCCGATCAGGCGGCGGATATTCTCCTGCGCGTACGTGACCGGCTCCGGATCGCCGGGACCATTCGAGAGCACGACGCCGTCGAAGCCGCTGCGCAGAATCTCTTCCGCCGGCGTCGTCGCCGGGTAGACGCAGACCTCGTTCCCATGTTGCGTGAGCTTGCGCAGGATGTCGCGCTTGACGCCGTAGTCGTAGACGGCGATGCGCCGCCTCTTCTCCTGCGGCTGCTCGTCGAAGTCGTACGGCTTCGGCGCAGTGACATGCTTCACGAGATCGAGGCCGCTCATCGACGGCGCGCGGCGAATTTCGGCCACCACGTCGTCCACGCTGCGCTTCGACTGCGACGTGATCATGCCGCGCATGGCGCCTTTGTTGCGGATGGTGCGCGTCAGAGCGCGCGTGTCGAGGCCCTGAATCGCGGAGATGCCGTGCTGATTGAAGTATTCGTAAAGCGACATCTGAGAATGCGCGCTGGAGGGCACCTCGATGGCGTCGCGCACCACGAAGCCCGCCACCTGCGGACGTCCGCTCTGCTCGACGATCCGCTCGATGCCGTAGTTGCCGATGTGCGGGTAGGTCATCACCACGATCTGAAATCGATACGACGGATCGGTGGCGATCTCCTGATATCCGGTGAGCGAGGTGTTGAAGACGACTTCGCCGATGGCGTTCTCAGTCGATCCGAAGGCCTCGCCCTCGTAGACCGTGCTGTCTTCGAGGACGAGTCGGGCGGCGGGCATGAATGGATTATACGTGGCTCGTGGTTCGCGGCTCGTGGTTCGCGAGCCACGAATCGCGGACCACGAATCACGAATCAAAACCCCTGCTCGCGGTGCTCGCCGAACGTCTTCTTCAAGGTCGCAACAATCTCGCCCACGGTGCAATCCTTGCGCACGGCGTGGACGATGTGCGGCATCACGTTCTCGCCGGTGCGCGCGGCCGCGTCGAGATCTTCCAGCGCCGCGCGGAAGTCACCGCGGCGACGGGCCCGGAATGCGCGCAGGCGTTTCAACTGCTCCCGCTCCACGCGATCATCGATGATCATGATGGGGAGCGAGGTCTGCTCGTCTTCAATGAAGTCGTTCACGCCGACGACGATGCTCTCTTTCGATTCCACCGCGCGCTGCGCGATGTAGGCCGAGTCGCTGATCTCCTTCTGCACGAATCCTGACTCGATGGCCGCCAGCGCCCCTCCCATCTCGTCGATCTTTTCGATCAAGGCCCGCGCGGCGCGCTCGATGTCCAGCGTCATCGACTCCACGGCGTACGAACCGCCGAGCGGATCGGCGGTGCGGGTCACGCCGCTCTCGTACGCCAGGATCTGCTGCGTGCGCAGGGCGATCTTCGCCGACTCCTCGGTCGGGAGGGCGAACGCTTCATCGCGGCTGTTGGTGTGCAGCGACTGGCAGCCGCCGAGGACGGCGGCCATGGCCTGGTAGGCGACGCGGACGACGTTGTTCTCCGGCTGCTGCGCGGTCAGCGTCGAGCCGGCCGTCTGTGCGTGGAAGCGCAGAGTCAGGGAGCGCAAATCCTTCGGCGCGTAGCGCTCCCGCATCAGCACGGCCCAAAGCTTTCGCGCGGCGCGGAACTTGGCCACCTCCTCCACAAAATCGTTGTGCGCGTTGAAGAAGAACGACATGCGGGGAGCGAAGCTGTCGACGTCCAGGCCCCGGTCCACTGCGGATTGCACGTACTGCAAACCGTCGGCGAGGGTGAAGGCCACTTCCTGGATCGCCGTCGACCCTGCCTCCCGGATGTGATAGCCGGAAACCGAGATCGTGTTCCAGCGCGGCACTTCGCGCGCACAGAACTCGAAGATGTCGGTCACCATCCTCAGCGATGGGGCGGGAGGAAAAATGTACGTTCCGCGGGCCGCGTATTCCTTCAGGATGTCGTTCTGGATCGTGCCTTCGAGTTTCGACCAGGGGATATCGCGCCGCTCGGCCACCACCAGGAGCAACGCCAGAAGAATCGACGCCGGGGAGTTGATGGTCATGGAGATGGAGACGCGATCGAGAGGAATGTCCTCCAGCAGCGTCTCCATGTCTTCAATGGAGTCGATGGCCACGCCGACTTTGCCCACTTCGCCGCGGGCCCGCGGATCGTCGGAGTCCATGCCGATCTGCGTGGGAAGATCGAAGGCCACGGAAAGGCCGGTCGTTCCCCGCTCCAGCAGATATTGATAGCGGCGATTCGACTCCGCCGCGCTGGAGAAGCCGGCGTACTGCCGCATCGTCCACAACTTCCCCCGATACATCGAGGCCTGCGGACCGCGCGTGAAGGGAAACTGGCCCGGCTCGCGGAGATCGCGCTGCGGATCAAAATCGCGCGCGGCAAGATCATCGGCATCAAAATAGGGTTTATCGGTCATTTCCGGTGTAAGCCTAACTCGTTGTGAGGTCTAGCACAGAACGAATGGGCCACTCCCGATATAATTCCGGAACCCGGTGGTCATGGGCGTAAGCGGCAATCTCAAATCGATGTCGACGGGCGATCTGCTCCAGTGGCTCAGCCTGGGGCAGAAGAACGGCACGCTTGTCGTCAACAACAAGTCGGTGGAGAAGAAGATCTTCTTCCGCGGCGGCCGGGTGATCTCCTCCGCTTCCAACTCCCCCCGCGAATACCTCGGCCAGTTTCTCATCAGCCACGGATACCTCACCGAGTCCGAGCTGATGAAGGCCATGGAGGTGCAGCATCAGTCCGGCATCCTTCTGGGCAAGATCCTGGTGATGATCGAAGCGATCAGCGAGCAGGAGCTGCAGCGGCTGATGCGCCTGAAAGCGGAAGAGGAGATCTACGAGATCTTCTTGTGGAGCGATGCGGAGTTCCACTTCCTCGACGACGAGCTGCCAACGATGGAGATGATCCCGCTGCAGGTCGACGTCACGGGCATCATCATGGAGGGAACGCGGCGGGTCGACGAATGGACGCGCATCCGCGAAGTGATCCCCAATGAGACCGTCGTGCCCATCGAGGCCCGTACCATCGATGCCAAAGACCTCGACGAAGTGCAGCGAACGATTGTGCATGCCATCGACGGCAAGCGCACCATCGCCGACATCGTCCTGGAGAGCCGCTCGTCAACGTTCGTCGTCGCCTCCACGCTGCATTCGCTGGTCCGCAGCGGGCACGTCCGCCTGGGAGAGGCTGGAGCGGAAAAAGCAGCGAAGGTGGAAGCGGAGACCGCCCCGTTCGAAGAGTTCAGCGAAGCGGACGAGGTGACGGTGCTGCTCAAGCGCGCGCAGACTTCACTGAAGGCGAAAGAGTACGAGAAGACGCAGCGGCTGCTCAAAGCAGCGGAAAATCTCGACGCCAATCAGTCCCGAGTGCGCAGCGCCATCAAAGGTGCCGAAGCGGTGATTCTCGCCGATCTGCACGCCCAGGGTCTGCACGAGGCGCGCGTGCCGAAGATCTCCAAACCGGTCACCGAGATCACGCAGATGAACTTCACGCCGAACGAAGGGTTCATCCTCTCGCGCATCAACGGCCAATGGGACATCGGCTCGCTGATCAAGATCAGCCCGATCCGCGAGCCGGATGCCATGCTGATTTTTTATCGGCTATGGAAGAACGGAATCATCGCGTTTGAGTAATCTGGAGTGCGGCGGCCATGCCGCCGCTCCGTTCGTAGAGCGGTCGCATGGCGACCGCACTCCAGATTACGAATGATCCCCGCCATTCCCGCCGTTCGGTTTCGGCCTCGCCTTGGATGCGAAGACGTGCACCAGCTCGCGGAGACGTTGCTCCGATTGCCGGTCGGCGGCCAGGACGCGCAGCCCCGTATGGAACGTGTTCTTCTCCCCTGCGGCGGAGGCCCGGCGGTGCACCATGGTGTGCACGACCTCGCAGTCCACGGTGATCGGTCCGATGTCCCAATGAAACATCAGCCTGCAGAGCGTACCGACATTCGGCAATGCATTCTGATGCACCACGCGCAAGCCGGAGACCGATGCGTCGACGACGTACACGGGGACGGGTCCGACGAACGCTCGGATGGGTTGAGGCAGCGTTACGCGCTGAAACTGCCTCCGCTCTGAGGCCAACATGTGTGTTGCACAGCATACCTGACCAAGGTCAATGGAGCGACGTCGACCCTTCCGTCCTTCAGGCAATCTGTTTCGACATCGTAAACAAATGCTCGCTTGTCGCGCGTCGCTAGATCGCCCACTTCCCGGACGCCCAGCCGATGATCGCCCCGCCGATGCAACCGATGATCACGATCGGGGCGAAGGCTTTGGTGATCACCGCATCCGGCAGGCTGAGTAACAGCCCGATGACCACGCCCTTGAGCCACGCGGGCATCGGCAGCGTGACAAGGGGTGTCAGAAAGCCGATGGCGAAGCGATTGACGAACGCGCCGATCAGCGCGGCGCGTTTGTCAGGGAAGGAAAGCGGCACCATCAGCGCTACCGAGAGTGCGCCGAACGCAACACCGGCGATTACACCGAAGGTGAGCCGATTCACAACGTAAGAAACCCGGTTCTTACAGACTGCGCTTCTTGCTGCGGATGTTCCGGCGGCTTCCCTTCGGCTTGGAGGCAGGGAAGCGCTCGCCTCCGCCGTAGCCGCCGCCCCCTTCGAAGCCCCCTCCTCCGAAGGAATTGCTGCGCTGGCCGCCGCGGTATCCCGACCCGCCGCGCGGGCGATCTTCCGCTGCGTTGACCCGCAGCGCGCGCCCATTCAGCTCATGGCCGTTGAATTTTTCGATCGCTTTGGCAGCGTCCTCGTCTGACGCGAACTCCACAAAGGCGAACCCGCGCGGCCTGCCGCTGTCGCGGTCAGTGGGCAGAAAGACGTCGCGAATCTCTCCGATCTGCGAGAACAGCGTTTGAACTTCCGCCCGCGTGGTATTGAAATCGAGGTTCCCTACGAACACTTTTGAAGACATTCTTTCTTCTCTTTCCGCCCCGCCATCGCGCAGGCGATCCCTTTCATTCGCAAGCCTCAGGCCGAAATGCTGACCGGACTTGGCTTTTGCGAGACGATCAGTGTAACTCACAGAGGCGCTTGCCCAAGCCGGTTGCCTGCTACGGTCAACAAACCATGGGTTAGCTTCCCCTCTTCCGGAGAGGGACTCACCGGCGAAGCAGATTGACGATCAGCAGTGTGAAGACGAGTGTCAGGCTCCCGCTGATGAGCAGCCCGATGATGGCTGGAACCAGCACTCCGGCGCGTCCCGTCCGCCGCATCGTGGCCAGGGCGTAAACCGCACAGCAGAAGCCGACGATGTAGAACAGATACGCCACGCCTCCGATAATCAGACTGGCGACCGCTGTCTTGTTCGGAATGTTCCGGGCAAACATGACGAAGACGACCGCCAGCAGCGGTGCCATCCACGATGCACGCGCCGACCTGTCCATCCATGCCGCCCCCCGCTGCTGTGTTGATGGCCAACATGTTACTTGACTACGTCACGGTCGCGAACCGCGGCTCCGGGACAGCCGTTCGAATTCTTCCTTCAGGCGCTCCAGCTCATCATCCGAGAGGTGCTCCAGGTTCATCAGATTCAAGCGCGCCCCTCCTGTGGCTCGAATCAGCTCGTCGAGTTTCAACTGCAGCGCGCGAGTGTCGCGATTCTGCGTGTTCTGCAGAAGAAACGCGATGAGGAAGGTGACCTGGGAGGCGGCCGTGTTCATCGTCAACTGCCAGGTGTCGGAGAAGTGAAATGTCGGCCCCACGGCCAGCCAGACGAAGGTCAGAGCAACCATGACAACAAACATCCACGGCGATCCCGCCAATTCGGCGGTCCGGCCGGCAAAGACGCGAAATGCGTTCTTCATCGTTCCTCCAAGTCGTGCAAGACGTTATAGCCACCGCCGCACCGAGCGGCAGTAGCTCACATATGGTTCCCCGAACTGTTCACGCAAGAACGCCTCTTCGACGCGGATGAACCGGCTGGTGATCAGATATGCAAACGCGAACGGGACCACAAGCGGCGTGAGCGTTCGAAGAATCACGGCAGTGCCCAGCAAGACAAGGAGCATGCCCAGATACATCGGATTCCGAGTGACTCTGAAGAGCCCACCGGTGACCAGCGCGGTCGGCCTCTCGGATGGCTTGGGCGGAGTCTCCGCCCTCCTGAATTGCCGCACCGCAGCGCCGGCAAGGCTCACTCCGGCGACGATCAGCACCACGCCGATGTAATGCCACGGCGACGGAATGATTCGGGTCACAGGGATGGCGAAGTGAAGTCCAAGCTCCAGAACGAAGGAGCAGAGAAAATAGACCGGCGGCAAAGGACCCTTCCGGATCGGTCCGGAACGCTCACTCTTCATCTCGGCTTCTCGAACCTACGACGTAACAATGCCCGACTCGGCTTTATCGAGATGATAAGTCTCATGCATCGAAGTGCTTGCTGAGGGCGAGAGCATTGCATTGATACCGAGTGGAGGTGAGTCATGACCATCGGTCGATCAATTCAGGTGGGACTGCTGAGCCTCTGCCTCGTGACGCCTATGAGCGGCGCGACGATGCATCGTCGCGACGTGCAGGTGGTTGACGTGAATGCGCACGCGCTTCCACCCGGACCGCCGCACGCCAAGAAGGTGATCGTCGTCAACAGCGCGCAAAGAGCGCGGCGCCACCATGGCATCGCCGGCATGTTTCAGCGGCTGCATCAATGGCACATGCGGCAGCGCGCGGCAATGTACCGCAGTTCCACGAAGTAGACTCCAGGGACGGGCCTGCGGGCCCGTCCTTACTTTCGTGCAGCTCAGTGCGGAAGTGATGCCCCAGCACAACGGTATTGTTGCCTGCTATCGGACCATCTGCGTCGCGATCGATGCACGGGAAAATCGGTAGCGATTTTCCGATCTCAGACGATGATCAACAGCGCTTTGCGAGAGTACAGGCAAGAGCGCAGAGAACCGCTCGAGAAGAAACTTCGTCGGGTGATTCGCGAAGAGCTAAAGAAGAAGGGAGCGGCCTGATTAGCCGAAGCCGAGCGGAGTCGGGATAACGGATTACGCACTAAGCTGCGCGGCCGGTTCCATTGCCGCTGCGGTGTGACGTCAGCCGGCACTGCGTTCGGGCGACTCGACACCAAAGAGAATCCTCGTGACTCTCTTTGGAGAGTTATAGTCCATTGGACCACAAGGCGTTTCCGCCAACCGAATCCATAACTCCCAGAGAGAAGAAGCTCGACCGTCCAGCACGTCATGCTTGGCTAGATAGGCCTGGTCACGCATGGAACCGAGAACGCTGCGATTACTTGCTCGGGCGTATGTGAAGTCACTCATGCCACGCAGCTCGGCTTCAATATCTGCGCGGGATGCACCAAAGTGATGGAGCAACTGTTCCACAGCTTCGATAAACCGCAGTTCGGCAGTCTTCCGCTCACGCATGGGGATAACGATAGATAGCAACGACTTGCTAGCGACGTAGTGAAAGAACCGCTGTCGGCCGATCCACAGGGTGTTGGCATACCACTCACCCAACACGAGATCAGAGGTTTCCGGATCGGGAAGCCGCTCACGGATGCCGAAAGCTTTTCGATACTTGCTGGTGCAACGGAGCGTTGCCATAAAGCGTTTGGCAGATCGCGTGTCCGGCTGACGGA